>JAJFKQ010000037.1 GCA_021773155.1 Woeseiaceae bacterium | reverse complement strand
GTGATAACCGAGCCCTTTTAATCTCGTTGCCAACAACTCAAGTTGCCCACCAACCCGGCGTCCGTTTTCACGAATCCCGTGGTCTGTCGGGTAGAGGCCTGTCAGCATCGACGTGTGGGACGGTAACGTTGTCGGGGTGGTTGAGTAAGCCTGTGTGTAATACGAACCCCGCTCTGCCAGAGCTTTGAGATGTGGGGTCTTGACCGAACTCGATTCAATACCCAGGTGGTCAGCTCTCGTCGTGTCCAGGGTTATCAGGAGAATCGCCGGGCGTTCGCCATCGGGTAGACCCTTTGATTGAGAACCGCCATTTCCATCGGAACAGCCCGCTATCAGCAATGCGACGGCAGCAACGAATACTGCACAAAACTTAATCGCCGCAGTTCTGATCAACTTTGCTTTCACCAGTTTCTTATCCTTTCTCATCATATGGAAATTAATGAATCTTCCACGCGACTTTGATTGCAACGGAAAACAATACAAGGAATAACATAAACGCAAACAACCAACCTCGCATCCATCCAGGTCCCCAGTTCATGATAATTTGTGTTGGGGTGTTAAACACAAACATCCCGATGTTCGCGTTCGCATCAAGATAACCTGCAGGATTTGCAAACAGATAATTCCACCAGCGTTTATGGTGGATGACACTGGTGGGTACAGACGTTGGCAGACTGAGCTGCTTCTGGCTACCTGACATTAACGACGCGGACTGCCCTGGACCCGGTTGGTAAAAAGTCCACGCCTTCTTTCGGGCATCCCATTGTGCATTAACTCCATGCCACTCAAATTCCAATGGGGAGCTCTGCATATCTTGCGGCATCACATAAACTCTAAAGTCTGATTTTGGTGTTTCGACACTGAACTGGTTGGAGCTAAAGGCCAGGAGAAACAGTATCGGTATGGAAGCAACCAGCGCAGGCCACAAACTTAACCACAGTTGTCTTCCGGTGAGCTTCAGGTTCTGCTGTATGACTTTTCTCAGGCGACCAGGTTCCATTTCCGACCTGGTCAACTCCTTTTGCACTGCTTTGATTTCTTGTTTTAAAACGGCTAACTCGGCTTGATTGGATAGTGTTTTGAACAGCAACATGGAGACAGCACTACCGAGCGCCGCGAAGATGGCAATCCGCCAAACCGGGGCAAGCGCCAGAGAGTTGCTCAAAACCTCGTCAACTAGCGACAGCAGAGGGCTCAAGAGGTCGAACAACGCAAAGTCAGTCATCGATGCGTGTCTCCAAAAGATCCAGAATCAAATCGGGAACGTCCTGAATATTATTGACTTCGCGTGACAGTGGGAAAGACGTAAACAAAACACCGGGAACCAGTGATGGATCGATACAATGGTCGCCACTCCATTTCTGGCGATTGGCTTCTACCAAATCCTGCGGCGCGCCTCCCAGAGTTGTCTGCCAGGACGCGCGATAATTTTTTTCATATCCGATCACCAAATCAGGAGCCTCGGCATTAGCCAAACCGGGATAGATATCCTTGCGATCAAAAACTCGTCGTACCAGCGAATCTCCGGTTTCCGGATCAGTAGCATTAACAAGCTCCTCAACAATTCTAGCCTTCAATGCTTTCGTCTCAAGAACAGTGACACTGCCTTTTGGCTCGCGACCTTGTTGATTGACGAATATTCCATTTAAGCCCAGTGCATAAGCTCTTGTCTGCGCCCAATCAACACCCCCAAATAAAGCGTCTGTGCCGTGCTCGCCCGGTTTAAACTTAAGGTACCCGGCTTCAGCTAACCAGCGATTCAGATGAACCGCTTTTCGAAAAGGCGCAAAGCCATGGTCACTTAAGACAATAAGTTGGTCCGCCGGGTCCATTCGCTTGAGGGTTTCACCCAACACCCTGTCCGCTTCCTGATAAATCCATTGCACAGCCCCGCGCGCATTTTCTCCGGTTTGGCTATACAACGGATGCTCTTCATCCAGGCCCCGATAGAACATGTGACTCACTCGATCCGTTTGCACAAACACTGCGACAGCAAGTTCTGTGTTGTGAGCTTCAAGCGAGCTGTACCACATAGCTTCGCGCTCAGCCAATGTAGTACGAATCACGGCCAGATAGTCCTCATCACTAATCTGGTCTTCATTCAGCGACCAGGTTTCTTCGGGCATGCCGATGGTATGGTATAGACCGATCTTGTCCGCTAATTCGGCTGCAAATTCCGGCGGTGAGGAAATGGCCACTGCCGGATCGTAGGGATCAATATGGATGGGCGAAACATACAGCTTGAGTACAGGATAGGTTTGCAGCAATAGAAAACGCACCATTCCCGAGGTGTGCAAGGGACCCAAGATATCGAATTCGACGCCGACCCAATCACTCCACTGCCCTGCCTTTAATCCAAAACTTTTACCATTGATGCCAATTTGGACGCCACGAGGCGCTGGCTCAACGGAGAAGGGCTGCAGCAATGTTTTCCCTTCGGCAAAAGGATCATCGGGTCCGATAAGCGCCGTTTCGACCAGACCTTTCTGATCAGGTATCACACGTTTGATGCGTCGGTTTTCAGTAGTCTCCAGACGTTCAGTTGTAAAAATAGAATAGGTTCCCTGAGAACCCAACAAGTCCGGCACGCCCATGCCCGAAAGCATGTGATGAATGGGATCCGGTGGATAGGTCACCGGTACGCGTAATACCACGGCATTGAGACCTGTTTTTTCCGCGGTCATCCAGAATGGCTCGCCAATTCGGCGATTGATGATTTCACCACCATCGGTGGGAATCTTCAGGCCAAACAAGTCGACCGTGTATTTTGTGGGCTGTGTTTCCGAGATGGCAAAATCAGGTACGTAGGTATCGGTTGACCTTCTCAGAAAATCGAAAACGCCGTGTTCTCCTGGCCCGGTTCCCGTAGCAAAACTGGACCAGGCCACCGGGGACTGGGCGGGATTCGTTGTTGCCAGTGTCTGAAAACCGCCACTCTCAGCCAAGCGGGTAAAATTGGGCATGAGCCCTGCTTTCATCCAGCGTTGTGCCAGTTGCGGGTCCATACCGTCAAAGCCCAAAACAATGGTTCTACCACTCACTTTTTCGGGAACAGCCTGAGGTTGGTACTCGTAAATTAGCCAGGCAAGAAACCCGAGGCCGACCAACCCCAGCACAGCTCGCGCTTCTCCGAAGTTCCGGATCAGCAATTTGAACGGCAGCAGGATAATGGCCACAATCGACAACGCAATGCCCACCAGGGCGACCCAAACGCCCTGCAGAAAGCTGATCCCCGCACCGGGACCGATATAAGCCTCGGCAACGGAAGCTGCCAACACCAAATACAAAGCCAGGACCCATCGAACGATGTGGGCAAGGGAGGAACTGGGCATAAGAAGAGTTTGTTACCCGGAATTTTACCAGGCGAAAGTATAGATTGTCAGGACTACCCGGGGAAGCATCAATCCCCATCAGGATTCTTGGGTATACTTGTCCAAAGCTGCAGAGTTGTCTGGCGTCGCGACAAAAGTGCCCCAAAACAAAACATCCCATGTGCCGACCGGACTCCATTTCGCGAGCAGAATAGTCGCCAGTACTCCGCGTTTTTGGAAGGCATTGGGAAACCTGGAGTCTTTCACTCTGGGTAAAGATCTGCACAACCAGGAAATTATCAAACCCATCTTCGTGAGCGGTGTGGCACGCTCCGGATCAACCATCCTCACGGAAGTCATCAGCCAACATCCACAACTTGCGTGTCATCACTACAGCGACTTTCCGGTAACCTGGATACCGTATTGGTGGAACAGTCTTCGTAAGCGCCTGCCGCTCCCGAAACAAGAGCCTCAAGAGAGAGCCCATCAAGACCGCTTGATGATTACCGGTGACAGCCCGGAAGCGGTTGAAGAGGTCTTGTGGACGCATTTTTTCCCGGAGGCTCACAAACCTGATTGCAGTCATGTGATGAGCGCGCAAGAAAGCCATCCGCAGTTCGAGAAATATTTTCGGGATCACATCCGCAAGCTGCTAATGGTCGGAAATCGGCAAAGGTATTTGGCCAAAAACAACTACCACGTTACCCGAATTGAATATTTGCTAAAGCTGTTTCCTGACGCCCGAATAATCATTCCGATTAGGGACCCGGTGCAACAAGTAGCTTCACTGATTAAACAACACCGCCTGTTCAGCCAACAAAACGAAGAGGATTCCCGGGTCTCACGACAACTACAGCTGTCGGGACATTACGAATTTGGCCCTCTACGCTGCCCCATTGTCGTCGATGAAAGCCGGGTCGATGAAACCCGGCAGGCAAATTATGGCGAGGGTCTTGAAGAAGTGGCCTGGTATGCGAACCAATGGGCGGATGTCTACGGATTTTTACAACAGCGCATGAAAGAAAATCAAACGCTCGCGAAAGCGTGTCTTGTAATTCGTTACGAAGAAATCTGTTCCCAGACCGAGAAAAGCTTGCAAAGATTATTCGCGCATTTAGATCTCGATGATGAGTGGGCCAAGAAAACTATCGATGACTATGCGCCGACAATCAACGCACCAGACTATTACCAACCTGGCTTTACCGCACGACAACTGGATCTAATCCAGAAACTCACCAGAGATACTGCCGAGTCCTATACTTATAGTTAGCCATCTCTGGCGATTAATAGCCTATTTTGCCTTCGACACATCCTTTGTCCGGCGAGTCTTCGATCGCACGCCCTGACTCTGCTCGACGTGCTGCGCGAGCGAACAAAACACGAGATCTATCACGTGCTGCTGTGATGTTGCCGCAACGATATCGGACATTTCGCTATCTGCTCCGCGCGAAACCGAAAACAAGCGGATATCGGCCAGGCCAGACACCGGATTGGCTGACTGATTGGTCAGGGATATGACTGTCACGCCAGCCTTTTTCGCTTGTCGGGCAAGTTGTACAAGATGCGGCGATTGCCCCAGTGCCGTTATCAGTAAGAGGCAGTCACCACGTCCAAGCGTGGCAACGCCGGAAATTTGCAACTCCGTATCAGCCTCAGCAATTACCGGTTTGCCGAAGCCCATCATTTTCAGAGCCGTATCACGCGCTACGGTATACGCGCTGCCGCTGCCAACGAGCTGCACTCGAGCGGATGAATCGATGGCCCGAGCAGCGGCCAACAGCGAATGATCATCATTCAGGTCACTGGCCCCATTGATTGCTTCAGACTTGGCCCGGTAAAGCTTGTCCTTGAAAGAAATTTCTACTCCGGGTGACGCACCCCTGCCGTGCAATAAAGAAACGTTGGATTCCTGTTTTACGACGGACTCATGGATGGCCAGCTTCAGATCAGTGAAGCCCTTGTATCCCAGCTTCTGGCTGAACTTGACGACGCTGGACTGACTAACGCCCACTGCTGCAGCGATTTGCTGCGACGAGTAGTCTCGCACCAGCGATGCATTCTCGAGAACGAAGTCCGCGAGTTTCTTCTCATTCGCCGACATTTCATCACGAGCGGATCGGATAATTGTGAGACACGACATGCTTACCATCATAGTTGAAGTAAACTCCGATGTAATCCGGCAAACAGGCCAAGCGACAGTAAAAACAATATGAATCGACGACAGATACTCAAATCCAGCATCGCCACCACCTTCGCGGGAGCGGCCAGTATGGTGCCGCTTACCGCCACCTATGCCGCGTCGCGGCACAAAATTCGCAAACCACGGCGCCTTACAGCGGGCGATACGGTCGGATTGATTGCGCCAGCGAGTAACGTGTCCGAGAACGAGACTATCAGCTTCGCCGGGGACGTTATCCGGTCACTTGGATTCAAGGTCAAGGAAGGTGAGCACTTGTATCACCGCAACCAGTACCTGGCCGGGACCGACCGGGATCGTGCAGAGGATGTAAACAGAATGT
>JAJFKQ010000036.1 GCA_021773155.1 Woeseiaceae bacterium | reverse complement strand
ACGGTCGCGATGAGTGCGCCGATGATGAGTACGTTGATGATTGACATCAGTACCTCCTGCGGCTGGCTAAGCCATCGGAAAGCCATGATATAAACACTACGCTGTGAGTGGACGGGCGCAATTGCGACATATACGGACAGGAGACGACATTGAAAGTACTGATGCCATTGCCCAAATACGGGTTTGATCCGACCGAAGTTGCCATTCCGTGGGAGCTACTGTCCAAGGGAGGCATCGAAGTCGTTTTTGCGACGCCAGACGGTCAGCAAGCAGCAGCCGACAGGCTGATGCTGACCGGAGATAAACTCGGCATCCTAAA
This sequence comes from Woeseiaceae bacterium, assembly GCA_021773155.1. Lineage (GTDB taxonomy): Bacteria > Pseudomonadota > Gammaproteobacteria > Steroidobacterales > Woeseiaceae > UBA1847. The sequence goes on along the minus strand of JAJFKQ010000036.1, from coordinate 15,196 downwards.
ACCACTGCTCAAGGCCAGAGGTGATGCCGTTGTCGCCCATGACAACATGATCAAAGTGTCTTCGTTTTGTCATCCGCTGGACTACGTGGCTGTACGGCACGAGAGCTTCGACGCACTTTATTTGCCAGGCGGGCACGACAAAGGCGTAAGGGAGTACCTGGAGTCAGAACTGATACAGAATCTGGTTGCTGAATTTTTCGCAGCAGGAAAGCCGGTCGCTGCAATTTGTCACGGTGTGATCGTGGCCGCACGTAGTGCCGATCCCAACACGGGAAAATCTGTTATTCATGATTTCAAAACCACTGCTTTGCTCAAGTCGCAGGAATTGGCCGCCTATAACTTGACCCGACTCTGGATGGGCGATTACTACCTGACTTATCCAGGTACAACTGTTGAGGATGAGGTCAAATCTGCGATGTCCGACCCCAGGAACTTTGAGCAAGGTCCAACGCCAGTCCTTCGCGATAGCCTGAATCACCTTGATCGGGGCTTTGTCGTGAAGGATAGAAATTATCTGTCCGCTCGCTGGCCGGGTGATGTATACAAACTGTCCCTTGAGCTGGTGAATATGGTGGAATCAGGGCCAGATCAACGCATTCCGAAATTACGTACTCGAGAGTCATATCTCCGAGAAACGCTTGGTGGAAGCGCAGAAAATCTGTAACACTTACTTGTCTTTCTACTTACCAACCCAGCTGCCTGTCAGAGACAGCCACGCTTAGCAAATTCTTATGAAATACAATTTTGCGCTCATGGCAGCATCGCTGCTTGGTTTTACCTGTGGTGAAGCATTATCCGATGATGAAATTTCCGAAATCACGGTCAAAGCGATTCGCGTCGCAAACGACAGCCCTGCGAGTAGCTATCCGACCGCAGCGACGACACTTCGGTTCGACCCGCTGACAGAACTGCAATCGCGCGGTATTGCTGAGGGACAGTCCGACGTTACAGTCCGCGGCGGTCTGTTTGAGAACACCGGCTTCAAGCTTGGTGCGGTGACCGTAATGGACCCACAAACGGGCCACTATGTTGCCGGACTGCCCGTCGACCCCGCCATAATGTCTGTGCCCGCTATTTATAAGGGAATTGACAGCGCGATCGAAGGATTCAACTCGGCAATCGCGACAGTTTCGTACGGCATCAACCGAGTGAATGATGGTGGCTTCGTGACACTTGGGGCCGGCAGCGACAGCCTGAACTTTCAGTCGCTGAATTTCGGTAATGTGACTACCAACGCATCTGGCAACGATTTCGGTATCGGCGTGTCGTTGGCACGATCGGAAGGCGACGGCAGCGTGGCGTTTGGCGATCATGAATTCACGCGAGCGAATGTGCAGTTGCAGCACGTCACCAGCGATACACAAAGCGATTTGATTGTCAGTTACCAGGATAAGTTTTTTGGCTGGCCGGGCGCGTACACAGGATTCGCGTCCCTGCCCGAAATTGACGACACGCAAACGACGCTGTTGCTGGTGAATCACCGACGTCAGTCTGACAGCGGCTGGTTCGAAGTGGGTGGATTCTACCGGCGTCTGGTTGATGACTATGACTTCAACCGGACCACTCTGGAATCGGGTGCGCCCGGATCCTTCGAACATGAGACCAGGGTTCTGGGTGTCGGCTTCCAGGGCTTGCAGCAAGTCGGTCCGGTATCGTGGCGTTACGGCGGGCAACTTACCTCCGACAAGCTTGTACGCTCGACCGATCTGACGAACGGCCTCTTCACCGATCGAACCTACGCGACGTTTTCGATAGTGCCATCGATCGACACGGATCTTTCCAGCGGTAATAAGCTGGTTTGGCGTGTTGGCGCAACACTCGACTACAGTGATCGTGACAGCAATGCGGTATCGCCGTTAGTGGGCGTTACTTTGAGTCGATCGGATGCCAAAGGCACAACCGACTACACGCTCGAATATGCTACCACGTCCCAGGTTCCCGGATACACGGCGTTGAACTCGAATCCCACCGGACTGTTCGGTGGCAATTCGCTCCTCGGCCGCGAGAAGGCAAAACAGTTGTCGGCATCGATCGAGCGAGATACTGGCGACTGGCAATTTCAGGCCACACTTTTTAGTCGCCGCGACGATGACCTGGTTGACTGGACATACGCGACGGGTGCGCCGTTCGCGCGACAGGCCAATGCCGTTGATCTGGATGTTCTCGGTCTGGAAGCGTTCTTCGTTCGTTCCTGGGAAGCGATCGATCTTGCGATCGGTTATACCGCGCTGGATAAAGATGCCGATTATGGTTCGGCGCAGGTTGATGCGAGTTTCTATGCATTGAACTTCGCCAAACATCGAGCGACTTTGGCATTCACTTATCGGTTCTCGCGTGGGTTTGAGCTGCGTATCGATAACGAGTATCGCGCACAGGAAGACAATCCTCTACGGGTCGGTGATGACTCGACCTATCTCGCATCGGTCTCTCTAAAATGGTCGTCGACGGGAGAGCATAAGTTTGGGGCCGCATTGGTCGTAGATAATGCGACTGATTCGGAATACCAGCCGTTTCCTGGAACGCCGGCGAGTGAGCGTCAGATTAGCCTAAGCGCCAGTTACGCCTGGTAGCTGCTCTTCGATCCAGTTCAAGACATCGGCGGTAAATTCGTCCCTGTTAATCTCGTTGAGCATTTCGTGGCGACCATCCGGGTAAATCTTCGTCGACAATGAGCTGTGACCCGACTTGGCGTAGTGCATCATCAGGTCCGTAATGCCCTTTTGACCACCGACCGGATCGTCGGAACCGCCCGTAAACAGGACAGGAAGGTCGTCTCGAATCTGTCGCAGCGCATGATTTGACGCGATGGCCTTCAATCCGCCCATCAGGTCGAGCCATAACCCGCAAGTGTACGGGCCGCCGCACAGCGGATCGTTAACGTAAGCATCGACCTCGGCCGCGTCACGAGAGAGCCAGTCAAGTTCCGTTCGAGCGGGTGCGAACCGCTTGTTGAAGTCACCAAACCCGAGCTTATGCAGTAATTCGCTCTTGCCGCGAATGCCATGTCGCATGGCCTCGAATCGAGCGACTAGTCGGCCGATGATGAGCAGCACCTTATTCGGCCAGGTAGATGCCGACAATACGAGCGCGGTAAGGCGATAGTCATGCTGCATCGAAAAATACTGCGCGATGTACGAGCCCATGCTATGCCCAAGCAAGACGATTGGCGTGCCGGCGTATTGATCACCGATCATGTCGTTAACCAGCAGCCCGTCATCCGTTAGCAGCTGCCAGCCGCCGCGATCGGCGAAGTGTCCGAGCTCCTCTGCATGAATTCCATGGCCGCGGTGATCATGTGCGATGACGGCGAGGCCACGTGCCGTTGCCAGCCCGGCAAATCGCTCATAGCGTTTGTGGTGTTCTCCGAGCCCATGAAAAACCTGAATGACACCGAGCACATCGCCCTCGGGTCGCCAGTGTGTGCCGCGAATCGTGTGATTATCGGACGCGTCAATTTCAAATGCTCTGGTTTGCATGCTGTTCATTCCGGTACCACGTGAGTGATGGATAACCTTATACTGCAAGACATGATTGATCTTTACTACTGGCCGACCCCGAATGGCCACAAGATTTCGATCATGCTCGAAGAGTGTGGTCTTCCCTACGAGACGATTCCAGTGGCAATCGGTAGCGGTGATCAATTTGCACCCGAATTTCTGAAAATTTCGCCAAACAATCGTATGCCGGCGATTGTTGATCATGACACCGGTATATCGGTGTTCGAGGGTGGCGCGATTCTGATGTACCTGGCGGAGAAGGCCGGTATGTTGCTACCTGAAACACAGGCCGAGCGGTATGAAGTCTTGCAGTGGTTGTTCTGGCAGGCCGGTGGCCTCGGCCCAATGGCGGGACAACTCAGCCACTTCGTCAACTACACCAGGGAAGAAATTCCGTATGCCCGCGAACGTTACTCTGATGAATACGATCGCTTGCTCGCTGTTATGGATGTGCGTTTGCGAGACCGGGAATATCTCGCGGGCGAATATTCGATCGCCGACATCGCCAGCTTTCCGTGGGTTAAACCGTATCGCCGTTTCGGCAACGATCTGGACAAGTTCGAAAATTTGCGCCGCTGGTTCGACGCGCTGAAGCAACGCCCGGCCGTTCGCAAAGGTGTCGACCTTGGTCAGGACTGGGACCGCAGCGAAAGAAAAAGCGACTCAGCGAGAGCGACTATTTTCGGCCAGAACGCACAAACTGTATTTGACGCCGCAAACGCGGCGGAGAAATGATTTGAAGTTCTACGACTGCAAGACTGCACCCAGCCCACGGAGAGTTCGAATCTTCATGGCGGAAAAAGGTATTGAAATCGAGACAGTGCAGGTGGACCTCGGTAGTGGCGAGCAATTCGCAGATGCCTACAGGGAGATCAATCCGGACTGCGTAGTCCCGGCGCTGCAGCTCGATGACGGTAGCTGTCTTAGCGAAGTCATCGCGATTTGCCATTACCTGGAAGCGAAACACCCGGAACCGGCATTACTCGGCACCACGGACGAGGAACGCGCCCGTATCCTCATGTGGAACAGCAAAGTAGAACAACAAGGACTATGGGCGGCGGCCGACGCATTCCGCAATGCGGCGAAAGGGTTGAAAGGCCGGGCGGCAACAGGGATTGTTTCCTATGCGCAAATTCCTGAACTTGCCGAGCGCGGGCGCGACCGGGTTGAACATTTTTTTCGCCGTATGAACGGGCAACTCGCTAGCAACGAATTTGTAGCGGGCGACCGGTTTTCGATCGCCGATATCTCGGCGCTGGTTGCCGCGGATTTCGCGTCCTGGATTAAATTAGCGATGCCGGAAGATGCGGAGAATCTAAAACGCTGGTACGAATCGGTATCAAGCCGCCCCAGTGCGACCGCCTGATACTTGAGCTCCAAGCGACGAAAAACCCAGGTACAGCAGTACTCCGATTTTGATCAACTCAAGTGATGAGTAGATCGCGTGTGCATGGGATGCGGGAGGCTCGATGCCGTTAATGATCATTTGCGTACGCTCGGCGAGTTCTGGTGTCAGCCACAGAGACCGCGCGATCACGATTAATGCGAGGATAGCGGCGAATCCCCAGTATTTTGCCGCGCGACCCGAAACTCGAATAACGATGAGCAAAATGACGAGCGCCACGAGTTCTGCCTTGTTCAGCGCAGCGAATACCACCCGCCCGACATCAAGCGCTATTTCTCGCGTAATCGTTGTGGCGGTAAAGCGCACGGGCGTCGCGATCATGGAAACGCCAATAGTCATGCCGACCCAAAGGAAGCAGATCCAGGCGGGATTCAATAGAGCATTGCGCAATCGTTGCATCACAGCCGTATAATGCATGATGCCTGCGACAGAATCACAACTAACATCCACAGTGCTCATGATTCGGCCGGCCCGGTTCGAGAGTAATCCGATGACGGCGGAGTCGAACGTCTTTCAGGGGCGGTCCGGCGTAACGCCTGCAGAGCAGCAGCAAGAAGCCGCGCGAGAATTCGATGCGTTAGTCGATGCTCTCCGTGCTGCGAAAATCGAAGTCGTGGTTGTCGATGACACAACAGAGCCACACACGCCGGACTCGATATTTCCCAACAACTGGGTGAGCTTTCATGCGGATGGCCGGGTTGTTCTGTATCCGATGGAGGCGCTGAACCGGCGCACAGAGCGGCGCCCGGACATTATCGAAAGACTCGTTGACGAGTTTGGCTTTCAGGTCACCGAAGTCCTGGATCTGAGCGAGCACGAGAATTCCGGGCATTATCTCGAAGGCACCGGCAGCATGGTGCTTGATCGTGCGAACAGGGTTGCCTATGCGTGCCTTTCATCGCGTACACAACTGGATCCGCTCGGTGATTTCGCGCAGCGCATGGGATATGACGTTGTCGCATTCGATGCGGTCGATAGAGACGGCGTTCCGATCTATCACACCAATGTCCTTATGAATGTTGGCGAAGCGCTCGCGGTCATTTGTGATGAAGCGATCGTGCGCGACGAACAGCGGGATGCGGTAATAACCCGACTCCGCGAATCAGGACATGACGTTGTCAGCATAAGCTACGACCAGCTCGATGCGTTCGCTGGAAACATGCTGGAGCTACGCAGCAAAGAGGGTGATCGTGTGCTCGCGATGTCATCGCAAGCCTGGAACTCGCTGAATGCAGAACAGCGGCAAGTACTGCAGGCGAACGGCAAGATCGTCAGTTCTCCGATTAACAATATCGAGAGCTCAGCCGGTGGCAGCGTGCGCTGCATGCTGGCGGAAATTCACTTACCGATTTAATGGTAGATATCGTCATTGGAGCTTTAAACCATTGAATTCGCCCATAAACATACATCCCCCTTCAAAATTTCCCCGCAGGAGAAAGTCCATGGCTGGAACTAATTTACAGAAGAATTTTGTCGTGATCGCCGTTGGCGTCGCGCTCGTCGGTATGGTCGCATTGCAACTGTTCAAGCAGGTACCCGTCGGGCATGTTGCAGTAGCGACATTGTTCGGCAATGCGCAAGCGAACGGATACGAGCAAGGGTTGCATTTCCCGGTAAACCCACTTTATCGCTGGACCATGTTCGATGCTCGTCAGCAAACGCATAAAGAGATCGCAAATGTTCCGAGCCAGGATCAGTTGCAGACCAAGATCGAGGTGAGCGTGCAGTACCGCATAGACGGGGCGATGGCACCCGATATTCTGGAACAGACTGGTGATGCGGCGCAAGTAGTCCGTGTGCATTTGATTCCGGCGCTCAGGTCTCTGCTGCGTGAGCAAGGCAAAAGCATCAAGCGTGCAGAGGACTTTTTTCTGGAAGAAACTCAGGTGAACCTGCAGACAGCCCTGGAGGGAGGTCTTCGCGACCATCTTGGTCCAACGGGTATCATCGTCTCGGCGGTATTGATCCGGGACATCACGTTGCCGCCTTTTATCGTTGCGGCTATCGAGCAGAAGAAAGAGCGCGAGCAGGCGGTGGAGCGCGAAAGAGCCGAGCTGGAACGAGTTCGAACAGAGCTGCAGCAACAAGTTGCCAGAGCGGAAGCGGGGCGCGAAGCGGCTGACCAGGAGGCTGCTCGACAGAGGATTCTGGCGGACGCACAAGCCTATGAAATCACTCAAATCAACAATGCGATATCGAATAATCCGGCGTATATTCAATTGCAGTCGCTCGAGGCACTGAAAGCTATTTCCAAAGACCCGGCGAGCAAGGTGTATTTCCTGGATGGTTCGAGCCCGAGCCCATTACCGCTGATGCATCTTGGAGACTCGCAGAGACAGTAACGCCCGTCATCATGAGCAACGCGCATCGATACAGCATCCGGCCACTCAATCCCGCGGCGCACCTTTTTGAGGTCCGCCTGACGGTTGCGAAACCTGATCCGCAAGGACAGGTTTTCGCGATGCCGGCCTGGATTCCCGGTAGTTACATGATTCGCGATTACGCTAGGCACGTTGTCGCGGTTCGCGCGGAAGCCGATGGTGTCGGTTTGTATCTCAAGAAGCTCGACAAGAGCCATTGGCAAACGGAGCCAACGGAGCGCGCGGTTACACTGACCCTGGAAATATACGCACACGACGAAAGCGTTCGCGGTGCACATCTGGACATGACGCACGCTTACTTCAACGGACCTTGTGTATTTCCAGCAGTCGTCGGGCAAGAAGACATTGAGTGCGAGGTCGAGATCGCGGCGACTGACTTGCCGGAGGCGAAAAACTGGCGCGTGGCAACGTCGATGAATCGCGCCGGTGCGGAGTCGTACGGTTTTGGCGGCTACGCTGCGAGTGATTATGCGGAGCTCATCGACCACCCCGTAGAAATCGGCAACCTGTCGATCGGTGAGTTTCAGGTTGACGATGTCCCTCACGTGATTGCCATTCGTGGCAATACCAAGGCGGACATGGCGCGTTTGTGCCATGACCTGCAAACGCTGTGCTCTTTTCATATGCAGATGCTTGGAGCGCCGCGTGATCTGGATCGCTATGTATTCCTGTTGCACGCGCCAGGTAATGGCTACGGTGGATTGGAGCACCGCTGGTCATCGAGCCTGGTAGCCGATCGCGACAGCCTTCCGATTCGCGGTGATGAGGGCATATCACCTGAATATCGTAAGTTCCTCGGTCTTGTCAGCCACGAGTACTTCCATTTATGGAACGTGAAACGCATGAAGCCGCATGTGTTTACGCCCTATGATTTATCGCAGGAATCGCACACTGAGCTCCTGTGGGTATTCGAAGGCATAACGTCTTATTACGATGACCTGGCACTGGTGCGATCCGGGTTAATTCCGGCATCGGACTATCTGGAGTTACTGGGGCAGACCGTAACGCGCGTTATTCGCGGTCAGGGACGGCGCCTGCAAAGCGTTGCCGACTCCAGTTTTGATGCCTGGACGAAGTTCTACAAACAGGACGCGAATGCCGGCAATGCGATTGTCAGTTACTACACGAAAGGTTCTTTGATCGCCCTGGCGCTGGATCTGAAACTGCGATCAGAAACAGACGGCCGTGTTTCCCTGGATGACGTTATGCGAGTCTGCTGGGAGAAATGGGGCGAGACCGGCGAGGGTATGCCCGAGCGCGGATTGGAGGAAGTCAGTTCCGAGGTATCGGGACTCGATCTCGGTGATTTTTTCGACGCTGCTGTGCGGGGTACCGGTGAACTGGCCCTGGAGCAGTTGCTGCACGATCACGGCGTTGACTACTGCTTGCGCAAAGCGAAAGGACGCGAGGACAAAGGTGGCGACGAAGTCGATGCAGACAAATTGCCTGCTGTATGGCTGGGCGCCGATCTCGCAGTACGTGGTGGTAAGCCGGTGTTTGCGAGTCTGTCGAATGGCGGTCCGGCCGAATGTGCCGGTGTTTCACCGGGCGACGAAATCGTCGCTCTTGATGGAATTCGTGCGGACGTGTCGGACAGCGATACCCGTATCCGACGTTATAGACCCGGCGACAAGTCCACACTGACTGTGTTTCGCGGCGATGAGCTAATCACATTAAAACTGAAATGGGCCGAGGCACCAGCTGACACCTGCTATTTACAGGAAGACGGTGACGCTGGCACCATTGCGGCCGAGCGCCGAAGTAACTGGCTGAAGGCTCAGTGAGACTGCTGGCAAACCCGACGCTGCGCCTGTTTATTGGTGCAGCGCTAATCAGTTTGTCGCCGGTATGGGTAAAGCTCGTCGATGTACCACCGTCGACCAGTGGCTTTTATCGTGTGTTGTTCGGCAGCGCCGCACTCGTCATCTATTTGCTCGTGACGCGCAAACGAATGACGCTGTCCAGACGGGCATGGCTCATGCTGGCAGTTGCGGCAATCTTCTTTGCACTCGACCTCTGGTTTTGGCATCGCAGCATTAACTACGTTGGCCCCGGCCTCTCCACGCTGTTAGCGAATTTTCAGGTTTTCATCATGATGCTCGCCGGCGTTGTTTTGCTGAAGCAATTTCCGCGACCGATACAGGTTCTTGCGGTGCCAATGGCGTTGCTGGGCCTGAGTCTGATCGTCGGACTCGACTGGAATAACCTTCCTGATGAATACCAACTCGGCGTCATTTTCGGATTACTCACCGCTGTTGCCTATGCAGGTTATCTGCTGAGTCTCCGTCAGGCCCGGCAGGATTCGCCGTACAAAGTACCCACCCGCGAAATGGCTGTTGTCTCTATTATCTGCACCATCATAATGGCTGCGACCGTCCTGGGGGAGGGAGAGTCGCTTTCGATACCGAGCTACGCGGACTTCGGCTGGCTAGTCGCGTACGGTGTGCTGTCGCATAGTCTCGGTGGATTATTCATCGCAAGCAGCTTGCCGCAAGTTACAACCGCTGAAGCGGGTCTTGCGTTGCTCCTGCAGCCGACCTTGAGCTTCGTCTGGGATGTGGTTTTCTTCAGCCGACCGATGACAGCGGTCGAACTGCTGGGCGCTTGCATCGCACTTGTCGCGATCTATCTGGGCGCGCGCCCTGCGTCAAAGCAAGTCTAGGGCGTCTGGCAGCACGGACAGTTCAAACTCGGTCTGCAACGGCTGAACCTCACCATCCAGATGCGACGGTATCGGTAGTTCGGCCTTTATTTGCAGCGCCGTGATGGGCCGATGAATCACTTCCGTTTCCTGCATGTGTTCACCATCCATGAGTTTCGGCAGCAAACTCAGAATACGTCGCCTCGTTACCGGCTTTACGACCAGCAATTCCATTTCGCCATCCGAGTTTTTCGCCATTGGTGCGATGTGGAACATGCCACCAACCCACGGACCGTTACAGATAGCAGCCAGCGTAAGCGGCCCTTTCCAGGTGTAATCATCCGAGACTATCTGTAATTTCGGGGTGGTGATGCCGTCAAACAGGGTCCTGAAAATTGCGAGCAGGTAAATAAGGTCGCCGATAGGGAGTCGAATAGACCGCGCCACCCGAGTGACTTTGGCATCAAATCCGACGCCCGCGCTGTTCGCGAAATAGCGATCATTGAATCGCCCCACATCAATCTTCCGCGGTTTTTCAGCCGCGGCGATGCGATCAGCGAGCAGTTTGGTCGCGTGCTCCCAGTTGAGGGGAATATCGCAAGCTTTAGCGAAGTCATTGCCGGTACCTGTTGGAATGACGCCCAGTGCCGCATGGTTGTCGGAGTTCATGATGCCGTTGACGGCCTCATGAACGCTGCCATCGCCGCCAGCCACTACTATGCGCTTCACGCCCTCATTCACGTGTTGCAAGACCTGGGATTCAAGGTTCCCGAGCGACTGACTCGGGTGATACTCAACATTGATGCCACTTTGTTCCAACAACTCGAGAATTCGCGGCTGACGCCGACCAGCCCGGCCGCGCCCGGCGGTCGGATTTAGAAACAGGTGTATCGTGTCTGCAGCCATATGCCGATGCTACAATGCGCGCGTCTGTTCTCGCAAAGTTGGATAAGCACAAATGTTGGAGTTGGGCGTCAAATTCTTGATCAGCTATTTCATCGGCTCGCTGATGGGCTCGATGATCATGGGCAGATTGCGAGGTGGCGTGGATATCCGCACGATGGGTAGCGGCAATGCAGGCGGTACCAACGCGCTGCGTACCCAGGGAGTCGTTTTCGCGCTCGGTGTCGTGATCATCGACATCGGCAAAGGCGTGATTGGCGCCGGGGTTATCCCCGAGCTGAACATCCCGTTTGCGCCTGAAGATCCCATGCTTTCCAGGACCTGGCTGACGATTTGTTGCGCCACCGCTGCGGTGCTCGGTCATGTATGGCCGATCTATCATGGCTTCCAGGGTGGCAAGGGCGCAGGTACGTACATCGGCACGCTCATCATTCTAGGACCGAAATTGATAATTGGTGTGCTGTTCGTCTGGGCATGGGTGCTCGTCGTATTCGGCTTCGTCGGACTTGCGACGATGAGCGCTGCGACCGCGCTATCCATCTACCTGGGCTTTACCCTTGAGCTCGAAAGCCAACCATTGTTCATATACACCACGGTTATGGCGATGCTCATCATTTTCTGGCACCGCTCAAACATTCAACGTATGCGAGATGGTACTGAGCACCGTAACACCGGCTTGATGATTTTTCGCCGCAAAGGCTGAGGTAAATGACCCGTCTTGACGCCGAGGTAATTCGACAGCTCGCGAAAGACCCGGTGCGGGAGCGACTTGCACACATCGAGGTGTTCTCCGAGATCGACTCCACCAACAGTTACCTGATGCAAATGCCCGCCCCGGAACCGGGCAGGCTCAGCATTGCAGTAACGAGTAATCAAACAGCAGGCCGTGGCCGTCATGGTAAGACGTGGCAGTCGCCGCCCGGATCAGGGCTGTGTTTGTCGGCGGCGTACACGTTTACGCAGCAGCCGGAACATCTTCCGGCACTGACATTGGCACTGGGACTGGGTGCTATTGATGCCCTGAAATCGCTCGGCGCCAGCGGCGTCGATCTGAAGTGGCCGAACGACCTTGTGGCGCTGAACGGAAAGCTGGGTGGCATACTGACCGAAGTGCAGCAGCAGTCAGCCGGGACGGCAACTATTGTGACGGGTATTGGTGTCAACGTCGATTTGACGAGCACGGCCGATTTCGAAACTGTCTCAGGCTGGGCTCAACAGGCCGTCGATTTGAAAAGCATTTGTGATGCTCAGCCGAGCCATGAAGAGGTTGCCGGCAAGTTCACGACTCATCTGCTGCAAGCGTTCGTCGACTTCGAGACATCGGGTTTTGCGGCGATAGCTGATCGTTGGTCTCGTTATGACTGGCTCTTCGGGCGCGTCATAACGATTGTTACCGCGGACCAGCAGTTCTCAGGCGTGGGTGCGGGCATTGCCAACGATGGGGCGCTGTTGGTTGACACACCGGACGCAGGAATTCGACGTGTGACATCCGGCTCCATCGTCAAGGCGGGTTCGAGGGGAGAACGACGATGAGCGTGCTGTTACTTGATGTCGGTAACTCGAGATTAAAATGGGGTGTCCTTGATGATGGCGACATTCGTCGCACCGGGCATATCTCTCAGGAAAAAATTCGTGAGCAAGGGCTGTCAGTACTGACGACGAAGTTGCCGCGCCGAGTGGATGCCGTGCGCGCCAGCAATGTTGCCGGCACCAGTTTTGCGACTCGTTTATCGGGTGTGATCGGAATGCACTGTAATGCCGATGTACATTTTGCGCGCAGCGAGAAACGCGGCTGGGGAGTGACCAACAGCTACCGGCAACCGCGGCGTCTTGGCGTGGACCGCTGGGTAGCGATGATCGGTGCCTGGGCGGAAACGCAGTCAGCATGCTTGATAGTCGACGCTGGAACTGCAGTGACGCTGGATGCGATTGATGACGATGGCGTGCATCTCGGTGGGCAGATCATTCCGGGCGTTGAGACCATGCTTGATTCCTTATCTTCAGCCACCAGCGATATTCCGCCCGTGAAAGCATCCGCGAAACCGGCGGCGGGCGAACTAAAGATGTTCGGACGCGATACGGCCGCTGCGGTTCGTGAAGGTGCACAGAATGCCGTTGTTGGTGCGGTGGAGCGGGCGGCTCGTACTTTGCAATCCAACGGTCTTGAGCCAATAATCATCTTGACCGGTGGTGGTGCGTCGCGCATTCTTGGGGCGCTCGAAAAGGCCCCGTTGCATCGTCCAAACCTGGTTCTGCACGGGCTTGCGCATATGTTGGAAAACGCTCAATGAAGAATATTCTGCTGATCCTGCTGCTCGCCAACATTCTTTATCTGATGTGGGGCCTATTTACCGAGGAAGAATCTGTACCTGGAGTGGCGTTTGTCGAAGAGACGGATCTTGGTCCGCCACTGGAGGTTACGACTGACCGCGACAGTGATGCGTTCACCAGCGTGGGCGCGATGCTTGGATCAGGAGAGCCGTCGGCGTTGGAAGCTGTGGTTGGTCGCGCGTGTGTGACCATCGGTCCGTTCCGGCAGAGCGTGGATGCGGATTCGGCGGTTCTTGAGTATTCAAACGAGGGAATGAATGCTGTCCTGCGCACGACAAGAGGGCAATTTTTCGTTGGTCACTGGGTACAAATTCGAAATGTTGCGGACGATGCGATGGCCAATGACATGCTGGCACAATTGTCGGCTGGTGGGCTGAGCGACGCCTATCTGGTTCGCACCGACGACGAAGGTCTGAAAATCTCACTGGGGGTGTTCGGCGACGTCGCCGGAGCCGAGAAAATCGAGCTGCAGGCGCGCTCACTGGACCTTCCCGCCGAGGTATCGCCAAGAACCCGGGAGGGCGATGTTTTCTTCGTCGATATCGGCCTGCCACCCGGAAAAGGGGCTGGTGCGATCGTGGAAAAATACGGCCAGGAGCGAGTCCTGCTGCGCGGCGACGCCACTTGTCCGCAATGAGCGAAGTCGTCATTCCCAAGAAATATCTCGCAGGCGTGCTGTTATTGCTGACATTGGTTCTATCGGCACCTTGTTCGGCGGAATGGCGAAAATACGAAAATGCCTTCTTCATCGTCTATAGCCAGGCGAAGGAACGCAAAGTCCGGGTGCTTGTACAGGAGCTGGAGTTTTTTCGTGCAGCAACCCTGCAAACCTTTACCCTGCGAGCGAACGATGATTCGCCGAAGACAGTTGTCTTCATTGCCAAGAATGGAGCAGAGTTTGAACGGCTAGGGGGCTGGCGCGGCATTGATGGCCTCGCACGTCGAGAGGGTGGCCAGACATTCATTATTATTCGAGGTGCGGGGCGATTTTCGACCAACTCCAACACAGTTCGCCATGAGTATGCGCACGCGCTGCTTGGGTACGATGATTTCGACTACCCCGCATGGTATGCAGAAGGATTCGCAGAGCTCGCTTCGCTGGTTGAGATTGACGATAAAGCGGGCGCCTTCGTCCTGGGGAAAGGAACAGACCGGCACCTTGGGGAGAGCGAAATTGAGGTGTCGTGGAATGCGCTGATTGATGACGACTTCAACCCTCACCGACTCGCCTCTATTCGGGCGGGGTCGGCTGCCTATGGTCAGTCGTGGCTGCTGATGCATTACCTCACCTTGGGGCCGGATGCGGAGAACGGAGTCCGTCTGGCTCGTTATGTTGCGGACATTAAGGCGGGAACATCATCAGACGAGGCGTTCAAGTCTGCCTTCGGTAAGATGCCGCAGGATATCTGGGACGAGGATATGAGCGATTATTCTCATCGTCTCCCTTTTTACAAGATCGGCTTTCGTGGTGTTGAGCTTGATGAAGAATTTGCGATCACGACAGCGCCTCCTGAAGAACTGAATTCATTGCTCGAGGTTTTCATGAGGAACTGGAGGGCCGAGAAATCCAAGCGCGTTCGTACGGAACGCGTAGACGAGTTTGCCGGTCGATGGGTAACGCCGAAAGTGAATTCGCAGTGCAAGTCGCCCATTACCGTGCAACGTGATACGACCGCAGAAAGACTGCTCATCGAGTGGGAGGCAGATGAAAAGACCGGCGATACAGGCGGTTTCGTAAGCTATGATTTCGATCTCCTGACAGCGGGCAGCTGGCGACTGACGCAAAAATCAGAGACAGGAGAAAATCACAGTGTTATTCCGAATTTCCTTATTTCGCTGCGGGAAGACGGCACTATGTGCCTGACGCATAGTCTGGACCGACGTTCGGGTTGCGATGTTGGCTACATTCGCTGTGCGGAATGATTTCCCGACACTTTGAGCAAAACCCTTGTCAGAGCGGCCCGAAACCGGAATAATCCGGCTCCCTCGATATTTTCGAGGCCAAAGCCGGCGTAGCTCAGTTGGTAGAGCAACTGAT
>JAJFKQ010000035.1 GCA_021773155.1 Woeseiaceae bacterium | reverse complement strand
ACCTCCTGGGGGACATTCGCGATCCTGATTCCGCTGGGCATGCCTCTGGCGATTTCGCTGGATCTGCCACCGTCATTATTGCTCGGTGCGATACTGGGTGGCGGTGTGTTTGGTGACCACTGCTCACCGATTTCGGATACGACTGCCGTTTCCGCCATTGCCTCGGGTTGCGACTTGCTCGAACATGTTCGCACGCAGTTACCTTATGCCGTTGCAGGAGGTCTCGTCGCCTTGTTGATGTACGTCGTTGCGGGCATTGTCTTGATATGAACTATTTTCGGCAACGCGTTGTCGCTGTTCTTCTCATTTCTCTTGCCGGCGGTTGCGCGACACAGCCCGGAATATCCTCGAAGAATATTGATGCACTCGTCACCAAAGCAATGCAGGAATTTTCGGTACCGGGTGTCGCTGTTGGCGTCGTGAAAGACGGCGTCGTCGTGCATGCGGCAGGTTACGGTGTGCGTGAACTGGGTCTGGCAGATCCCGTTGACTTGCAAACGATGTTCCGGATCGCATCAACAACCAAGGCAATAACGACGGCGTCGCTGGCCATACTTGTCGACGAAGGCAAGTTGAGCTGGGACGACAAGGTTGTCGACTATATTCCTGAGTTCGCCTTGTACGATCCCTGGGTCACGAAGGAATTCACGGTGGCGGACCTGCTGACGCATCGCAGCGGGCTTGAGGGTGGCGCCGGCGACCTGATGCTGTGGCCGAAGCCCAACGAGTTTACGCGTGCGGACCTTATTAAAGGCCTGAGCTATTTCAAGCCCGAGAGCGCTTTTAGAACCGAATATGCGTACGACAACCTGCTCTACATCGTTGCGGGCGAACTGGTTCCTGCAACGACCGGCATGGCGTGGTCGGATTTCGTCGACCAGAATATTTTCGGCAAACTCGGTACCAGCCGCTGTTTTGCCGGGCAAATTCCTCAGCAGGAAATGCAGAATCTCGCTGCTCCGCACGCCATCATCGACGACGAACTGCGTGTTGTTGAACGTAATCGAACGCGTGCGGAAGTTGATGTGGCAGCGGCTGCCGGCGGTGTGCGCTGCAGCCTCGATGACATGCTCAAGTGGACCCGCTTACAGCTCGCACGTGGCGCATTGCCGGACGGCTCGCGCGTTTTCAGCGCGGAGCAGAGCCGCATCATGTGGAGTCCGCAGACGATTCAGAGCGTTAGTGCGGAAGAGTACGAGCGCGATCGCACGCACTTTAAGGCGTATGCACTCGGTTGGCGTCTCGCCGATGTCGAAGGCTACAAACAGGTTGCGCACACGGGCAGTTACACGGGTTTTCGGTCCACTGTCATTCTCGTACCGGAACTGTATCTGGGCGTGGTGATCATGCTCAACGCTTCAGCGAACGCGGCGCGCGGTGCAATCGCACAGGGTATCGTCAAGCCCTACCTCGGTGTTCACGACGCTGACTGGATCGAGTACTTCAGTCGGGAAGATGAGCCGGCTATTGATGCGGTGCTCGAAGAGGAACCCGAGGAGATCGATTTCCGGAACGGCAGCGTCGATGCTTCGTTGGCCAACTATGTCGGCCTGTACAGGGATCCGTGGTTCGGTGATGTGTCGATCGAAATCATCGATGGTGATTTGTGGTTTGTGTCCGAGAAGTCGCCGAAGATGAAGGGACAACTCTGGCCGTATGAAGGTCATACCTTTTATGCGTACTGGGCGGACCAGACACTCGAGGCCGATGCCTTTGTCACATTCGAAGTCGATGCGACCGGTAACAGCCTGCGTATGGACGTCAAGCAAGTTTCCGAAGAGGCCGATTGGGATTTCACCGATCTTGATTTGCCGCGGGTTATGGACGAGTAATCGTGTATCGCAAGACAGTCGCATTCGTCGATCTTGATGCAATTGGCAATAACTATTCTCTGGCGAGTGCGCTCGCGCCCGAGTCGAAAAACATCGCTGTGATTAAAGCGGATGCCTACGGCCATGGCATGCTGCGCGTCGCGGAGGCGTTGCAAGATGTTGTGCCGGCTTTTGCCGTTGCGATTCTCGATGAGGCACTGGAGCTGCGCGCCGCTGGAATTTCGCAGCCAATACTCGTGCTTGAAGGGGTTAACGATGTGCCGGCCTGTGAGGTGGCTGCCGCAAATGAGCTTTCGCTGGTCGTTCATAATCAGGAGCAAGTGTCGCAGCTTCTTAAAGTGACTTCGCCTGGTGATGTGCCTTTGTGGATCAAGGTCGATACCGGTATGCACCGCATTGGATTTGCACCCGGTGACCTGAAACCTGCGCTTGAGCGGCTGCGAGCTGGCGGTCACGATGTGTCTGTCGTTTGTACGCACCTGGCGTGTGCCGATGATCTTGCGAGTAATGTGACGCGACAGCAACTCGATACTTTCAAAGCCTGCGTCACGGGAACTGATCTACCGACCAGCATTAGTAACTCGGCTGGCATCCTCGCCTGGCCTGCGAGCCACGCGGACTGGAATCGACCGGGCTACATGCTGTACGGCAATTCACCGATGACAACGGATGTCGAGTCGGCGAGTGGACTGCAGCCAGCGATGAGTCTGCGCTCAGAGATTATCGCCATTCGTGAGGTTCCGGCAGGTGAGTCCGTTGGTTATGGCGCATGCTGGACGGCGAAGCGACCGTCTATCATTGGTACCGTCGCGGCAGGCTACGCCGATGGTTATCCGCGCCATGCGCCGAACGGCACGCCGACGATGGTTAACCATCAGATAGCATCTTTGGTTGGCACGGTTTCCATGGACATGCTGTCAATCGACCTGACCGGTCACGACAATGTCGCCATCGGCGATACAGTCGAGCTCTGGGGGCAGGGCGTACCCGTAAACGAAGTAGCAACCCACTGCGGAACAATAGGCTACGAACTACTCGCCGGCGTCACCGCCCGCGTCCCACGTTCCTACACGGTCCCGTAGGAGCGCGTCCTGCGCGCGACCACCCTAAATCAGCAGCAGCTTGCAGAGGTACACCGCGCTGATCGCGCCAACAGCATCCGCGAACAGGCCGGCCGGTATTGCGTGGCGACTGCGGACAATACCCACCGACCCGAAATAGACGGCCAGTACGTAGAAAGTCGTTTCCGACGAGCCGTACATCGTGGCACCGATCTTGGCGGTCAATGAATCGACACCGTGCGTGTTGACGAGGTCAGTCAGCAGGCCCAGCGAGCCACTTCCGGACAACGGACGCATTAGCGCGAGCGGCAGGTTCTCAGCCGGGAAGCCGATGGAATTCAGTGCCGGCGCAAGAAATTCCAGCAGCAGATCCAGTGCGCCGGATGCTCGAAACATTCCAACCGCAACAAGGATCGCGACGAGGTAGGGAATGATGCGAACGGCAATTGTGAAGCCGTCTTTGGCGCCGACAACAAAGACTTCATAGACCGGGACTTTCTTGACGGCCAGGGCATAGAACGGGATGCCAACGAGCAGCGAAGGGATAATGTACCTTGCGACCTCGCTGAGACCTTCCACGACAAATTCAATCATGATCTGTCTCCTCGGAAGTCGTGCTCACAGGGGCCGCATCCGGTGCAAAGCGTTTCATCTTTTCCAGAAATTTCACGGCCGTAATAGCGGCGATAGTGGAGAGCAGTGTCGCGAGAATTGTAGTGATAAATATATCGCTGGCGGTCGCGCCCATCAATGCGACGACCGTCGCCGGCAGAATGAGCTGCACACTGGACGTGTTAATAGCCAGGAACATAACCATTGAATTGGTCGCCGTATCTTTTTGCTCGTTCAGTTCCTGGAGTTCCTCCATCGCTTTCAGCCCTAGCGGAGTCGCCGCGTTGCCGAGGCCGAGCATATTGGCTGACATGTTGAGCACGATCGAACCAATCGCCGGGTGATCTTCAGGAACGTCCGGGAACAGGCGGACGGTGATGGGTCGAAGCCCTTTGGCGATGATCCTGATCAAGCCGGATTCTTCGGCGATCTTCATGATGCCCAGCCACAATGCCATGATGCCGATCAGGCCGATGGCGATGTTCACCGAGACTTCGGCCATGTTGATGGCGGCTTCGGTGACGTCGTCGATCTTACCGTTATAAATGCCGGCAGCGACAGCGATCGCCATCATTCCGAACCAGATGTAATTTAACATTCGTTCTCCTCTGCCAGTTTCGTTTTACTTGCGTCGTCATACAGCAGGACCTGTAGTGTTACACGAGCGACAAAAAGTTCTGAAGTAATTGCCGTCCGGCATCGCCGGAGCTCTCAGGGTGAAACTGAACACCATACACGGGCAATTCACGGTGCATCATTGCTTCATTGAAGCAGTGCGAAGACGATGCCAGGTGAATGAAGTGTTCGGGCAACGCCACTTCTTCAGTGTGGTCTTCCTGAAAAACGTCATCGGTTGAGAGTCCGTCAAAGAGAGGGTGATCTTGCAGAAATTCGAGCTGCCGCGGACCGCGATCCTCTTTGCCTAACGTCACTTCACTGCCATACAACATGCCGATGACCTGATGACCGAAGCAGATGCCGAGTATTGGCAGGGTGAGGTCTCGAAGCATTTCGAAGTCCACAAGAAAGCTCGTGCCTGTATCGCGGATCAGCGCGGGGTTGCCGCTGATGACGATGGCCGCCGGCAGGTCGGATACCAGCGCTGACAGATCATAATGCCGTATGACAAAAGGGTCGGCACCTGAGCTCACAAGCACACGAGCGATGTCCGGTACTTTACTGCTGCCGCAATCAACGATGGCTACTTTAGCGGATCTTCTTGATGGCATAAATCTCTTCGAAATAGGTAGTGTCTCGCGACGAGTGTAGCCGCATTAGCGGCGTCACCGACACACCATTGAGCACCGCTTCCTGCACCTCGCCATCTTCACCAGCCCAGCCGAAACCCGACAGGTCATGGATAACATAGGGCATATCGTCGACGCTGCCGAGATACAACATGACATGACCGGTGGAATAAAGCAGGTCGCCAACGTCAGCAGACACGATTGCGCTGAGCTTTTCTTCTTCGCTGGTCTCTGCGGTGAACTGGACACTGTCACCGATCGGGCTATTCCCCTGTTGCTCGGAATTGCGCGGCAGGTGAATACCGAATGTCTTATAAACCTCTGCTACCAGTCCCGTGCAATCGCGAGCGTTATAGGAATGTCCCCAGCCGTAGCGTTCGCCGAGAAATTTGAATGCCTGCTCGACAATGTTCCTGCGCGTAAACGGCAGATAGCCTTGCCGCACGTCCTGACTGCGCGCAATTAACGCAGTCCTGAATTCGAGTTCGCCGTTTTCATTGCGGACCGGCAGGCGCACTGCATGGCTTGCGCCGGGATCCTGGCCATCGACGTTGTGAGCCACATCGTCGAGGTCCGCTAATGGCAGGCGTATGCCCATGTCGAGTTGCAATTCAGATATCATCGGCGCATGCGGGTTGAAGTTCGTCGTTACTTTGCTGCCGGTGACGACCAGAAAGCGCGCGGTGTTCTTGTAGTCCAGAAGTTCGGAGCGCCGGCCAATTGCGATGTTGTCTTTCCGTACCCAGGCCGCGTAGTTAAACGATTGCACAAAGCACCATTGGCCATCGGTGCTTTCGTGCAGCACAGCAACGACGTCTGCCGGGAACAAGGCGTTTTCCTGGAAGCGATCAAGATCGAACGTTTCTTGCGACTTGAACACCACATCGTCTGTCGGCCACGTGCGCATATCGGCGCGTTGCAAAATGATGCCGAACTGCATAACGACAGTGTCCGGCAGTTCAGCAAGATTCAGGCTCGCCTTGTATCGATCGTAGTCTGCGGCATCGACCATGCCGCCGTCACGGTAGTAAAGCTCAGAGTCGTACGGTTTGCTCATCGACAAAATGATGTCGGTGACTTCAGCGTTCGTTAATTCACTCGCGTAGGTCGCGAGGTCCACCATGTTTGGGTCGCCGGCAAAGGCCTGATTAGCGAGTGCCGTTATTCCCTGTTCGTCCCTCAGGATCTCGTCGGGGCGCTCCGCCTTGTTTGCCCAATGTTCTGCAGTGAAATGCATTGTGCGCGAATCAGGATGAGGCGGCCTTGTCGAACGACAGCATCGATAGTTCGGAGATGCTCTCAATGCCGAGGCCGGGAACGTCGGCGATGGTGATATCGGGACCGTCAAACTTAACGCCGCCGATAACCGGGTTCACCGTGCCGAGTGACGGTGAATCGAGATCGACGCGAGTGATGCTATGCGCCTTGGCAACGGCGACGTGTGCCGCTGCAGAAACACCGATGCTGGTTTCAAGCATGCAACCCATCATGCACTTCACGTCGTAGACGGCTGCGATATCAGCGATCTTGATCGCATTGGAGATACCACCGGTTTTCATCAATTTGATGTTGATGATGTCGGCACCACGCATCTGGATCAGGTCGATGACTTCCTTCGGGCCGAAAGTACTTTCGTCCGCCATCACCGGAGTTGACACCCGTTCAGTGACGTATTTCATGCCTTCGAGATCGTCACCGCGAACAGGCTGTTCAATGAACTCAAGTTCAACACCGCTGTTCTCGAGCTCTCGCAGTGCCGAGACTGTTTGTTTTGACGTCCAGCCCTGATTGGCGTCCAGGCGAATAAGCGCTCTGTCACTGACGGCTGCGTAGATCGCCTTGACGCGCTCAATGTCCAGCCGCAAGTCCTTGCCGACTTTGATTTTCAATGCCTCGAAACCACGATCGACCGCATTGATGGCGTCTTCGACCATCTTGTCGATGTAATCAACACTGATGGTCAGGTCTGTCGAGAGAAAGGGCTCGCCACCACCGAGAATTTCATACAATGGTGTGTTGAACGATTGTGCAAACAGATCGTAGACCGCCACTTCGACGGCCGCTTTGGCGCTGTAGTTCTTGAACATCGAGGCCTGGATCAATTCGAC
>JAJFKQ010000034.1 GCA_021773155.1 Woeseiaceae bacterium | reverse complement strand
GAGTTTATCCCAATCAGTTCACCATTCATGCTAACGAGCGCGCCACCCGAATTACCTGGATTGATCGACGCATCCGTCTGAATGAAATCTTCATAACCATCCCGACTGATACCGGAGCGACCCAACGCGCTGATAATGCCCGACGTCACAGTGTTGCCCAGGCCAAATGGATTGCCGATAGCGATAACGAAGTCGCCGACTCGTGCGCTGGTCGAGTCACCAATAGCCATTTCTGTCAGGCCTTCGGCATCAACTTTGATAACCGCAATATCGGTCGCAGGGTCCGAGCCAACCATTTCGGCGTCGTGTACAGTACCGTCTATCAACGAGATCTGAATGGTGTCGGCTTCACCGACGACGTGGTGGTTAGTCAGGATATAACCGCGCTCAGCATCAACAATGACGCCGGATCCGGCGCTGGCAATTTCCTGAGCACCACGGTTGTGACCATCCGGCAGGCCGAAGAAGCGACGAAACGCGTCGTCGCCCAACGAATTACGACTGGTTACGGTTTGGCTGACCCGAATATTGACGACGGCCGGCGAAACCTCCTCGACCAGCGGAGCGAGGCTGGTTACTGGGACACCCTTTACGCTTTGCGGCAAGGCGGCATAGGCCGATGTAGCGATAGCCAGAGCGAAAAGCAGGGTAGCTAAGGAGATGCGTATTTTCGTCGTCATATTGAGTCTCAGTCGATGCTGCGGAGCTTGTTCAGAAAATTATAGGCCTTTTTAAAGATGCCTGAACGCGACAAATCGTCGCGATCAGGCGCTGGTGCACTAATTTGACTAAGCGGCTTCTACGGTGATCCGCCGTGCCTGTACTTCGGGCAGTTTCGGGATTACTACTTCCAGAATGCCGTTGCTGGTCCTGGCAGTGATGCTTTCGGCGTCCGCGGTCTCCGGTAGCGTGAAGCGGCGCAAGAAGTGGCCGGTTGAGCGCTCCGTGCGTTGTACGTCGGTGTCTTCAGCCCGCTCCTCAGCAAGTCGAACTCCGGATACGGTTAATACGCCGGCATCCATTGATACTTCAATGTCTGTTGCGCTTACGCCAGGTACGTCGGCGCGCAGCAAGAAACGGCCTTTTTCCTCGAAAATATCGACGGCCGGGACCCACCCAGCCGTTCTGCCCTGCGGCGCGGCGCAATTCAGGTCACGGTGCAGCAGGTCAATTGCGGACCAGGGTTCAAAACGAGCGATTTTCATGATTTTCTCCAGATAGAGCAGGTTGTTGGATCTCTATTTCGGGTCGCCGTTTCGCTTTTCAAGTCGTTTTTTCAGCCAAAATCGCGGGTTTTCGTACGCAAGTAGCGCTAATATTTGACGTTCCTGGGTGCCACTATATCTAGTGGCTGGAAAATTTAACAAAAGTGTCATATTTTTTGTCCTATTTTTAAAGCACTTACTCGCAAAGGTTTTATAAGTTACTGATTTATTAATAATAAGTACCTTATAAAAAAAACAGTAAAAGGCTTGACAGAAGTGCCGTTCGGGCATAATCTTGTCTTCACTCAGACACAACATCTTGTGTCTACTCAAAGAGGAAAAGAGGCCGGTAACGGCTCTCGTCGTGCGTTTTCTGGCCGCCGACGAGCGGGGTTCTTTTTCCCTAAAAAAGCTAGTCACAATATGTATTTTGGGTCTCCTAAGGGAGTACAGGGGAGTAAGAGGACTAATGAAGTCTGCCGTAAATTTGGATACGCACACGGTTACCGACATTCAATTTCAAGCTGCATCGCTCGACATTTGGGATGCTAAATATCGATTGACGGCCAAAGATGGCTCGAAGATCGATGAGAATATTGACGACACCTACATACGGGTAGCTCAAGCGCTCGCAGATGTGGAAGTCGAATCACAACGCGATCACTATTTTGAGGAATTCGTCTGGGCACTGCGCTCGGGTGCGATTCCGGCTGGCCGCATTATTTCCAATGCGGGAGCGCGCGAACACAAACCAGCAACATCCACGATCAACTGCACGGTGTCGGGCACCGTTGGTGATTCGATGGACAATATCCTCAACAAGGTTCATGAGGCCGGATTGACACTGAAAGCCGGTTGCGGAATCGGTTACGAGTTCTCTACATTGCGACCCAAGGGCGCCTATGTGACGGGCGCGGGTGCGTACACGTCCGGACCACTGTCGTTCATGGATATCTACGACAAGATGTGTTTTACGGTGTCGTCGGCTGGCGGTCGTCGTGGAGCGCAGATGGGTACCTTCGACATCGGTCATCCCGATGTTATGGAGTTTATCCGCGCCAAACGCGAGGACGGCCGTCTGCGGCAATTCAATCTGTCGTTGCTGGTTACCGACGAATTCATGCAGGCCGTGATTAACGAAGATGACTGGAAGCTCGCCTTTCCCGTGACACACAAGGAAGTTGAAGTAGACAGTCTCGATGTCGCCGATGAATCGCAGTTTGTCTGGCGTGAATGGCCGGAGGCCGGCAACTACGTCACAGATAACGAAGGTCTCGCCGCGTGCCAGATCTACAAGACTTTGCCGGCACGCCGTGTCTGGGACATCATCATGGCATCGACCTACGATTTCGCGGAGCCTGGCTTCGTGTTGATCGACAAGGTCAACGAGATGAATAACAACTGGTTCTGCGAAATTATTCGTGCGACCAACCCCTGCGGTGAGCAACCATTACCTCCGTATGGGTCATGCCTGCTGGGCTCTGTGAATTTGACCCGCTTTGTCAGCAGGCCATTTACTTCGGAAGCGGCCTTTGACTGGGAAAATTTCCGCAAGGTCGTGAAAGTGTTCACACGCATGCTCGACAATGTTGTGGAGATCAACGGCTTGCCATTGCCGCAGCAACGTAATGAGATTCAGCGCAAGCGACGTCATGGCATGGGCTTTTTGGGTCTGGGTTCCACGATCACGATGTTGCGCATGAAATACGGTGAACCAGCAGCTGTCGAGTTCACAGAAGAGGTTGCGCGCCAATTGGCAATCGCCGGTTGGGAAGAGGGACTAACGTTGGCCGAGGAAAAAGGGCCGGCGCCGATCATGAACGAGACCTTCGAAGTCACTGACGAAATGCTTCGCAAGCGTCCCGAAATGCGCGACGACGGCTATCAGGCTGGCGACAAGGTGCCGGGCCGCATTCTGCATGCGCGCTACAGCCGCTATATGCAGCGGGTGGCCGCCGAAGCACCGGAGCTCGTTGAAAAGCTTGCCGAATCAGGCGCGCGTTTCACGCATCACAGCTCGATAGCACCGACGGGTACGATCTCGCTGTCACTTGCCAATAATGCGAGTAACGGTATCGAGCCCAGTTTTGCTCACCACTATTTTCGCAACGTGATTCGCCAGGGTAAGAAGACCAAGGAAAAAGTTGACGTCTTCTCGTTTGAATTACTGGCCTACCGCGAAGCGATTGATCCGCAGAGCATGCCGGCAGGCGTGGGCGATGATGCTCCGGCGAACAATCTTCCGGATTACTTCATCACGGCCGATGAAGTGACGCCGAAGCAACACGTAGACATTCAGGCGGCCGCTCAAAAGTGGATCGATTCGTCGATCTCCAAGACAGCCAATGTTCCGACGGATTACAATTACGATGACTTCAAGGACATCTATTTGTACGCGTACCAGCAGGGTCTGAAGGGATGCACGACGTTCCGCTTTAACCCGGAAGCGTTTCAGGGTGTTCTCGTCAAAGAGAAAGACCTCAAGAATACGAAATACACTTTCACACTCGACGATGGCTCTACCGTTGACCTGCAGGGCGACGAGGAAATCGAATACGATGGTGAAGTGCACACAGCAGCTAATTTGTTTGATGCCTTGAAAGAAGGTTATTACGGCAAGTTCTGAACGGTAAGTAACAAACGGTAGTTTTGGATGATAAAAGTAGACAAGAAAATCGTGGGCTACGCGGTGAACCAACCCGAAGTCCAGGAGAAGCAAACAAAGCGGGAATTCAAGCGCGAAGGTGGCGGCGGTGATCGGGCTGAAGTCATTCGTATGCACGAGAAACTCGAGCGTCCGGAGATGCTGGTTGGGTCAACCTATAAGGTGAAGACGCCGATATCAGATCACGCAATGTACGTCACGATTAACGATATTATTCTCAACGAAGGCACGGATTTTGAGAAACGCCGCCCGTTTGAGGTTTTCATCAATTCCAAGAACCTCGATCATTATCAGTGGATCGTCGCACTAACTCGCATCATCTCAGCCGTCTTCCGCAAGGGTGGCGACGTTGTTTTTCTGGTTGAGGAGCTCAAGGACGTATTCGATCCGCGTGGTGGATACTGGCAACCGGGCGGCAAGTTCATGCCATCGATCATCGCGGAGCTTGGCTATATCGTCGAGAAGCACCTGGTAATGATTGGGATGGTGGCCTCGCAGGAACTTGATGCGGGACAGCAGCAGCTGATCAAAGAGAAGCGTGCCGAGTTCGAAGAATCAAAGAAACAACAGGATGCGTTCTCGGACAGCACTTACCCGGAAGGTGCACAGTTATGCGGTAAGTGCAGTACAGCGGCTGTGATCATGATGGATGGATGCCAGACTTGCCTGTCGTGTGGCGACTCAAAGTGCGGGTAGCCTGATCAACCTTGGCTAGCCGCCAAACGATCGTGATAAAGTCCGCGCGTGGCTATAACAATTCCCGATTTTTCAAAGACACACGTCGTCGTGGCCGGCGACGTGATGCTCGATCGTTACCTGTTCGGATCGACCGGCCGGATTTCTCCGGAGGCGCCTGTGCCGATCGTCCATGTTCAGGAAACGGATGATCGTCCGGGTGGTGCCGCGAACGTTGCCGTCAATCTGGCGAGCCTGGGTGTAACGACACGGCTGGTCGGCGTAGTTGGCAAAGACGATGCCGGCGAATCTTTGCAATCAATTCTGAAAAGCCGCGGCATTCACTGCGACTTTCATAGTGTCGAAGACAGACCAACTATCACGAAGACGCGGGTCCAGAGTCGTGGACAACAGCTGATCCGGCTTGATCAGGAAAATTCTGCGGCGATGCCAGGCGACGCAGTTGTCGATGTTCTCAGGAAGTCCATTAAGGATGCGGGTGCCGTCGTCCTGTCGGACTATGGCAAGGGAGCGCTGACGGATGTAGCGACAATGATCGTGGTGTGCCGCGAGGCGGGTATACCGGTTCTGGTTGATCCCAAAGGAGAGGATTTCGACAAGTATCGTGGCGCGTCGTTGATGACTCCTAATCAATCCGAATTTGAGGCGGTTGTCGGTGTGTGTGATACCGAAGACGATCTGGTGAATCGGGCGAAGAAGATGCTCGACGACCTGAATATGGATGCGCTGCTAATCACACGCAGCGAAAAAGGGATGTTGCTGCTGGAGGCTGATATGGAGCCGGTGTTTTTGAGAGCACAGGCTCGCGAGGTATTTGATGTTACGGGTGCCGGCGACACAGTAATCGCAACACTTGCCGGCGCTATTGCAAGCGGTCAGGACCTTGCGTTAGCGGCAGCGTTGGCGAATATTGCCGCTGGACTGGTGGTACGCAAGATTGGCGTCGCGACCGTCACACCGGGCGAGATCAGCATATCGCTACATCAGCGCGGCCAGGGTGGCCGTGGGCTGGTCGGGCTCAAAGAGCTCAATTTGATGGTTGCCGAGTCGCGCGACCGCGGCGAGCGGATCATCATGACGAACGGCTGTTTTGACGTGCTGCACGCTGGCCACGTCTCCTATCTGGAAGAGGCGAAGGGTCTTGGCGACCGCTTGATAGTAGCCGTGAACGACGATGCCTCCGTGCGCCGGCTCAAAGGAGAGTCGCGCCCGGTCAACAATCTTGAAGATCGCCTGTTGGTCCTGGCAGGCCTTGCGGCGGTCGATTGGGTCGTGCCGTTCTCGGACGACACGCCGGCTTCGCTCATCGCTGAGCTACTCCCGGACGTTCTCGTCAAGGGCGGCGACTACAATCCCGACGATATCGCAGGGGCCAAAGACGTCTTACAAAATGGCGGCGAGGTTCGGGTCCTGGCATTTCGTGATGGACATTCATCGAGTCGCATCATCGACAAGCTTCGCGACTAGTACTTCGCCACGTGCGCGTTCTATATAATTTACTCACCTACCTGTTACTGATTCCGTTTGCCTTTTACTGGCTGATCAAGGGCATTGGCAATCGCTCTTATTTGGATCGTTTGCCGCAGCGTTTCGGCTTCGGCTTTCCACAGTTGGATGGTTGCATATGGGTCCACGCTGTTTCGGTTGGCGAGGTTCAAGCAGCCGTACCGCTCATTCAGGCATTGATCAAACGTTTCCCGGAGGAAAAGCTCGTTATTACAACCGTGACTCCGACAGGGGCTGCACGAGTAACAGCACTATTTGGTGACAATGTTGAGCATTGCTACATCCCCTTCGAATTTCCGAATGCGATTCGAAACTTCTTCGCTTCGCTTCGTCCGCAAGCGGCAATGATCATGGAAACGGAAATATGGCCGAATCTGTATCGCGGCTGCGGCGTACGAAAAATCCCGCTTATTCTTGTCAGCGCGCGAATATCCCCTCGATCGGTCCCAGGATACCGGCGTTTGTTGCCGTTGATTCGAGAGACCTTGTCCCACGGAATCATCATTGCGGCACAAACTCAGGCGGACGCGGACAGATTTCTGGCACTGGGTGCGAATCCAGTACGAACATGGGTTATGGGCAACATTAAGTTCGACGTTGAGTTGGACCCGGATATCACCGGTCAGGGTGAGTTGTTGAGAAGCTCACTGTTCGGCGAGCGGCCGGTGTGGATTGCAGCGAGTACCCATGAGGGTGAAGAACTGCAAGTGCTCGATGCACACAGAACATTGCTCGAATCGTACCCCGCCTTGCTGCTGGTGCTTGTGCCCCGTCACCCGGAGCGCTTCGACGGTATTCGGGAGCTCATTAAGGAGAATGAGTTCAGCGTTGTATCGAGGACGGATAAGCAACCATGTACCTCGTCAGCTGAAGTTTTTCTCGTCGATACGATGGGTGAGGTGCCGCTGTTCTACGCGGCAAGTGATATTGCGTTTGTTGGCGGCAGCCTTGTACCTATTGGCGGGCACAATTTGCTGGAGCCCGCTGCACAAGGCGTGCCTATCGTAACGGGACCACATTTGTATAACGCCCAGGAAATTGCTGATGAATTTGTCGAACTGGGGGCGTGTCGAGTCGTTGGCAATGGTGGTGAGTTGGCGTCAACAGTGGCAAATCTGCTCGACAATCCGGCTGCAGCCAGCGAAATGGGAAGGAATGGTCTATCTGTTCTGGAGCAGAATCGGGGATCGCTGCAGCGGCTCCTGGTGTTACTGGAGCCACTGCTCGCTAGCGATATCGAAACACAGGATAAGAACGGCTAAGAAGCTTCGTTCGCAGTCGGACGAACTTGTCCCGGCGCAGGTCGATCCTTCAGCCACTGGTCAATCTGCTCGAGATCCTGCACCTGTAAAGAGCCTGCGGCCTGCTTTAGTCGCAGCGCGTTCATGATGTAGTCGTAACGGCTTTGGTAGAAGTTTGTGATAGCTGCATACAATGCGAACTGCGAGTTCAATACTTCGACGATCGTTCGTGTGCCAACCTCATAACCGGCTTGTGTTGCTTGCAGCGCCGTTCGGCTTGATGCAACGGCTTGCTCGAGCGCTTTGACACGGGCGATCTCGGAGAGCACTCCAAGATAGGCATCACGAGCCTGGCGCTCCGTCTCGCGTGTCACGCGCTGTAGTTGTTCGCGGCTGGCGCGATGCAGGTATAC
>JAJFKQ010000033.1 GCA_021773155.1 Woeseiaceae bacterium | reverse complement strand
GTTCCCTTTGACAACAAGGTCGTTGTCATCAGCCCGGCCAAGATTGATGCTCTTACGCTGATCCGAAACCTCAATCGTCGAGTCTCTAAAATTCAGCAGGAGTTTGGACGCCCTGCGACCTTTACTCTCCCATTCGATGGTCGGCAACATGCTGGTCGCTTCTTCTGGCTGCCAGACGAGTTCGAACAGGGCAACCTCGTCAAGCCGTCCCCGCACTGTCGCGACATCGATTTGTCGAGACTGATTGCGCAGCTCCGGACTCATCTGCTCGACCGTAAATCCGGATATCACGATTTGCTTGGCTTTTGCCTGCGAAGTCATGCGGTTTGCAGTATGTACAGCGGCACCAAATATATCGTTTTGTTCCTGTACGACCGGCCCGTAGTGGCAACCAATGCGAATCGATACGGGAATGCCATCTTCTTTCTTGTCAACCGCGGA
The DNA here is from genome assembly GCA_021773155.1 of Woeseiaceae bacterium. Lineage (GTDB taxonomy): Bacteria > Pseudomonadota > Gammaproteobacteria > Steroidobacterales > Woeseiaceae > UBA1847. Next base: position 8,746 of record JAJFKQ010000033.1, on the reverse strand, counting down.
AATGCGCGTCTGCATCATGACCGATGCGCCCATTGCCTCATCCACCGTCTCGAATGTCGACATGACCTCATCGCCAATGGTCTTGATAACGGTGCCGTTAAACTGATAAGTCGCATCTTTCATGATGTCGAGACAGGCCGCGACAGTCTCGCTGGCTTTGGTATCACCGAAATTGTCGTACAGCTGTGTACTACCGACAACGTCAGCAAATACAATTGCTACTTCAAGATCTATTGCCATAATACGGCCCATAACTTAACGCGCCAAGCGATTAATAATACTACTACTTTTCGGCAATGATGTACGCGATCCACGCAAGATCGGCTGCGCCTTTTTCATCCGGTGTGAACTCGCCATTGCCATCACCATCCTCATCTTCGCCTTCCCAGTAAACGGTCGCTTTGCCGAACCCTGCTTCAAGTAATAACTCACGCAGCTCAGGTGCCGACCAAAGGCGCCATTCGTAGGTAAACGCTTTCCTGATTTTCGAGCCGTCCTTGAATTTAAAGTGGATATGGCAGCGAATGAAGTTCGTGACCGGATGGAACTTCGCTTGATGCCAGATATAGGTAAAGCCATGCTTCTTGTGCTTGGTCTTTTCCCTAGTCTCTTCCTGAGCCTCCGGACCACCAAACATGTCGCAAAAGAAAACACCATCGTCTTTGGTGGCTTCGTAGGCACATTTGAAGTAAGCCCGCAGCGAATCGCGAGTGTTAAAGATGAAATAACTGAAGTTGAACGCTGCGAGTAAGTCTACTTTCGGTGTCTCGACGGTCATGACGTCGGACTCAATCAAACTGATGCGCGCCTGATCTTCGGTGTCCAGCTTGCTGACTCGATGTTTACGCCCCCATTCGAGCACCGACGGCTCGATATCGACACCAATCGCCTGATAGTCCCTGCCTTGTCGTACCCACTGACATGATGCACTCGCCGTGCCACAGAAATCCTCGCGGAACAAATAAGCGGTACGACCCGTTAGTGACTTGAAAGTCGCCTGCATGAACTCGACTTCGTTTTCGACATTCTGTACGGATAGTTCGTAGAGCTCATGGATGTCGGCCTTTTCGGCCATCGTCTGATGCTTGTTCGCAGATTTCGCTCTCATTGGTCGACAGTATTCCTGTGTTCAGATATTTGTTGGCGGGCGAGCATTGTAGCGGTGCTATTTGTAGGTATCTACCACGATGCCGAAATAAGGTACGCGGTAGCAATATTGGGTGAGCTGCGTAGTCGTGTCCTGGATATGGAAGAACGCGGTCACACGGAAGTGAAAAAGAAGAAATGTCCGACAGACAACCAGCCCTAATGCAGACCGCCAAAGGGGAGAGTTGTAATGTCCGCTCACGAGACTTTCTACGAGGTAATGCGACGACACGGAATCACGCGTCGAAGCTTCCTGAAATTTTGTAGCCTGACCGCTGCCGGACTGGGACTCGGGCCCGAGTTCGCTGGTCGCATCGCCCACGCACTTGAAACCAAACCACGCACGCCCGTTATCTGGTTGCACGGCCTGGAGTGCACCTGCTGCACCGAGTCGTTTATCCGCTCCGGTAATCCGCTGGCCGGCGATGTCGTGTTGTCCATGATTTCTCTGGACTACGACGACACGCTGATGGCCGCTGCCGGCCACCAGGCTGAGGAACTGCTGCAGCAAACGGTGGACAAATACGACGGCGAATTCATTCTCGCCTGCGAAGGCAATCCGCCACTTAACGAAGACGGTATGTACTGCATACAGGCCGGCAAGCCGTACGTTGAAAAACTGCGCTACATGGCCGATCACTGCAAGGCCATCATCGCCTGGGGCTCGTGTGCATCTTGGGGTTGCGTTCAGGCAGCACGTCCAAACCCGACACAGGCAACGCCGATTCACAAGGTGATTCTGGACAAGCCAGTCATCAAGGTGCCCGGCTGTCCACCGATCGCAGAAGTCATGACCGGCGTCATTACCTACATGCTCGCGTTTGACCGGCTGCCACCGCTGGATCGTCAGGGTCGGCCGAAAATGTTCTATGGTCAACGCCTGCATGACAAATGCTATCGACGGCCACACTTTGACGCAGGTCAGTTCGTTGAGAAGTTTGATGACGAAGGCGCACGGAAAGGCTACTGCCTGTACAAGGTGGGTTGCAAAGGTCCGACAACCTACAACGCCTGTTCAACAATCGAGTGGAATGGCGGACTGTCCTGGCCTGTTAAATCCGGACATGGCTGTCTCGGCTGTGCCGAAGAAAACTTCTGGGACAAGGGCAGTTTTTACAGCCCGGTTAGCAACCTCAACGTCACCGGCAATGTGGAAGCAACGGCCAACCAGATCGGCGGCACTATCGCCGCTGCGGCAGCTATCGGCGTCGCCGCACACGCAGCTGCAACCGTTGTTCAAAAGGTAACTGCGAAGAAACCGCCAGTATCCGAGGAGGTGAGTAATGGCTAGTGTCACCACAGCAAACGGCTTCGACCTGGACGACAGTGGCCAACGCGTTGTCGTCGATCCAATCTGCCGCATTGAGGGACATCTGCGTATCGAAGTGAACCTCGACGACAATAATGTGATTCGGAACGCGGTCTCTACTGGAAATATGTGGCGCGGTCTTGAGGTTATCCTGCAAGGCAGGGACCCGCGCGATGCCTGGGCTTTCACTGAACGTATATGCGGTGTTTGTACGGGCGTACACGCGTTGCAGTCGTGCCGTGCTGTTGAAGATGCACTCGGCATCGATATTCCGGCGAACGCCAATCACATACGCAACCTGATGATGCTCGCTCAGTATGCGCAAGATCACATTGTGCATTTCTATCATCTGCACGCGCTGGACTGGGTTGATGTTGTTAGCGCTCTAAGCGCCGACCCGAAAGCCACTTCCGAACTGCAACAGTCAATCAGCAAATGGCCGAAATCATCACCGGGGTATTTCAGCGATGTACAAAACAAACTGAAACGCTTTGTTGAGTCCGGTCAGCTCGGCATCTTCGCGAATGCTTATTGGGGTAGCACTGCGTACAAGTTGCCGCCGGAAGCAAATCTGATGGCAACGACACACTATCTGGAGGCACTCGACTTCCAGAAAGAAATCGTGAAGATCCATACGATCTTTGGTGGCCGTAACCCGCATCCGAACTGGGTCGTCGGTGGCATGCCCTGCTCTATCAACGTGGATGAAGCTGGCGCCGTCGGCACCGTCAACATGGCCTGGCTGAATATAGTTAAGGACATTATCGAGCAGACCATTACGTTCACTGACCAAGTTTACCTGCCGGACCTGAAAGCGATCGCCTCCTTCTACAAGGATTGGGGCTATGGCGGCGGATTATCCAGCAAGAATGTGCTCGCCTACGGTGAATTCCCGGCCTATGCAAATAACCACACCAACGAGAGTTTGATGCTGCCGCAGGGCGCGATCCTGAATGGTGACCTGAGCACGGTTCATGACGTTGATGTCCGCGATCCCGCTCAGATTCAAGAGTTCGTTGCCCATTCCTGGTACCAGTACTCCGACGATAATCTTGGCCTGCACCCGTGGGATGGTGTAACGGAACCGAAATTCGAACTCGGCCCAAATACGAAAGGCAGCAAAACCAACATCGAGAATATTGACGAAGGCGGCAAGTATTCGTGGCTCAAGGCACCGCGCTGGCGTGGCAATGCGATGGAAGTCGGTCCGCTCGCTCGCTACCTGGTTGCATATGCCCGTGGCCGGGAAGACGTCAAAGATCAGGTCGACGGCCTGTTATCCGATCTTGGCTTGCCCATAACGGCGCTGTTCTCGACGCTGGGTCGTACCGCAGCGCGCGGGCTGGAAAGCTCTTGGGCCGCACACAAGATGCGTGACGTATTCGGCGAACTGATGGCCAACCTGAAGAGCGGCGATACGGCGACAGCGAACATGGAGAAGTTTGATCCATCGACGTGGGAATCCGATGTAAAAGGTGTTGGCTTCGGCGAAGCACCGCGCGGTGCGCTCGGTCATTGGGTGCATATCAAGGACACCAAGATCGAGAACTACCAGTGCATTGTGCCAACGACATGGAATGCATCACCGCGCGATCCGGATGGCAATATCGGCGCGTACGAAGCGGCCTTGCTCGGCACGCCTATGGCGGACCCGGAACAACCGTTGGAGATACTCCGCACCATTCACAGCTTCGACCCCTGCGTGGCTTGTGCGACGCACGTCATGTCTAACGACGGCGAAGAAATGAGCACGGTCAAGGTGCGCTAAGGAGGAGGATATGGCGACTTTCAGTGAAGAGCAGAACCTTCCTGGCCCGATCTATGTGTACCAGATCCCGGTAAGAATCTGGCATTGGTTGCATGCTTTATCGATCACGACATTGATCATCACAGGATATTTCATTGCCAACCCACTGCCGTCGATGAGTGGAGAGGCAAGTGATCATTTCGTGATGGGAACACTGCGCCTGGTTCACTTTTCATCAGCGTTTGTGTTTGCGATCGGTCTTTTGGTTCGCTTCTACCTAGCGTTCATAGGCAACCATTACGCCCGTGAGTTGATCATCGTTCCGGTCTTTCACGGTGGATTCTGGCGCCGTGTCTGGCACGAGATAAAGTTTTATGCCTTTGTCACTCGCAAGTGTCGCAAGAATGTCGGCCATAACACACTCGCACAGCTGTTCATGTGGATGATCAATATCGTTTTGGCATTGTTCATGATGTGCACAGGATTCGCGCTGTACAGCCAGGGCACGGGCGCAGGAAGCTGGGCCGACTCTCTGTTCGGATGGGTCTTCGTTCTCGAAGCAAGCTCACAAACCGTCCGCATGTGGCACCTGATGGGTATGTGGCTGATGCTGCTGTTTATCATCGTCCATGTTTACATGGTGATCCGCGCTGACTTTGCCTCGCGCCAAAACGGAACCAGCGCGATGATCACCGGATGGCGGACGTTTAAAGACGACGGGCCGATCGAGCCGCGATGACAGAGTCGACGGCGAGTATCGCGGATGGCGATCCGGGCGCGTACGACACACTGATCCTCGGCATCGGCAACATACTCTGGGCTGATGAAGGCTTCGGTATCCGCGCTATCGAAACGTTGCATGCACAGTATTCCTTTCCAGACGATGTACGTCTCATGGATGGCGGCACGCAGGGCATCTTTCTCCTGCCGTGGGTCAGAAATGCAAGACACCTGCTAATTTTCGACGCGATAGACTTCGGCCTGCCGCCAGCCACATTGAAACTGATTCGCGACGAGGACGTGCCACGTTTCATGGGCGTCAAGAAAATGAGCATGCATCAGACCGGCTTTCAGGAGGTCTTGTTCTCGGCCGAGCTCACGGGTGACATGCCCGATGACATCGCATTGGTCGGCGTGCAACCTGAACTGCTCGATGATTACGGTGGCAGCCTGCGTGATAGCGTAAAGGCACAGCTCGCGCCAGCTATCAGTATGGCCTGTGATGTCCTCGCTGAGTGGGGCGTCACAGCAGTTGCACGTGAAGCTTCGCATGCGGTCGGTGACCTTGTTGGACCAGGCGCACTGGACATCCACGACTACGAATACGGTCGTCCCTTTAATTCGGGAGAGCCATTATGACTCACGTACTCATCGAGCGACTCACTCAGGAGCTTGGCTATGAAGAGATTTCTCTTGATAACCACGACAGCTTCACGCGACATCCCGGATTGAATGTCCTGTTCTTCCCCGGCAACCCCGAGACGGTGAAAGACGCAACCGATGTCGCCGTCGCGTTACCCGAGCTGATCAACGCCTTTGGCGGGCAACTCAATCCGGGCGTCGTAACCGACACCTACGGCGCGGGCAAAGAACTCAAGCAAAAATACGGCTTCAGCCAGTACCCGGCACTTGTGTTCGTGCGCGACGGTGAATACGTCGGTGCGATTACTCGCATACAAGACTGGTCCGAGTATCTGACGAAGATCAACACATTCCTGGCCGCACCGACTCGTCGAGCACCAGGATTCAGCATCCCGGTTATCGCTGGCTGAGTAGCTTGCGAATTCAAGGAGATTGGCGCAGTGAAGATTAAAGACATTCCCGTCAGCGTCATCGGCCCCGGCAGCCAACCGGGTGCAGGCAGCGATGCACCGTCCTACATCGACATGCCAAGCGACATGGACAAATACGATGCTCCGTTGATGCCCGAGGCTGACGAAGTACAGCACCTGGAAGGTGCTCGCGAAGCAATGTCGTGGCTGAAAAAAGCACTGGCTGAATTCCAGAATAATACGGAAATGCAGTTGGCAAATTTAAACCAGCTCGATGAGGAAAATCGCGAACTCGTCAATCAGATACTTGGCGAAGGCGAAGTCAGTATTACTTGTGCCGGAACGCTGAAGGCAAAAGTTCAGGAGTCAGTTCTGGCAGGTGTTTGGAGAACCTTGTATTTCGATGACGATGAACGTGTAGCGATGGATTTGCTCGAGGTTGCTCCGGTGCCACATATCGCATTTACACGCGACGAAAATATGCGGCCCATAAACACGGCTCAACCATTAGGTGCCCAGGACATCTCAAACGCAATGCCCATACTCGTGGAACTTGAGGACCATTGTGTAAGGTTCGACCAAGCCGGTGCAGAGCACTCCATTAACCTGACCTTGCTACCGTTGTCGCAAGAGGAGATCGAGTTTCTCGATGCACGTCTCGGGCGTGGGCCCGTCGATATGCTGTCGCGCGCTTACGGAAAGTGCCAGGTCATTAGCACTCTTACACCCAACGTGTGGTGGGTCCGATATTACAGCTCGATGGGAACCCTGATTTTGAATTCGCTGGAGATAACCAGTATGCCGCAGGTGGTTGCAGCAGCCAGCGAAGATCTCGGCGATTCATCGACGCGTCTCCGTGAGATCCTGGCGCCCTACTGGTCCGATGCTGCATGAATCGACTTGCAGACGATACAAAACTCGAATGTAGAATTTGTTGGTATGTCTACGACCCGGATATCGGCGACGAGGTCGAACAGATTTCGCCGGGCACGCCCTTTCTGGAACTACCCGGGCACTGGCGCTGCCCGCAATGCGACGCTGAACCCAATGCGTTCATTCCTGTAAGTGACTGATATGGATACATTTGCCCCGATATCCAGCAGAAATCTCGTCGAACGATACCGTTTCATTTACGAGGAGCGGATGCAGGGCCTGCCGATCGTCAATTCAGCACTTGATGTAGAAGCCGTTGGATTCTGTGCTTTCGACGAACACCGGATCGGTGTACTCATCACGCCCTGGATCATGAATCTTGTTTTGCTGCTCGGCTCTAACATTGGCTCAAGACTCGTACAAGGAAGCAAATCGACACTTAGCTTTCCATCCGGACCGGTTGAGTTCACAACCGCTCAGGATGAAATGCTCGGTCCTTACCTGACCGCCGTGTTATTTCGTTCAGTAGCCGAGTTTCCAGATCAGGACACCGCTAAAGCCGTCGCGCTGGAAGTGATGCAAGAACTTTTTAATCCAGCTCGCAATGAGCACGCCGTGAGTCGACGTGCATTGTTTACGAAGGTCGGGGCCAGCTGATGCACGAACTATCCGTTTGCCTGTCGCTACTGCAGCAACTTGAAACAATTGCAGAAGAACGCAATGCGTCTGCCGTCGAACGAGTCTATTTGAAAATCGGCCCGCTGTCGGGAATAGAACCCCACTTGTTGCGACAAGCGTATCCTTTGGCTGTGGCTGGTACAGTCGCAGAGAATGCCGAACTGATTATCGAGACGGCCGATGTCGTCGTCACCTGTACTGAGTGTGGATCGGAATCGAAGGTTTTGCCGAATCGACTCTTATGTGCGGACTGCGGTGACTTCCGGACTCGTATCGTTAGCGGTGATGAGATGATCTTGCAGAGTCTGGAACTGACGACTGCGCACTAGTGTACTTCGTCACTAGCAGATGCGCGGAAGCGGGTCGTCCTCAAGTTCTTCCAGGAAACGCTCCCCGCCTAATGCAGTCTCCAGAATTACGCGTTTGTCGGTGACTGATGTTCGGCCAATTCGCACTGCATCGCGACCTTGCGGCAACTGCCGCCACTTATCGAGCGCCTGATCCGCCTGGTCCGCTGCGATCACGGCGACTACCCGCCCCTCGCAAGCCAGGTAGAACGGGTCATAGCCGAGCATGTCGCAAACTGATTGCACGGGCTCTTTTACCGGGATGGTCGCCTCAAATCTGACGCCCAGCCCGGTTGAACGGCAAATCTCATGTGCGATCGACGCAATACCACCACGAGTTGGGTCACGCATAAAGCGCAATCCGTCGAGTTCCAGCAATGTCTCAGTTAAGTCCATCACCGGACCGGCATCCGAAACAAGATCACCACGCAGGCCGAATTCTTCGCGTGCCAGCATGACGGCCGTACCGTGATCCCCAACCGTGCCGCTGACGATGATGACATCGCCGTCCTGAATTAAGTCCATTGAAGGGATAACGCCAGGCAATCTCACGCCGACGCCCGTGGTCGCCAGGTACAAACCACCACCCTCGCCACGTCGCACAACTTTGGTATCACCAGCGCAAACTTTTACGCCGGCCTCTTTGGCTGCCCGGGCGAGACTCGCGACAATACGATCGAGAACTGCGATCTCAAGGCCTTCCTCGATGAACGCATTGAGTGTCATGTACATCGGACGTGCGCCGGCTACAGCAAGATCGTTTGTCGTGCCATGTATGGCCAGCGATCCGATATCACCACCCGGGAACTCAAGGGGCTGCACTGTGAAACCATCCGTCGTTATCAGGACTTCGCCATCACCAAGATCAATCGGG
>JAJFKQ010000032.1 GCA_021773155.1 Woeseiaceae bacterium | reverse complement strand
TCGGCGATTACGAACTGATCGACCGCCACGGCGCCACGGTGAACTTAAGATCCGACTACGCCGGCAGGCCTTTGGTTATCAGCATGATTTTCACGTCGTGCCATCACGTTTGTCCCGCAACGACAAAATACCTTGCCAAGGCGGTGGAATCTGCTCGCGAGGCGTTAGGGGATGACAGTTTTGACGTTGTGACGATCGGTTTCGACGTTGCCAGTGACACCCCGCACGCAATGGCTGCTTTCGCGCGGCGGCAAGGCGTTGATACCAGGAACTGGAAGTTCCTCAGTGCCAGCAGTGAGAGCATTCAGGAAATCAGCAAAGATCTCGGGTTTATTTTCTTCCCCACGCCGCGGGGCTTCGACCACATGAACCAGTCTTCTGTAATCGACCGAAACGGTGTCGTCTACAGTCAGGTTTATGGCGTGACTTTCGAACTTCCATGGTTGGTCGAGCCGTTGAAGGACATCGTCTTCAACCGACCATCCAGTGCTGGCCATATGTTCGCCGGCCTGATCGACAAGGTGAAGCTGTTCTGCACTGTTTATGATCCGGCGACCGGGCGCTATCGATTCGATAATTCCCTGTTTGTACAGATAGCGGTCGGCGCGACCATGATTCTCGCTATCATTATTTACCTTTTCAGGGAACTGCTCACGGCCAGACGAGCCCGTAAACAGGAATGATCGCGCGTCTTCACAGATTGGGACGTGCTTTTTTCGGCGTTCTGCGTCGACCGATGGCACGTGCATTCGATGCCGCGGAAAACCCGTTGAATCATCTTGGCGCGATGACGATATTCTTCCTGTGGATAGTGCTCATCAGTGGCATCTGGTTGCTGATCTTTTTTCGCACCAGCGTGTCGGGAGCGTTTGAGTCAGTCGAGTACCTCACGCGCGAGCAGTGGTACCTGGGCGGCATTATGCGCAGCCTGCATCGCTATGCATCTGATGCCGCGATCATTACGATTCTGCTGCACATCGTCAAAGAATTCGTATTCAATCGCTACCGCAGTAACCGCTGGTTTACCTGGGTGACAGGCATACCGCTGGTCTGGATGATTTTCGTATTGGGAATCACCGGCTACTGGCTGGTTTGGGATGAACTCGCACAGTATGTAGCGATTACTTCCGCCGAGTTGATGGACAGCATTCCGATCTTTACTGATTCAATGGCCGGCAACTTCCTCAGCGATGACCTGCTCTCCAATCGCTTCTTTACACTGATGGCGTTCTTGCATCTCATCGGGTTGCCCATTTTCCTGGTTTTCGGGATCTGGCTGCACGTCTTTCGCCTGAACGGACCGCGCATCAATCCCGCACGTCGATTGATGGCGGCATCCCTTATCGCCATGCTGGTTTTATCTGCTTTGTATCCGGCGATTAGTCATGAGCAAGCGGAACTCGCGATGACGCCGCAGTCCCTCCGGCTCGACTGGTTTTATCTGCATGTCTATCCATTAGTCCAGATATGGTCGCCGGGCTGGGTATGGGTGTTTCTCGTCGGAATCAGTACGGTTATTGTAATTGCGCCCTGGGCACCGCCGCAGAAGAAGGAACAAGCCGCGCTGGTGACTCTGGATTTCTGCAATGGTTGCGAACGTTGCGTCGACGATTGCCCGTTCGGCGCGGTAGAAATGGTGCCGCGTACTGACGGAACGAATTACACGCATCAGGCCGGCGTTGATCCTGATTTGTGTATCAGTTGTGGTATTTGCGTCGGCGCGTGCCCAACCGCAACCCCGTTTCGATCCCGCGGCGAACTCCTGCCGGGTATCGATTTGCCCGATCGAATGGCTTCGGCATTACGCGAAGACATCATTGCGGCCGGCAAGCAGGGTGAATCACCCCACGTCATTGTGTTTGCTTGCCGTGACGACCAGCAGGTGCAGGAAATAGAGAAAGCAGGACTCAGCTTCGTCAAAGTGAATTGCATGGGTCAGTTGCCACCATCCTATGTGGATTTCACTCTCAGCCGCGGGCACGCAGATGGCGTTTTGTTACTGGGTTGTCTGGACGGTAATTGTTCATACCGATATGGCGCAGAATGGACGGAACAGCGTCTGGCAAGACAAAGAGACCCGATGTTGCGCCGCCGCGTTGACATGTCGCGAGTTGCAATCGGCTGGCAGGCGCCGTGGTCTGAAAACTCCGGTGTGGTGCAGAAGTACGAGGCATTCTTGCGGAGCCTGCAACAATGAAGCTCGTCGCCGAAATTTTTATGTACGCCGTATTTGCGGCGGTCGTTGGTGCGTTGTCTGTCTGGCCATCGTACGAATTGGTTGACGAAAATCATGCGATCGTCTCGCTGGTTTTCTCACACGCCGGCGAGCGTATCGGTGAGTGTCGGAAATTTAGCCAGGAGGAGCTCAACAAGCTGCCGCCCAACATGCGTAAGCCCGCGGATTGCCCGCGTGAACGACATCCTGTTCGGATTGAGTTGCGATCCGGCGACCGGGTGCTTTATGAGGAAACGTTGCCACCGAGCGGCATCTGGGCGGACGGCAAGGCCAGTATTTATCAACGCATGATGGTTTCGTCAGGAGCGCATGAGTTGTTTGTCGGGATGAATGATAGTGGCGAACAATCAGGATTTGATTATGAGAAATCGGTAACGCTGGATTTGGCGCCTGGGCGTAATCTGGTGATTCGATTTGACGCACAAACACAAGGGTTTTTGATTCGGTGATTTTGTTATGAGCCTGTTGCAGTGGAAACCGGGATACTCAGTCGGCGTAGAGTCGATGGACGATGAGCATCGGGAGATGATCGACCTTATCAATGATATCTATGAGAAGCTGGAGTCAGACCCGGATGCGGATCAGGTCGAACAATGTCTGGGTGAAATCTTCAGTACGATCTCAATGCACTTCGCGCTGGAAGAACGCTTGATGCGTAAAAGTAACTACGCGGAATACCAGGCGCACAAAGATAACCATGAAGATTTGCTGGACCAGGTCAGGGACCTGATGGATGATTTCGCTGCCGATACCGCTACAGGCGCAACGCGTCTGGAACAAGGTTTGTCCGATTGGTTCGCGGGTCATTTTTCGACCTTTGATGCTCGCTTACACGGCGAGTTGGGCGACTAATCGCGCCACTCGCTGGGTACGCGAATCGCGATTACTTCGCCTTCGGCAGTGGCGACGCCATCCGAGTACATCGTGCACTTGAGCGTTGTTTTCTTTTCAGTCCATTCGGTAATCGTTGCGCGTAGCTCGACGGGCTTGCCGATCGGTGTCGGCTTGAGATAGCTGACGGTCAGTCTGCCGGTCACACACCAAATCTGCGGATCGTCACCGACGTCGCGTCCTTCCGAATCGTAGTAATTAGCCATCGCGGTGCCGACCGAATGGCAGTCGATCAGGCTTGCGATTAAGCCGCCGTAAAGATACTGCGTCGGTCCTGCACAGTGCTCAGGGCGTGGCGTGTAAGTGCAGGTCGATACCTCACCGTTCCAGTAACTCTTGATCTGCATCCCGAGTGGATTGTCAGCACCACAGCCATAGCAGTGATTATTCTTGAGCTTATCCTGTATCGCTATATCAGTCGCACGATCGTGAATCATCAACGGTTCCTCTCTACTGGCGCACAAGCCTCAGCGGCGACGTGTTCAGTCTGCTTTCATTGATAGCGGTCATTCGAACGTCTACAAATCCGGGAGACTAACGGACGGCAAGACCTCTCCGCAGTATAGCGGGCGTCCAAATCAAGCCGAAAGGTACTTGCTGCGGTGCTGCGCTAATGTAAATAAACCGGCGCTGGCGGTTCCTTCACAGAGTTTTCCGCTGCGCTCAATAAAGCTCCCGCGGGAGTTTTGTTGTACGAATCGGAAAACTCGTCTTCCTCTGTGTCGATCATGTCCTGCGAGTGATAACCCGTCTCAGGGACAGCGACCCCATCCGGTCGAACGAAGTACCAGTTGCCCTGAAAGTCCGTCTCGATACGGAAACCACCCTCATGCAGGAGCGTGTGGTGCTTCGTGCACAGCAACATCAGGTTCTCCACCGAGGTCTCGCCATTATTCGACCAGTGCTCCACATGGTGGCATTGCAGGAAGCGGCGATTGTGGCAGCCCGGGAACTTACAACAGTTGTTGTCACGTGCACGAACAGCACGTTCGATGCCTTTGGGAACAATCCGTGACTTG
>JAJFKQ010000301.1 GCA_021773155.1 Woeseiaceae bacterium | reverse complement strand
GAATAGAATTTCCACGACGCCACCACAACACTGACCCATCGAAGACCCGAGCGGAAAGCTCCGCAATGTTGTCTGTTGATCATCGAGCATTTCGACCGCAACATGCGCACTCTGAAACTCGAGCTGACCGCCGCCGATCGTACCTATGGTTTCCGAGGCCGTTACGATCATCTTCGCACCGATCTCACGCGGCGCGGAACCACGGATACCTGCAACGGTGACCAACACGGCTCTCTCGCCGGCTGCGGCGAGATCGGTCAGTTCGTCTATCCACTCATTCATGCTTTGCCGCCTGTATCGCGTGCAATATCGATTCCGGTGTTGCTGGTGCCTGCAGGTCCGGTGTCGGACAGTCTTCGGTCGCGATCGCATCCCGGATAGCGTGAAATGCTGACAGTGCGAGCATCAGCGGCGGCTCACCAACCGCTTTTGAGCGATAGATGGTGTCTTCAGAATTCGGATTACTTTGCATTAGCGCGACACGAAAATCCGGCGCCAGGTCTGAGCAGGTCGGGATCTTGTAAGTCGACGGTGCATGCGTCCCGAGTTCGCCGCGATCGTTCCACCACAGTTCCTCGGACGTTAACCAGCCGACTCCTTGCACATAGCCACCTTCGACTTGTCCCAGGTCAATGGCCGGATTCAGCGAATCACCACAGTCGTGCAAAATATCGACGCGCAGTGTGCGGTTCTCACCGGTTAAGGTATCAACCACCGCTTCAGTCACCGCGGCGCCGTAAGCAAAGTAAAAGAACGGCCGACCACTGAATGTCTCGCGGTCGTAGTTAATTTTTGGCGTCTTGTAAAAACCGGTCGCAGATAATGGCACGCGATCTGCCCACGCAAGCTGTACCAAGTCGGTGAATGACACAGTCTCGTTCCCGGCAGTCACCTGATTGTCGCGATATTCAATGCCGGCTTCCGGCACCGAAAAATGCCGCGCCGCAAATTCAGTTAATCGGGAGCGAATTTTTGCGGCCGCTTTCTTCGCTGCCATGCCATTCATGTCAGCCCCGCTGGATGCTGCGGTCGCAGAGGCGTTTGGCACTTTGCTGGTATCGGCGGCCGCGATGCGAATGCGGTCGATATCAATCTGAAACTCGTCAGCGACGATCTGAGCGACCTTGATGTACAAGCCCTGCCCCATCTCGGTGCCGCCATGATTGAGTTGAATTGTACCGTCTTTGAACACGTGCACCAGCGCGCCCGCCTGATTTAATAATGTGTTTGTGAACGATATGCCAAATTTGACGGGCGTCATCGAAATTCCGCGCTTGAGTATCGGACTGCTCGAATTGAATGCCCGAATCTCCTGCCGCCTCTTCTCGTAGTCGCTGCTTGCAACCAGTTGATCGAAAATCTCATCGATAACATTGTCTTCGACCGGCTGCAGGTACTGCGTAATGTTGCGCTCGTCCTTGCCGTAAAAGTTTCGACGACGAATCTCCAGCGGGTCTTTGCCCAACTGGCGAGCGATGTCTTCGATCGCATACTCGATGGCGAACATACCTTGCGGCCCACCGAAACCCCGAAACGCGGTGTTTGACACCGTATTCGTCTTGCATCGATGAGAAACAATGCGAACGTTCTCGAGAAAATAGGCGTTATCGCAACTGAACATCGCACGGTCGTTTACAGGGCCCGACAAGTCGGCTGACATGCCGCAGCGTGACGCGAGCTCAAAATCGACACCGAGTATCAGGCCTGTGTCATCAAAACCGATATCGTAGTCGATGACAAAATCGTGCCGCTTACCGGTCATGATCATGTCGTCATCCCGATCCAACCGCAGCTTGCAGGCGCGGCCTGTTTTGTCGGCGGCCAGTGCTGCGATACAGGCTATCAACGCCGCCTGACTTTCCTTGCCGCCGAATGCGCCGCCCATTCTTCGGCAAGTCACAATGACGTCGCTCGCTGGTCTGTTAGTAGCGTGTGCAATCAGGGTCTGAACTTCATCCGGGTGCTGCGTCGAGCTGAACACCAGCAAGCAATTATCTTCCTGGGGTACGGCCATCGCGATATGGCCTTCGAGATAGAACTGATCCTGCCCGCCCAGGAAAACACGGCGACTCGCGCGGTGTGGCGCGGCCTTCAATGCGGCGTCCGGATCACCTCGAACCAGCATTTCGCTGGGCAGAACAAAGGATTGCTTCTCGACTGCCACTAACGGATCAAGAATCGCTTCCAGCGATGAGTAGTCGATGCTGGCGAGCCGTGCGGCCTTTCTTGCCGCATCCACCGTTGTCGCCGCGACCGCAAACACGGGCTGCCCGACGTACTGAACGAGGTCAGTCGCGAAGATTGGGTCATCCGCAATGATCGGCCCGAAATTATTATCCCCCGAAATATCGCTTGCAATGCAGACATCGACGACGCCGGGTGCTGCAAGAACATCAGAAAGATCTATATTGCCAACTTCAGCATGAGCGACCGAGCTCATGCCAACGGCAACGTGCAGTAAGTCTCGTGGCTCTGGTAAATCGTCGGTATAGGACGCGCGCCCCGTCACATGCAGGTGCGCGCTGTCATGTGGCATTGCGGCACCGACCGCAGCCTTCCGATTTGGAACGGCCTTACCGCTAGCGGCCATAGGTATACACCGTTTCCAGTTCGTCGCTTTGTGTCTCGGCGAAGAATCGTCGCAGCAGGTTCTGTACCGCAACTTCGCGGATATCAGCCGACGCTCGCATATCGGATATCGGCGAGAAATCCTCAGCCAGCTTTGTGCACGCTGCTTCGACGGTATCGCCGCTCCAGGCTTTGCCCGAAACGGCTGCCTCCGTTTTCGTCGCGCGTCGAACTGTGGCGGCCAGACCGCCGCAGGCCATTCTAAAAGATGTGACTTTACCGTCGTCGAGGACCAGCCTGAACGCCGTGCAAATCGCGGAAATATCCTGATCAAATCGCTTCGACCATTTTTGGCTGCTGACACGTGCGTTATCTGTGGGCAGCGGAATCAAAATTCGTGAAACAAACTCACACGGCTGCAAATCATTGACCATGTAGTCGTGATAAAAATCATTCAGCAAGATTTCCCGTTCGACTTCACCACAACGCAATACCAGGGATGTATCAACGACCATCAGCGCTGCCATCGAGTCGCCGATGGGCGAGCCGTTGGCAATGTTGCCACCAAGCGTACCGGCGTTTCGAATGGGCGGAGATGCGAAGCGGCGAAACAGCTCATCGAATCCCGGGTAATGTTGAACAATGGCCGGAACCGCCTCGGTCAAGGTCGCCGCGCCACCGATATCAATATGAGTATCACTCACCTTCACGTCACAAATATCTGCCGCGCGCCCCGCGTAAATAACGGTGCCAAGCTCACGATGTTGCTTGGTGACCCACAGGCCGATATCGGTCCCGCCAGCCAGTATGGTTGCTTCCGGATTCTCGGTAAGCACGTCAGCAAACTCATCGGCACTAACTGGCGCGAAAAACTTCCGGCCATTGTGTTCGATCTGCAATGAACCCTTGCGCTGAATCTTCTTCAGTGCGGCCGCGCGGTCAGTCGCAGGTGGTCTTGCTGCTGAATACATTTGTGTCGCCGCGGCAATAATGGGTCGATAACCAGTACAACGGCAAAGATTGCCCGACAGCGCATCGTCTATCGCCTGGCGGTCCGGGCTCGGGTTCGTTTCATATAAGGCATACATCGACATAACGAAGCCCGGCGTACAGAAACCGCATTGCGAACCGTGTGCTGCCACCATCGCCGACTGCACCGGATGCAGTACATCGCCGTCCGCCAGACTTTCTACCGTAATCAATTCCTTACCATCAAGCGTCGGCAGAAACTGGATGCAGGAGTTGATTGCTTTGAGGCTTACGTCGTCACCATCGCGATTCAATTCCGCAACAACAACTGTACACGCGCCACAGTCACCCTCAGCACAACCTTCTTTCGACCCCTTACGCCGCAAATCTTCGCGCAAGAACTGCAATACAGTTCGCGTCGGATCCACGTCTCGAATTTCGATGACTTCGCCATCAAGCAGGAATCGAATCGTAGCGGCGTCACTCATATGTCTCAGCTACCCCTGTAAGTTGAGTAAGCCCACGGAGAGCAAAGCAATGGCACGTGATAGTGCTCATCACCCTTGGCACAGAAACGAATGACGACCGTGTCCAGAAAGGCCGGGTCATCGACAGCAGCATTCCGACTCTTGAAGTAATCACCAATATCGAACTCCAGTTCGTAGGTACCGGTGACCATGGTCTCGCCCTCAAGCAAAGCTTTTTCTGTCCGACCGTCTGCATTGCTTACCGCGTAAGCAATTTGGTCGCGATGCTCGCCGAGCGAGAACAATCGAATCGCAACTCCCGCTGCGGGCCCACCGTGTGTCGTGTCGAGGATATGTGTTGATAATCGTCCCATTCTGCCCTCTTGATCTCGCCGATCTCTGAATCGTGCATCTTGTTGATTATACTGTGCTACGTTGTCGCCAATAACAACAAAAAGGTACGCGCTATGCCTAATAAAAGTAATGTCTCGCGGCGCCGGTTTCTCAAGTCCTCAGGGGCGCTTACAGGCGC
>JAJFKQ010000031.1 GCA_021773155.1 Woeseiaceae bacterium | reverse complement strand
TATGAACCGGCATCTGACCCAGGAGGTTGAAACCGCCTTCTTGACGCCAACAGATAAATTCACATTTATCTCTTCAACGCTGGTCCGGGAAGTAGCGACCCTTGGCGGTGATATTGCCGAGTTCGTGTCGCCAAAGGTAAGAGAGGCTCTGCTTCAGAAGGTAGGCCGGGCCTGATCAGGTTTGGCACTGCCTGCAATAATAGGTCGACCGCTGTCCCTGTACGATGGCAGTGATTGGTGCGTCGCAGCGCCGGCAGGGTTCGCCTTCCCGGCCATACGCTTCGAGCTGCTGCTGAAAATAGCCGGCCTCACCGTCGCCGCCGTAAAAGTCACGCAGCGTTGTTCCGCCCGCCTTTATTGCATTTGCGAGTACATCCTTGATAGCTGCAACAAGCAGTTCATAGCGCTGTAACGCAATTCGACCCGCCGCCCGTCGCGGATTGATGCAGGCGAGATAAAGCGCTTCGTTTGCGTAGATGTTGCCAACGCCGACAACGACCTGTGCATTCATGATGAATTGCTTGACGCTGACACGCCGTCCACGTGATTTTTCCCACAGGTACGCCGTATCAAAATCATCAGCGAGTGGCTCAGGCCCGAGAGACTTTAGTAGCTTGTGCTGGAGTGGGGTCTTGCTCCAGTGCAAAGACCCGAATCGCCGTGGATCGCGAAATCGCATTGTCTTGCCGGAGTCGAAATCGATGTCCACGTGATCGTGGACGCCCGCGGGCGTATCGCGATCGACGATAAAGACACTGCCGGACATCCCCAGGTGCAGTATGGCGGAGCCGCCATCCGTATTGATCAGCAAATATTTGGCGCGCCGGGTGACGGACGTAATCGTTTCGCCGAGGAGTTTGCGATCAACCGTCTTTGACACCGGCCAGCGCAGACTTCGGTTGCGAACAATGACACGTGCGACACGCGTGTTGATGATGTGCGGCTCGATGCCGCGGCGGCTGGTCTCAACTTCAGGTAATTCAGGCATCCTTTATTGTGCCTCACAAAAAAAGGCCCGGGAATACCGGGCCTTTCACTAGCGGTTCGTTTGACGAACAACTACTTGAAACTTGTCTACTTTATCTTCGCTTCCTTATAAAGCACGTGCTTCCGAATGGTCGGATCGTACTTTTTGGTCTCCATTTTTTCAGGATGCAGGCGCTTGTTCTTGGTCACTGTGTAGTAGTGGCCAGATCCAGCGCTGGAAACGAGTTTGATTTTGTCACGCATATCTCAATCCTCCGACGACTAAACGCGTTGGCCGTCGGCACGCAGGTCAGCGAGAATTTTCTCGATACCGTGCTTGTCGATGATACGCAGGCCTTTATGAGAAATACGCAGGCGTACAAAACGCTTCTCGGATTCGACCCAAAAACGCTTGTGCTGCAGGTTCGGCAGGAAGCGGCGACGAGTTTTATTATGTGCGTGAGAAACGTTATTGCCTGATTGCGGCCGTTTCCCCGTCACTTGGCATACCTTGGACATTGGTAAGTCTCTGATTCTACTATAAGTTGCCCACGATTGGCGGGCAGGGAGCGAGACTTTATACCAGTGTGATCGGTGCAATACAAGCGCTCATTCGGGCCTTTCGGCGGCCCCGTCTAAAGCATTCCGCGGCTCGCGAGCGAAGTCGCCGCACCATCGCCAACTATAAAGTGATCCAGGAGCCGAATATCGACCAGTTCGAGGGCTGATTTCAGCCGTTTGGTGATGCGCTCGTCAGCCTGGCTGGGCTCCGCGACACCTGACGGATGGTTGTGCGCCAGTATCACCGCGGCGGCATTGACGCCGAGCGCCTCCTTTACCACCTCACGCGGATAGACCGATGTTCCGTCTATCGTGCCGCGAAACAATTCGTCAAAACGCAGCACACGATGCCGGTTGTCGAGGAAAAGGCAACAAAACAGCTCATGATCAAGGTGCTGCATGCGTGCTTTCAGGAACGACTCGGTATCCGAGGGGCTACGAATGGTTTCTCCGCAAGGCAAGGACTCCTCGAAGTAGCGACGCGCCAATTCCGGTAGCGCTCGCAGGACACCAAGCCGGACACGGCCAATGCCACGGCAAGCCAGCAAATCATTGTTATTGGCATGTAATAAGGACCTCAGGCTGCCAAAGCGGTGCATCAGGCGACTCGCGGCCTCCTGCCCGGATGCGTTGGAACTGCTGGCCCCAATAATGGCGGCCAGTAGCTCGACGTCGGTACTTTCCCTGTTCGTGACGTTTTTCACGGGCCCATGTTGCTACCCGGTGGCATTTCCTTACAACGAATCAATCTGGCGCGGATGTCCTGATTCACTGGAATTTGCCAACATCCCCGGGCTAAGCTTGTTCTATGAATATAGTCCTCGGTATTACCGGCGGAATCGCCGCTTACAAAGCACCGGATCTGGTTCGGCGCTTGCGCGAGCGAGGGGCCGAAGTACAGATCGTGATGACGAACTCTGCTGAAGAGTTCGTAACCAGCACGGCATTGCAGGCCGTATCGGGCAAGCCGATTCGCTCAAATCTTTGGGATAAAGAGGCTGAGGCGGCGATGAGTCATATTGAACTCGCGCGCTGGGCGGATGTTGTATTGATCGCGCCAGCGACGGCTGAGGTGATGGCGCGGATCGTCAGTGGGGGTGCGCCAGACCTCCTGACGACGATTTGCCTGGCAACGGAGGCACCGATTGCGCTGGCTCCCGCGATGAATCGCGTCATGTGGAGCAATCTGGCGACTCAGGCGAATCGAGAAGTCCTTGAGCATCGCGGGATACACATTATCGGCCCCGGCATTGGCTCGCAGGCATGCGGCGAAGAAGGCGCTGGTCGCATGCTTGAGCCTGACTTGATAGCGGCAACAGTATTCAACCTGACCGGCGGAAAAGGTCAGGGCCTGCTCGAAGGCAAGAAGGTCGTCGTGACAGCAGGCCCGACGCGTGAACCGATCGATCCGGTTCGCTACATAACGAATCGAAGCTCCGGAAAGATGGGTTACGCCATTGCGGGTGCAGCAGTCGCACAGGGTGCGGATGTCGTGCTTGTCAGTGGCCCAGTCAATTTGCGTGAACCGCCGGGCACGGAAGTTGTAAATGTCGAGTCAGCTGAGGAGATGTATGCGGCGACGCATGCGGCGATAGAAGATGCCGATATCTTCATCGCGGCTGCCGCCGTTGCTGATTATCGTCCGGTCGCGGTTGTCAAACAGAAGATCAAAAAGAATGACGAGGCGATGAGTCTTGAGCTGACGCGCTGCCCGGATATTCTTGCGTCCATCGCCGCTCTTGACGTGGCACCGTTTACAGTCGGCTTTGCGGCAGAGACGGAAAATGTCGTCGAATACGCGCGCGGCAAGCTTGAGAAAAAGAATCTGGACATGATCATAGCGAATCGAGTCGGACGCGACTGCGGCTTTGATCGTGACGATAATTCAGCAATCGTATTGTGGGATGGCGGTGAGCGAGAATTTCCGACATCCTCGAAAGTTGAACTTGCTCGTAATTTGATTGAGCTTGCAGCTGAACACTTTTATGCTGAGCGTGGTTCAGAAACCCAACCCGGATTGACGGTCATAACAAACAACGATTGAAGGACTACGCTTTGCGATCCATTGAGCTCAAAATACTCGATCCGCGGATCGGGGGTTCCATTCCTTTACCTCATTACGCGACCGACGGATCCGCCGGAATGGATATGCGTGCGTGTATCGACGAAC
The DNA here is from genome assembly GCA_021773155.1 of Woeseiaceae bacterium. GTDB lineage: Bacteria > Pseudomonadota > Gammaproteobacteria > Steroidobacterales > Woeseiaceae > UBA1847. Next base: position 818 of record JAJFKQ010000031.1, on the reverse strand, counting down.
CGCTTACCGTGGCGCCAGGCGAAACAGTCCTCGTGCCGACCGGGCTGGCGATCCATGTAGCAGATCCCGGACTAGCGGCGGTCTTGTTGCCGCGCTCTGGTTTGGGTCACAAATATGGACTGGTGTTGGGTAACCTTACGGGCCTGATCGATTCGGACTATCAGGGTCAGGTTTTCATCTCGTGCTGGAACCGCAGTGCAAAGAGTTATGAAGTGCAGCCATCCGAGCGGATCGCTCAAATGGTATTTGTGCCTGTCGAACAGGTCGAACTTAAGGTTGTTGAAGAGTTTGCTGCCAGCGACAGAGGTGCTGGCGGGTTCGGACATTCCGGAAAGCACTGAACTCAATAAGGAGGGCTAGTGTAGTGTCCTGGATTGTATGGCGATTAAGAGATCCACAAGCGCTTCAAGTCAAGGCGCGGCCTGCCATCAATGGCTACGTCCTTGATAAAGGCTGTAACGCGGGATTGAAGCGCTTGTGGATCTCCCTTCGGGCGAGAAGAGCAGGCATCATCTGCGGCGTTGCGCCCCTTGTAAAGGACACGCCATTCACTGCGCGGCGCGCCTTGCAGCTAATGCCTGCTCGTCTCGCTTAATCGCCATACAATCCAGGACACTACACTAGGTACCGACGAGGCCCTTGAGGATCTTGAAGCGTGAGATGTCACCATCGAATCGTTCAATGATCTGTTGTTTGTCAGATTGAAATTTCTTCAGGTTGCGTTTGTGACGATCAATGGTTTCTTTGGTCGTCTGCAAGTCTTCGGCCAATGCCTCAGGGATCATCGGTGCATCCGAATCATCGCTGTAGGGCTGGTA
>JAJFKQ010000004.1 GCA_021773155.1 Woeseiaceae bacterium | reverse complement strand
AGTCGATAGACCAATGCTGTTTCGTCCGCGATACAGAATGCTTCGCCGTGCGTTCGCAAGTCTTCTCTCACGTGTCGAAATTCAATATAGGTATTCAATCGGCGTCCGAGATGCACAAAGTTATTGCCGTTCTTCACCGCTCGAGCTGGATTGGCGATGAGTACTCGAATGCGCGCGTACGCTTGCGACAAAACCATGTGCTTGATGACTTCGAGAAACTCCGGAGTGTCGTAAATGCCGGGCTCGAGGTCATGTGTGAAGATGGAAACGCGGCGAGCTGCCTCGCTAACGACTTCCAATGCTGCCTGCTGCATCTCATCCCGAGACGAGATGACCCAGCGTCTGCCTTTTTCGCGTGCTTGTTCCATAGGCCAATAATAGTACCGGGATGAAGGGGTACTCAGTGCCAACTGCGTCACGTTTTGGCTCAGTGAGCTGCGATGACAATTATTCGTATCCCGCGCCCTGATTGCGTTTGCCGGAGGTTGCGAAATAAATCCCAGCCCGGCTTTACCTCACATATGGTCAGGAATGCTCAGGTATCTCAAAAGCGCCGTGTCGGAGCATCCAGCGGATCATTTTGTCCTGCTCGATGTCGCCCGGGATTGAGCGGGCAAGCGAGCGGTCGCCGCAAATTTGTTCTATTAGCGGCGTCGCATTGTGAGGTAACTCCATGCCGCTGCCATTGACGTACAGCGTGCGGTCATCAAACGCGATTTGGCTCATGCCATGCACGTCCAGATGGCCGCCATTTCGTAGCATCTCGAGCGTCTCTTCGGTTTCTTCCGGGCTGGCACCATCGGGCTTAAGCCAGTCTTTAGCCTTGGTCGCGAAATACCCGAGCGCTTCGCTGACTTCGTCGTGCTGCTCATTCGACAGACCGAGTAGAGATGATGCACGTCTTGCTGCGGCACTTGAAATGTAGCCCGGTCTGACTTCATCGATATCCAGGTCAGGGTCCCGGTAGAAATCATCGTCATTTGGGCTCGGGCAGTTCAACGCGAAGGAGAAATCACTGACCTGTGGGGCGCGCATTCCGATGGAGTAGGTCATGCAAGCCCGCTTGGCCGTACCCCAATGCGGCGCGCCGGGTGGCAGGTACAACACATCGCCCTCGACCGTGTCCAGATTCTTATCGCCTGTAAATTCAGAAAGCAATGCAAGCTCGTCGCTGGCATCCGGATCCGCAATAACCTTATCGTTCGTAAAGTGCCAGTTGCGAACCCCGATTCCCTGGCATAGGAAAACGTCGTAGTTGTCTTTGTGCGGCCCGACTCCGCCGCCGGGAGCAGCAAAGCTCACCATGAGATCGTCAACACGCCAGTCCGGGATGAACGGTACATGCTCGAACAATGCCCGCATTGCCGGTAGATGTTTTTCGACATCATGGACCAGCAGCGTCCAGTCCCGTTTCGGGAGGTTTTGCAGGTATTCCGACTCGAAAGGGCCGGTCTCCGCACGGTAACGACAGCGCTTATTGCTACGCTCGACAAACACCAGTCGTGATTCAACATCCTCCAGTGTCGCAAGCCAGCCCAGTTCATTGCGCGTAATCGCGGGTCGCAAGCGATTCAGCGCACTCGGCATGAATAGCGGTTGTTTCTGCCAATAACGCTTGAGGAACGCCTCGGCGGTCAGGTTTCCCGGTAGCTTTAGCATCCGGTTGGCTAGATATCGCGCGCCTGTTGTGCTGCGAGTCCAATGTAGGATTCCGGCGTCAGAGCGAGCAAGCGTTCGATTTCGTCGTCCGGAATATCCAGTGTCTTGATGAACTCGAGCAGTATTTCTTTAGTGACAGCCTGGCCGCGGGTCAGCGCCTTGAGCTTCTCATAGGGTTCCGGAATGCCATAGCGTCGCATAACGGTCTGCACGGCCTCCGCGAGCACCTCCCAAGCCTGCGATACATCGGCATTGATCGCGTCAGCGTTGATCTGCAGCTTGCCAATACCCTTCAACAACGACTGCAGCGCGATAACGATATGGGCGACAGCGGAGCCCAGATTGCGTTGTACGGTGGAGTCGGTCAGGTCACGCTGCCAACGTGAAATCGGCAGCTTTTCGGCGAAGTGCCCCAACATGGCGTTTGCCATGCCGAAATTTCCCTCGGCATTTTCGAAATCGATCGGATTAACTTTGTGCGGCATCGTCGACGAACCAACTTCATTCTTCGCCACCTTCTGTTTGAAGTAGCCGAGCGAGATGTAGCTCCAGACATCACGGCTAAAGTCGATGAGAATCGTGTTGTAACGCATCAATGCGTGCGAGTACTCAGCCGTCCAGTCGTGCGGTTCGATCTGCGTTGTGTAGGGGTTCGGGTCGATACCCAGCGACTCGACAAAACGATGTGCAATGGCTGGCCAGTCCGCATTTGGGTACGCGATGACATGAGCGTTGTAGTTGCCGACCGCACCGTTGAATTTGCCAAGGATATCAACGTTGGCGAACTGCTTTTGTGTTCGAGCGAGCCGTGCAACGACGTTCGCAAGTTCCTTGCCGAGTGTTGTTGGGCTGGCCGTTTGACCATGTGTGCGTGACAGCATGGGCAGGTCTGCGTTCTCCTTGGCGAGCGTGTTGAGCTTGCTGCGCAGATCGCGCATTTGAGGAATCAGTACGTCGGAGCGCGCCGCGCGCAGCATCAGGGCATAGGACAGGTTGTTGATGTCCTCTGAGGTGCAAGCGAAGTGCAGGAAATCTTTCAGCGCTTGTGTTTCGGGTCCGTCGCCGATCTTCTCACGGATAAAATACTCGACCGCTTTTACGTCGTGGTTAGTGGTCGCCTCTATTTTCTTCACACGCTCGGCATCGTCGATCGAGAAGTCGTCGATAACGTGATTCAGGACATCTTTCATGACTGAGCTTAGCGGGGCCAGTTCCGGTACGTCCGGTTCATCAGCCAGGCACTGCAGCCAGCGAATTTCTACCAATACGCGATATCGAATCAGTCCGTATTCACTGAAGATCTTACGAAG
>JAJFKQ010000300.1 GCA_021773155.1 Woeseiaceae bacterium | reverse complement strand
GGACGTGCGCCGGCTACAGCAAGATCGTTTGTCGTGCCATGTATGGCCAGCGATCCGATATCACCACCCGGGAACTCAAGGGGCTGCACTGTGAAACCATCCGTCGTTATCAGGACTTCGCCATCACCAAGATCAATCGGGACCGCGTCCACCTCAGTGTTTAGCTCGGATTTGCCAAGATGCTTCGCGAAAACTTCTTCGATCAGTTCGCGCATGAAGCGTCCGCCATTACCGTGCGCGAGTGAAATTCGTGTGTCATCCATGATCGTCAATCTCCTCGTCGCGCGCCGCAGTTTCTGCCACTTGCCCGAAACTCAAAGCGGCATCGTTACAGGGCAATTGCTCTGGCACGAACACTTCAAAACCATCGTCGCTTAGTAATTCAACGGCCTGTGATGTCAGCACATGATTTTGAAATACACCGCCAGAGAGACCGATCCGCATATCGCCGTGACTGTCTCTGGCACTTATGGCCTGCTGCAGGATCGCTGTGGCAAGGCTGGAATGAAAAACCTCCGCACGATAGCTCCTGATCAACCTGCTATCTGCCAGTACTGCCAATAGTGGTGCCCAATCCGTACGAAGAATTCCCTCGTTGTCTGCCATTAGTGGCAATGACACTGGTTCTCGTCGCTTGTCGCAAAGGGACTCCAGCAGCATCGGCCCTTGTGCTTCAAAGCTAACATTTGACAGCTCGCAGACGATGGCCGCAGCTGCATCAAACAACCTTCCTGCGGCGCTGCTTGTCGGGCTGTTCAGCCCATTGGACCACGCCGATTTGGCGAGTCCGTCGACATCGGGGCAATCTTGCAAGTTCTGCCCAAGCTGCCAATAAAGTGCCGCTGCGCTGCGCCAGGGCGCACGTCCGGCGAGATCACCACCCGGTAATCTAAAGGGGCGCAGGCTGGCTACGCGGCGCCATGCACCCGGTACACCGAGCAAGGCTTCACCGCCCCAAAGTGAGCCGTCTTCACCCAATCCGACACCGTCCCAGGCAAACATGAGCCACTGCCCCGGTCCACCATGCTCGGCCGCCACCGCCGACGCGTGCGCCTGATGGTGAAAAACGGTTGCAAACGGCAACTCATGTCGCCTTGCCCAGCGGTTTGTGGTGTATCCCGTGTGCGCGTCACAAACGAGACGCGTTGCTCGTACTGCATACAAAGCCTGAAGGTCTTCGGCCACCTGTTCGAGCACATCGAGGCTTCTCGGATTATCCATTTCGCCGATATGTGGCGACACCACAACGCGATTCTCCCAGCCCAAAGCGAGTGTCCCTTTCATTTGGCCGCCCACCGCGAGGACCGGCTCAGTCAACCGCCATGGCAGCTCGAACTCACACGGCGCGGCGCCACGACCCATCCGCAGCGGCCGGACTTTGCCCGCAATAGTCCGGTAAACCGGGTCGTCGGCCGGCCTGACAATCGGCCGGTCATGGTGCAAGAAGGCGTCAGCAATTTCAGCCAGTCGTGACGACGCTGCCGCGTTCTCTGTCAGCACTGGCTCCCCACTGATGTTGCCCGACGTCGCGACCAGCGGACTGCCAAAGCCCTGCATTAACAATTCATGCAATGGGCTGTAGGGCAAAAAGATGCCGATCTCTCTCAGTCCCGGCGCTACGTTGCTAGCGAGTCGGGTATAGGCATGCTTCTGCAGCAACACGATGGGGCGGGATGGACTCAGCAAAAGCTCTGCCTCGGCCGCCCCGACCTGTACCGACAAACGAACCGCATCCAGACCATCCGGACCGCGCATCGGAAACATCACCGCCAATGGTTTATCTGGGCGCTGCTTGCGTCTCCGCAGACTTGCAACAGCTGCCCAATTTCGGGCATCGCATAGCAGGTGATAACCGCCAATGCCTTTCACAGCAACAACATTGCCGTCCCGCAACTCATTCAGGGCAGCGTCAATCTCGGTATCCGCATCACTGTACTCATCGTGTCCGCCCTTCTCGAACTCCAGCCCCGGACCGCAAACGGGGCACGCGATCGGTTCGGCATGAAAACGACGGTCATCCGGACTTTCGTACTCCGAGCGACAATCGGTGCACAGTTCAAAGCTTGCCATGCTCGTATTTTCACGGTCGTAGGGCATCGCCTTAATCAGCGTGTAACGCGGACCACACTGCGTACAATTGATAAATGGGTAGTGATAGCGCCGATCGCTCGGGTCATTCAATTCCCGCTTGCAGTCGTCGCACATGAAATTGTCGGCCGGCACAAATATCCGGGCGTCCGCATCCGCCGCACTCGCGACGATTTTGAAATCCTCAAATGAAACCTGCTCGACAGACTCGGAGCTCACAATATTCGGCCGCGATAAAGGGGGCGCCTGGTCGATCAGATCCCTGTGAAAATTGCGTAGTGACTCCGGGTTACCGCAGGCAACAATATCGACCTCGCCCAGACGATTCTGCACATAACCTGTGAGTCGATACTCGTTGGCAAGTCGATACACGAAGGGACGAAAGCCAACGCCCTGCACGTGGCCTGTCAGAGTAATCTGTGTACCTCTAAGCAACGGATTGTCTCTCTCGATAACCGGAAGACCACCAGATTCTGCAGGCGCCCTCATCCGAAACCATGCACGGCCCAATCGGTTTTCTGGGCGTGCAGGCAAGGCCATAAAGTCGACATTGGTTTGGATAAATTTTGCCGAGCACGACTCGCGCACAGTCGCAGCCCGGTGGCATCTCGCCAACGCGTTTGCGAGACTCATCGGCGTAGGATCGAAAAACGCGGCGTGCATCATGTGCCGCGTACGCTTCACGCAAACGAAATCCCGATTTTGGAATCACACCCACGCCACGCCAGTTCGCGTCGTATACCTCCATTACCTCTTCGAGTTGCTGACGCGCGATGCTATTGCCACCTGGTCGAACCACCTCCGGGTAACAATTATCGAGACAGCGGCGACCCGTCTTGAGTTGCTCCAGCACCGAGTACATTGCAGCCAGCAAAGTATCGGGCCTGAAACCTGCTACCGCAGCGGGCAAGTGATGCTGGTCGATTACAAACTGCCATTCCTCAGGCCCCATGACGGTGGAGACGTGACCCGGCGCAATGAGCGCATCAAAGCCCGGAGTCTCAGACTCCAGCAACATCGCAACCGCGGGCCAGGTCAGCCGACCGGACAGCAGCACCAGGAGATTGTCCGGCGCACCTTCCGCCAGCATCGCTGCCACGGGAGCCGTTGTTGTTTCGAAGCCTGCGGCGAAAAATACGACCGTGCGGTTCGGATCCGCATTGGCGATACGCACCGCCTCGGTCGGCGACGCTATCGGACGAATATCTGCGCCGGCCGCTTTGGCCTGCTCCAGTGTACGTGACTCACGCTTGGGCACATTCACCGGGACACGCAGCATGTCACCGAACGCCACCAGCGTGACGTCCTCGTTCAGCGCTATTTGAATAGCTTCGTAGACATCTTCTTCGGGGCAGATACACACCGGACAACCGGGGCCCGGAATGAGCTCGATATTGTCTGGTATTGCGGTACGCAAGCCGGCCATGGAAATGGATCGTTCATGGCCGCCACACACGTTCATGATGCGCACAGGCCGGTCGATGTCGAGACCCCGCAGCGCTTCAAGCCAGTGCGCCGCATCCTTCACTACGCTATGGCCTCTTCTACCCAGTCGACCCAGCCGCGCATGCCATCACCGGTTTTCGCAGATAGATCCAGCATCGGCGCGGAGCTGGCCAGCTGTCGCAGGCAGCGCAAGGCCTCGGTGGGATCGAAGTCATCCAATACCGCCAACAAATCGGATTTGGTTACGAGCACCAAATCGGCCGCCCGAAACATCACCGGGTACTTGGCAGGCTTGTCATGACCCTCAGGTGTGGATAACAACGCCACATTGAAATGCTGTCCAAGATCGAAACTCGCCGGGCAAACCAGGTTGCCGACGTTCTCGATAAACAAAATATCGATACCTTGCAGGTCCAAATCGTGCAAAGCCCCATGCACCATGTGGGCATCGAGGTGACAGGCACTGCCGGTACTGATCTGAATCGCAGGTACACCCTTCGCCCGAATTCGCTCCGCATCGTTTTCGGTCTCAAGGTCGCCTTCGATGACCGCAATGCGAACCTTGCCGTCGAATGCCTCGATCGTCGCTTCAAGCAATGCGGTTTTGCCAGCGCCCGGCGACGACATCAGGTTAATGGCCAGTACGCCGTGCTCGTTAAAATGTTCACGATTATGAGCTGCCTGGTGATCGTTCGCGTCAAGTAGTCCTATCAGAACCTCAACGGATTCATGCCCATCAGCAATGGTTTGAGGAATATTACAACCGCAGGTACCACACATGATCTCGCTCCTATTGGGCTTCCGCAGCCAGCATCTGGTCAAACAGCTGCCAGGACTCTGCGGCTTCCTGCTCCGATACTTTCTGGATAGCGTAGCCGACGTGAACGAGAATGTTGTCCCCTATCTCAAGACCGTCGTCCCGCATCATGAAAAGGCTCACCTCACGCTCAATACCACGCGCTTCGCAGGTACAAAGAAAGCCGTCGATCACCGTGATTTTCATAGGTACAGCAAGGCACATAGAAAAAACCTCCTAATCGATCATAGGCCTTGAATATCAGCAGTAACGTACGTAATTACGCTTATTTCGATTGGGAGGATCTCAGCCTATCTTTACCGTATGGGGAAATACGCCTGAGCGATTCCGGCGCGAGGAGAAATCACGATGCGAAGAATAGTGAGCCTTGTTCTTTTAGTAGGCGCTACAAATACAGCGCTGGCGCACACGGTTGAAGGGTCAACACTGGCGACGCTCGGTCACGAAATATTCGGCCTGCATCACCTGCCATTATCGATAGCGGTCATTGGACTGGCTGTCTACCTGGGCCGCAACTGGCATAGCAGCAACGGCTCCAAGTAAGACTTCGGACCCGGAGCCATCCAGGTACGAGTGCTGGCTGAGATATCTTCGCCATGCTCGAGCCCCGGGCTGTCCTGCGTATAAACCAAGCATGTGGCGGGTCACACGACCCAGCGGCTCGCCGGCGGCCAACACGGACTCAACGTATGGCAACATTTTTTCAACGATGTCGCCTCGATCCGGAAGCGTCCATTCCGGATTGAAATGGTGCTCCAGCTCGGCCAGAAAATACGGTTGGTGATACGCCTGCCGACCGATCATCGCGCCATCCACATGCTGCAACACTTCTTCAACCTGAGCTACATCTGCCAACCCGCCATTAATGACGATCTCAAGATTGGGAAAGTCGCGCTTCAGGCGATATACGCGTTCGTAGTTAAGTGGTGGAATGCTGCGATTGTCTTTTGGACTCAGGCCATCAAGCATAGCGATGCGTGCGTGAACAACAAATTTCCTGCAAC
>JAJFKQ010000299.1 GCA_021773155.1 Woeseiaceae bacterium | reverse complement strand
GGAAATCGTCGTTCGCGATTTGCCGCGACTCGGAATGGCAGGTAATGGCATCAGGGATGTGCAAATTCTGACTTTGCTGGGGCGCAACGATGCAGCAATCGAAGCTCTGACTCAGGCGGTGGATGAAGGTTTTGTAAGCTCGCAATTCTTCGACGGATGGCCTTTCGATGAAGACCCGATTATCGACCCAATCAGGAGCGATCCACGATTCGATGTACTGTCGCAACGAATCGAGAGAAGACTGGAAGAAATGCGGAAAAATGCTAACGATGCTGAAGCTACGGGTGACTGGAACGCCCTGCTCGCGAAGGCCGAGTCAACTTGATGGCGACCCCATCTCTTCAAGTCTGGTTTCGATTTTTGCTCTGAATCGTATCGCTACTGGCGCGGCAAGAAATCGATGCAGGTCTGCAATTTCATGCCGCAGAGCATAATTGAAGCGAAATAATTCCAGTATGGATACGTTGCTGGAATCATTGGCAACAAAGATCACACCGTCGCCAGCGGACACTTCGCCACCATTCAGGACACGAAAATAAATCCCGGGACGCTCGGCTTTCCGAAACACCATCCCGAATCCTGAGTCCTGCATCCTTGCAGCGAATGTACTGCAGGGAATACGCGGTGCGGTCGCTTCCAGAACAACCTCACCGATCAACAAGCGATCTCCGACATTCATGTCGGAGGGGAAACCGCGAATAGTCAGATTCTCGCCGAAGATTCCAGGCAGATACTCACGGCCTGTTTCCCTCGCCCACCAATCGTAGTCATCGGCACTGTAAGCGTATACCGCCTGATCGACACCACCGTGGTGATCGAGATCCACCACGGCGTCCCCACGAACACCCGTCTCGTCAAGATAAGCAGGCCCGACGGCCGCGTGCTTACATATCCCGGAGGTAAACGACTTGTCGTTATGCGTGACCGTCTCAATATTGCCGACGTTGATACTCTCAAGCTGCATGGTTTCTAACACGCGTCACTCCAGTTCGATTCTGTTCTCACCTGACTGATTCTACTCCTGGCTCGGCCGGTTCCTCGATCCGGCCCCAGATGACCTCATTTCCCTGTTGGGGGCGGAATGGGATATTTTGCGACAGCAGCAACGAACACACAGCAAACCCCGTACCGATCAGAAACACAGCAGCAGGCGATACTATCCATACCAGCCCTAGCGTCGCAGGAACTACTACAGCAGCGATGTGGTTGATCGTGAACGAGACACCGGCGCTGCTGGCAATATCTTCCGGGCTGGCGATTTTCTGAAAGTAAGTGCTCATCGCTATGGCCAGTGCGAAAAACATATGGTCAACGACATACAGTCCCGCACCAACATACGGATTTTCGACGAATGCATAGGCAGTAAATACGATGATTAAGCCAGCGTACTCGATGCTCAGCGCGGTGCGCTCGCCGATCCGGCCGATCAAACTACCGATTTTTTCGGCGAACAGCCAATTGAATGCGTAGTTGATCAAGAACAGCAAAGCGACTTGCGAAGCTGAGTAGCCAAACTTCTCGACCATCAGGAATGCCGCAAAGACCATGAATATCTGGCGTCGTGCGCCCGAGAAAAACGTCAACGCATAATAGAGCCAGTAACGCTTTCGCAAGACCAGCTTCCTGGTCTGCTCGTGGCGACTTTCAAATCGTGGAAAGCCCAGCCACATAAAGACAGCAAGCCCGCAGCAAACGCCGCCAGCAAGCATGAAAATCCAGGTGTAATCCAGATCAAGAATTTCGAGCAATCCCCACAAAACGCTGTACACGACCAGCGACGTTATCGCGCCAACAGAAATAAGCTTGCCCAACGCCTGCGGCGCAGCTGATTTCTCAAACCATTGCAATGCCAGGGACTGTTTCAGTACCTCGAAATAATGGAAGCCGGTCGACATGAGGACTGTTGTGCAATACAGCCCTATGGCACTCGGAAAGATGCCGGTCAGCGCGACGCCGATACCCAATATCGCAAGTGCGACAACGGCGAACGCCTGCTCTTTGACAATGAGTAGTACGAAAATGACCGTAAATGCCAAAAAACCGGGAATTTCGCGCAAGCTTTGCAGGATGCCGATTTCCACACCGGTAAACCCGGCCCGTTCGACCACAAAGTTATTCAATAACGCGTTCCAGGTGCTAAACGCGACCGGCATGGCCACGGACATAAGAATCAGTAGCGTGTAGGGTGATTGCCAGGAGTGCTTTCGCATCGGCGCAGCGCGAGTTAGCGGTTTAAGTTACTTCTTCTCGCTGGCGCCAGTTGGCCACTCGCCACCCATTGGAAACGGTTTTTCTTCTGTGTTGAAGGTGAGATAGCGAGCAATATCGTAAAGGTATGCCGCCACGCACTGCCCCGCTTCCTTTATCTGCCGATTAACCTCGCCAGAAACCAAAACCCAGAAAAAACCAAGTACAACAATTACGGATCCGGCAAAAAATGCCACGCTGGCCAAAACGCAGCTAATCAGCATGAACAGGCCCCGTTTCCAGGTTGTTCCAGATTTCAGGTTTTCCTCAATCGGATTGCCGGTCTTGTTCTCGTCAGCGAAAGCATGGTCTGCCGGCGGATTGTTGTCACTCATCGAATTGCTCCTGTGCGATCCTTTGCATATTGTTACAATCTTCGACCCTTCCGACCAGCGAAATATCCCTTTATGAGCAACAAATTCTTCAGCATCGTCCTGGCCGCCGTTTTGATGTCTGGCTGCAATCAGCCTACCGACACCAAGACCGGGAATTCCGCTCCCGATGCCAATGAAATCGCCAGGACCAGTATTATCATCGACACCCATATCGATGTTCCCTATCGGCTGGAAAACACACCCGCAGACATCTCGCAAGCCACTGACGGCGGCGACTTTGACTATCCACGAGCGGTAACTGGCGGACTGAATGTACCGTTCATGTCGATCTACACTCCGGCCAAGCTGGAAGCGGAAGGCGGATCAAAGGAAGTCGCGGACAAGCTGATCAATATCGTCGAAGGCTTCGCCGAACACTGGCCTGACAAGTTCGCAATTGCTCGTTCGCCAACAGATGTGCGGGAACAGTTCGCTGCAGGCATCATGTCGATGCCGCTCGGCATGGAAAACGGCTCCCCGATTGAGGGCGATCTCGCCAATCTGCAGTACTTCTTTGATCGCGGCATTCGCTACATCACGCTTGCCCACAGCTTGTCGAATCACATTTCCGACTCATCCTACGACGAGAATCGACAGTGGAATGGATTGAGTGAGTTCGGTGCCGAAGTCGTCAGAGAAATGAACCGGCTAGGCATCATGGTAGATGTCAGCCACGTGTCAGACGACGCGTTTTGGCAGGTCATGGAAATCAGCAATGTACCGGCCATAGCATCACATTCATCAGCCCGACACTTTACTCCCGGTTTTGAGCGCAACATGAGTGATGAAATGATTGTCGCTCTCGCCAGGAACGGCGGTGTTATCCAGATCAACTTCGGGTCAAGCTTCGTTTCTGAGGAGACCCGGATGTATGCGGACGCGCGAAAGGAAGCCGGAAAACTATATGC
>JAJFKQ010000298.1 GCA_021773155.1 Woeseiaceae bacterium | reverse complement strand
CCGTACTTGTTCAGGAGGTCGTACAAGGTCGGTCGGGTGATACCGAGCATCTCTGCAGCTTTGGAAATATTGCCGTAGCTCTTGGTCAGCGCAACCCGGATGGCCTTTGACTCCGCGTGCTGACGTACCTCGCGAAGATTGAGCGACTCCACCTCATTGTCGCCACCAGCAACACCCAGGTCGGTGGCTGTCACCATTTTGCCGTCGGCCATGATGACCGCGCCTTTGATCTTGTTCTCGAGTTCGCGAACATTGCCCGGCCACGCATACGTTTCAATAGCCTGAACCGCGTCATCCGCAAAACCATTGATCGCACGTTTCTGTAATTTCGCATACTTCACCAGCAAATTTCGCGCAAGGATCAGGCGGCCTTCTTCACGATCACGAAACGGCGGGATATTGATCGTGATCTCGCTGACGCGGTAATACAGGTCTTCGCGAAACAGTCCCTCTTTGATCAGGTTTTCAGGAATCTGATTTGTCGCACACACGACTCGAACATCGACCGGAATTTCCTGCCGACCGCCAACGCGTTCAATGACACGTTCTTGTAAGAATCGCAGCATCTTTGCCTGTAGCGCGATTGGCATGTCACCGATTTCATCGAGGAATAATGTGCCGCCGTTCGCAAGTTCAACCTTGCCGATCGACTGCTTGTGCGCGCCGGTGAAAGACCCTTTCTCATGTCCGAAGAGTTCCGACTCCAAGAGGTTTTCCGGGATAGCGGCGCAGTTGATCGCAACGAAATTCTGATCCACTCGCGGACTCAAGCGATGCAATGCGCGCGACAGTAATTCTTTGCCGGTGCCGCTCTCGCCCAGCAACAGCGTCGTTACATTGGTAGGCGCAACTTTTTCGATCATGCGACAGACGGCAAGCATGCCTTCGCTTGCCGCGACGATGCCGTCCAGTGGCGACTCATTGACCTGACTTTGCAAGCGCCGATTCTCGGCTTCAAGTTCCGAAATTGCGAAGGCTCTATTTACAATCAGCCGCAAAGTGTCGAGTTCGATTGGTTTTTTGTAAAAATTGTATGCGCCTTGCGCGACCGCTGACATCGCAACGGCCTGGTCAACATTGTCGATCATGACAACGACTTTTGTGTGCGGTGCAAGCTTAAGTGTTTCGGCGAGCGTGGCGAGCCCCCCTTCGACCCCTTCGGGCTTTGGCGGAAGTCCAAGATCCTGCAAAACGACGGCGGGCTCATGGCGACGCAACTCGGCGATCGCAGCCTCGCGGCTCTCAGCTGTATAAACGTCGTAGCCCTCAAAACACCGCTTGAGCTGGTTCAATAGATCGGGATCATCCTCGACGATGAGTAGTTTTCTGGCTTGCTCGCTCATATTGTCCTTAACGCTAGCGGTGGCGCGGTCTGGGATGATGCCATGAAGGGCATCCAGTTGGCAGTGGGTGAGTCACATCAGGGCATGTGACAGAGATAAGGTGACAGTGACCTTAACTCGATAGTTAAGGTCACTGTCACCTTATCTCTGAAATGTGGGAGTAGGCCACATAGGTACTTATCGCAGTTGCGAATCATTCTCATTTCGATTAAGGTCTGCCCATCCTTTGGAAAACAATGCGTTAGACGTAATGAAACCAGCTCTTCCAGCCCGCGCCAGAATCGGAGCAGCCCTTCTGCTCCTGCCTGTATTTGTAGTCGCGCAGGATGCGACGAATGTATCAGAAGCTATTGATACCGTTACCATAATCGGCAAACGAGCTGATGTCGCCGACATTCCCGGCTCCGCCCATGTTGTCGACTCGGAAGAGCTTGCGGAATTCGCCCAGTCTGATGTACTCCGCGTCCTGCGCTCGGTGCCTGGCGTCTACGTCCAGGAAGAAGAAGGATTTGGCCTGCGGCCGAATATCGGCATTCGGGGTTCGGGGCTTGATCGCAGCGCTCGCATCGCCCTCCTTGAGGACGGTGTGCTGATCGCCCCGGCTCCGTATGCCGCATCTTCTGCTTATTACTTTCCCACACAACGGCGCATGAGTGCGGTTGAAGTTCTGAAAGGTCCCGCCTCTGTTGCGGTTGGTCCGCGCACGACGGGCGGCGCGATTAACATGATCTCGACGCCTATCCCGGATGCGTTAGGCGCGACCGCTGATTTGCGCCTTGGCGATAACAGCACGATGGATGCGCATGTCAATGTGGGTGACCGTGGCGAACGTTTCAGCTGGTTTCTGGAAACCGTGCAGGCGAAAAGCGATGGCTTTAAGTCGATTGAAGGCCCGGTCGGTGGCGATACCGGCTTTGACGTCGAGGATTACGTTGCCAAGTTTCAGCTCGACAGCAATCCGACAAGCGCTGTGTATCAAAGTCTGCGCGTAAAAATTGGTTACACGGACCAACTCTCAAACGAAACCTACCTCGGCCTGACCGACGCCGATTTCGCCGTCACCGCTTACAATCGTTACGCCGCATCGGCGAACGATAACTTCCAGAGTGAGCACGAGCAGTATCAAGCAACCTACGTTATCGATACCGACAAGAACTGGCGCGGCGAGGTCACAGCGTATCGCAATGACTTTTCACGTAACTGGTATAAGGTGCAGTCGGTCGGCGGCGAAAGCTCGAGCGACGTCCTTGCTGATCCAGCCACGTACGCAACCGAGTACGGCTACCTGACAGGGACGACCAGTCCAGACGATGCGATCCAGATTCGGGCCAATAATCGTTCGTACTATTCACGCGGTGTGCAAGCGAAAATTGAATGGGATCTCGGATTTAGCGACACCGATATTTCGCTGAACACGGGCATCCGGGTGCACGAAGACGAGGAAGATCGCTTCCAGCATCAGGATGGCTATCGCATGGAAGACGGCACACTGATACTGACGACTGCGGCGGCCGGTGGCTCGCAATCGAATCGCGTGTCGGATGCGCAGGTGACCTCGTACTTTGTGGATTCCGAGATTCGGGCGGGTGACTGGATTTTTACGCCGGGAGTACGCTTTGAAGACATCGAGCTCACGCGCTACGACTATTCGACAGCCGATCCAACCCGATCGCTTGGCCCAACACGTATTCGAAATAACTCGGTACAGGTTTTCATTCCGGGTGCCGGCGCGTTGTATCGCCTGAACAACGAATGGCGTCTGCTCGCGGGAATTCACAAGGGTTTCAACCCGCCTGCTCCGGGCAGCTCGGCCAGGGAAGAATCCAGCATCAATTTCGAAGCAGGCGTTCGCTACCATAACGACGAGCTGCGCTTCGAGTCGATTTACTTCCGCAACGATTACGACAATCTTGTTGGCACGGTCACGGACTCGACCGGCGGTGGTGGTCGGATTGGTGATCAGTTCGACGGTGGCGAGGTTATCGTTAGCGGTCTGGAGATGAGCACGGATTACGGTTTCAGAGTTGGCTCATTCGATATCCCGGTGGGACTGAAGTATACGTGGACGAACGAGGCCGAGTTCAGGAACGCATTCGATTCGGGATTTGATCCCTGGGGACAAGTTGAAGTTGGCGACGCCCTGCCCTACATACCAGAACATCAGCTACGCGCCAGCGCGGGCCTGACGAACGAACGTTTCCGCGTAAATCTTGCGGCCAACTACGTGGGCAAGATGCGCACAAAAGCCGGACAAGGGGCCTACGACCCGCAGGAAACAGTCCAGTCACGCGTCGTATGGGACGCGATAGCAACATGGCAATTTACCGAAAGCCTGTCGACGTACGTGAAAGTCGATAACCTGTTTGATGAAACCTACATCGCGGCCCGCCGCCCTGCAGGAGTACGACCGGGGCTGCCGAGAACAGCGTACCTTGGATTGACTTTTCGCTTGTAGAGTCTTTTACCCGAGCGCTTCGACAACTTCCGGCGGCGCCTGCACCAATTCGATGAGAACACCTTCCCCACACATCGGGAACTCATCATTACCTTTCGGGTGCACAAAACAAATGTCGTAGCCGGACGCGCCCTTGCGTATTCCGCCTGGTGCGAATCGCATACCTTGCGCCGTTAGCCATTCGACGGCAGCAGGCAGGTCGTCAATCCAAAGGCCAATATGATTCAGCGGCGGAGACTGTACGCGCGGCGTTTTTTCCGGATCAATGGGCTGCATCAAATCGACTTCCAGCCTGAACGGGCCATCTCCCAGAAACGTGATGTCCTCGTCGACGTTTTCAGATTCGCTACGGTAATTGCCGCCGAGGCTAAGGCCCAAGAGGTCGACCCACAATTTACGCAGACGATCTTTATCCGTACCGCCGACGGCGATCTGTTGAAGACCCAATACCTTAAACGGCCTGTCGCTCATTTTTCACTCCGCTTATGATAAATCTCGAACAATTGCTCCGCCGCTTTGCCGGTGGGAAGCTCCCCGGAACTGACGGCTGCTTCGAGACCGGGGATGTAATTTTGAACATCAGGGTCCGCTTTCAGATCTGACATGAGACTGTCCTGCACCTCGGACCACATCCACTTGCGCGCTTGCTCAGCACGACGAGAAGTGAGTTCATCGCCGGCAATTAAAGCACTCTGATGTCGCTCCATGATGTCCCAGGCATTGTCGATGCCAATATTGTCTCGCGCTGAGCAGGTGTGTACCTCTACTTTCCAGCCGGCTGTCCGCGGGTGCAGCAATTGCAGCGCGCTTCGATATTCCGACGCCGATTGCATTGCCAGCGATTCAAGATCGTCATCAGCCTTGTTGATGAGAATCAAATCGGCCAATTCCGTGATGCCTCGTTTGATTCCCTGCAATTGATCGCCGCCACCTGGCAACAACAACAGGACGAACATGTCGGTCATATCGGCAACTTTTGTCTCTGACTGACCAACGCCAACGGTTTCGACGATGACGACATCGAAGCCGGCCGCCTCGCAGAGCAACAGGGTTTCGCGGCTCCGCCGCGTGACGCCACCCAGTGTCGTTCCCGCGGGTGATGGCCGAATGTAAGCTTCATCACGACGTGACAGTGTCTCCATACGGGTTTTGTCACCGAGAATTGAACCGCCGCTTATTGCCGATGACGGATCAACGGCCAGGATAGCGACGCGATGTCCAGCATCGATAAGGTGATTTCCGAGCGCTTCGATAAAGGTGGATTTGCCGACTCCGGGCGCACCCGAGATTCCGAGTCGAACGGACTTGCCGGTGTGCGGCATCAAGCGCTCAAGTAACTCGCTGGCAGCAGCACGATGATCCGGACGCGTCGACTCTACGAGCGTAATGGCGCGTGCGAGTGCTCGCCGATCGCCGTCTCGCACTGCTTGCGCCAGCGCTTCAGTGCTTTCGGTGGCCACCGGAGTTACTCAAGTTCCATGATCAGCTCGTCCACCTCAATGCTCGCGCCGGGCTCAAAATTGACCTTCGCGACGACGCCGTCACGTTCGGCGCGCAATGTATTTTCCATTTTCATCGCCTCAAGCACGGCGAGTTCCTCGCCCGCCTTCACTTCGTCGCCGGGTTTAACCGCTACCGAGACCAGCAGGCCGGGCATCGGGGCCAGCAGGTGTCGGGATGTATCGGGGGGGGCTTTCACTGGCATCAGCTTCATGAGCTCGGCCTCACGAGGTGTCAGGATCGTGATGTCGGCCCGGTGTCCACCGTGTGACAGACGATACGTTTGATTGTGTCGTTCCACCTGTACGGCGATTGCGGCGCCATTGAGGGTGCCATTGTACAGGATTTGCCCTAACTGCCAGTCGCTGCGCACAGCGTAGTCTTTTCCCTCGTAGCTCACATCGTAACCGCCGTCAGCCGGCAGGATTGAAACCGGATGATGCTCTGTGTTCATAATCACTACCCAGTCTTCAGGTACACGGCGCTCCCGACCCTGCAACTGACCATCGATCAGTGCTGCCCGGTCTCGATAGTTGCGCAGCATGGCGGCCGCCACCGAGATCAGTGTCGTCAGGTCTTCTGGTATGGCTTTCGCCGTGTCGAAGCCCTCCGGATACTCCTTCGCGATCGTGTTGGTGCTAATGTCGCCGGAGACGAAGTTCGGGTGCGCCATCAATGCTGACAGGAAAGGTATATTGCTGGTCACGCCGCGAATAACGAATTGATCCAGCGCTGCACGCATGCGAGCAGTCGCATCGCTGCGGTTTTCCCCGTACGTGATCAGTTTCGCGATCATCGGATCGTAAAACATCGATACTTCGCCACCTTCATCGACGCCGGTATCGACTCGCACATGCTCGTCTTCGGCGGGCGGCCGGTAATACGACAATCGTCCGGTCGATGGCAAAAAGTTACGTGCCGGATCTTCCGCGTAAAC
>JAJFKQ010000297.1 GCA_021773155.1 Woeseiaceae bacterium | reverse complement strand
GCCGCACGAAGACGTTCGGCGGCCCCTTCAACGCCCACTCTGGACATCTTCTTCCAGTCAAGCGCCTTACCTTTCACGCCATGGTGCTGAAAGGCGTTCAGCTTGATGCGGGTGTCGCATCCAAGCGTTCTGACAAATTCGATTAGCCCGTCCAGCTCAGCGTCGCTATCGGTCTTGCCCGGAACCAACAGAAACCGTAGTTCATGCAGTTTTCCAACCGCATGGAGAGTCCGAGCTGACTGCAAGCTCTTGAGATTACCCCTGCCAGTCAGTTCCCGGTGAGATGGATTGTGAAAACTCTTGATATCAAGCATCACGCCATCAGTCACGGGCAGCACGCATTCCCAGCTCGATACACCCAGGTACCCGTTGCTGTCGATGAAACAGCTCAGGTCGGCGAGCTCACTGTCTGACTTGATCGCTCGAAACAATGCGATAACAAATCTCAATTGCATTGTCGGTTCGCCGCCCGAAACCGTAACTCCAGTCAGAAACGGATGGTGTTTGCGCACCAGCTCCAGGATCTCCGCTACGCTGTACTGGTGCACCATGGGATTGGCGTTGATCGGACAAACCTCGAGACAGGCATCGCAATGGTCACAGGCGAGAGGGTCGAATGCTATGTGGCCGTTAAGCAGAGACAATGCATCCGCATGACACGCTGGGATACAGTCACCACAGTGATTGCATTGTCCGATCGTATGGGGGTTATGGCAGGCGGCGCAGTTGAAGTTACACCCCTGCAAAAAAATGACGAACCGGTTGCCTGGCCCGTCCACGATTGAATAGGTGAGGATCTTACTGACCGTAGCCTGGATAGAGTTCATTACCCACCACTCGCGGTTTGCGATCGAGTATTCCGGTTATGTCGGCGGCTTCCGCTCCCAACACTGTTGTATTAGTGCGAGAGCCCTGCTGCTCCTTGAGTTTCATGATGTCTGACAGGCGAACCATGTACCCGGTCACGCGCACGAGGTCGTTGCTCGCGACATTAACGGTGAATTCTCGGAAGCCGCAAGAAAGTGCCCCCTTGCAAAGCTGCAGCATCGCTTCCGGATTATTCTTGATGGACTCATCCACCGTAAGAATCTCGCTAATTCCGGATGGATAGTATTCGTGATGTGGTGCAAGCGCCTGCACATGCGTGACAGGATCCGGCTCTGTGCCATAGGGAATGCGCACCCCTGGTGTCGTTCCAACATCGTTGCTCAGCCCCGCCTGCGAATGCAGCAGCGCACGGCCTCGCCAGACATTGTCCAGCGGCCGCTTGTCGACCGCTTCAGCCAACATGCGGGAAATCCTGTACCCAAGCGCGTTCGCCTCCTCATCAAATCCGTAGCGGCCTTCACGCCCTTCTTTGTCCTGGAGTGTATTGACAGCCTCAGCCATCGCAAAAATGCCAAACATAACAGTGAAACGATCCGGCTCGATCCAGCCCTCCTCGACAAGGAAGCTGTGGAAAAAGTTGGACTCGCCGAACAAGTGGTCGACCCGCGCCTGGGCAAGACGGAAGTTCAGTTCCAGGTAGCGCGGCAGTAAGTCGGAAAAGAAATCATCTTCGCCACTGGACCGTAATGCGACCTCCTTCAGATTAACGCGCGTCAGTGTCGACGCACCGCCGGCAATTGGCAGCACGTTGTAGCAACTCACGATGCCGTATCCGCGCTCGTCGAAGGCATCAGCATGAACGGGATGATTGGCGATATGCGGCTTGGAGCATTCAACGATGTTGTTGCTCGCGATAGCCAGAATCTCCTCGCCGCTAACTTGCGAATCGTAGAGGAGGGTCAGATTCGGTGCGATCTGCTTCAGTTCTGCATCAACTCGCAGGATCGTGCGAGCCACTCGGTTATTTGTCGGACCGATATTGGCATGCATGAATGCATCGGGCAGCGTGCGATCGAGATAGCGCCAGAACAGTTTGATCTTCTTGTAGATATCCTCGTCGCTAACGCCATCGCAAAACGGCAGCAAAAGATTATCCAACTGTCCGATGTACACCGGCATGCCAGTCACAGAGGGCACATGATGATAGGCGATCATCAATGTGTTGATGGCCTCGTCCAGCGTCTCGGCAACGGGCAGTTCCAGATACTCACTGCCATTTGCTAGGACGATGCTGTAGTCGGGCAGGACGTATCGCGGTTTGTAGGGCGCATGCCCCTCATACATGTCACAAATGACGCGCTGATCCAGTGCCTCCTGCGTCTCGGCATCCAGCGCCGGATAGGCCAGTATATTCTCGGCCTCCAGCGAGAGATAGTGCGCCTTTTGCCCCGGGCTCAGCGTTGCGTCATTGGTGATGTCGCGCAACTTTTGGACGAATTCCTGCATGACTTCGCTCCATTGAATGATGTTGTATTGGCATCTGCGGTGAATTCCTATTTTGCCACATAATCTCGTGTGAATTCTTTGTATCACCTCCCAATAGCGGCTTGAATATAAATTCGCACCCAACAGGCGCGCAAGCCATAGCAATGTGCATTATCAGTGATAGAGTAATGTCAAATAGAACAAATATTCATTTAGTAACCTGATTTTCATGGTCGACTCCGACAGCGGGGAGAGTATTTTGCCCAATGATCTTACGGACAGGACTGCGCTGGTGTCAGGCGCCAGCGGCAACCTCGGAAGTGCGATCGCCTGCCGCCTGGCACGTGCCGGTGCCAGGACGATTGTTCACTACCATCAAAACCGCGAAGGGGCTGAGCGGGTTGCGACCCAAATCAAACGTGATCGCGGTGACGCACGGCTGTGCCGGGCCGACTTATCCGACGCAGAGGCTGTCGCCGGCCTGTTTGCCGAATTGGCCGCTTCGGATTGGTCTCCGGATATCGTTGTGAACAATGCGGCGCGTCAGCCCGTCGAATTGCTGGCCACTATGGATATCAAACAGTGGCGCGAAGTGATTGCGGCTAATCTTGATGCAGCATTTATGGTCATGCAGCAGGCAACAATCTACATGCGCACCAGGAAGACCGGCTGCATTGTCAATATCGCCTCCATCGAAGCGACCGATCCAGCGCCCGGCCATGCACATTATTCCGTATCCAAAACCGGCTTGTTGATGCTTACCAAAGCGGCCGCTGCAGAGTTTGGTCCCGATGGCATCCGGGTAAATTCAGTGTCGCCCGGCCTGCTTTTCCGTGACGGTATCGAGGCACAGTGGCCCGAAGGCGTGTCACGCTGGTGCTCCAAAGCCCCGCTGCAGAAGCTGGGTGAGGTAGACGATATAGCCGAAGCGGTTCTGTTTCTAGTGGGCCCTGCCGCTAAGTGGATTACTGGCACCAATTTGGTCGTGGACGGCGGAATGTCGACGGTTACTCGTTGGTAATTGAGTAGATGACTGCAGATAAACTCATAGAGCTATTGGGCCTGGAACCGCTACCTACGGAAGGCGGGTTGTTTAAGCGGACATATCGCTCGGATGAGAATCTTCAATCATCTGGGTTACCCAGGCGCTACAAGTCATCAAGGCCGATCAGTACAGCAATATACTATTTACTTACTGCCGATTCGGATTCTTTTTCCGCTTTGCACAAGCTGCAAAGTGACGAGGTCTATCATTTTTATCT
>JAJFKQ010000296.1 GCA_021773155.1 Woeseiaceae bacterium | reverse complement strand
GGCGCCCACGACAAACCGTTTTTCAGTCTTGTCTTCACATCGTCAAACCACTCTCCCTTTCAGTATCCCGGTGGCAGGATTGAGCGCTTCGACGAAGAGAAAAATACCGTAAACAATGCGGTCAAATACGCAGACTACGCGCTGGGGCAGTTCTTTCTTGAGGCAAAAGAGTCGGAGTATTGGGATGACACAGTTTTCCTGGTCGTGTCCGACCACAACTCTCGAGTTTACGGCAGTGAACTCGTACCCGTGCAGCGCTTTCACATCCCGGGAGTAATCCTTGGTGGGTCCGTCTCACCGGCCGCCTTTGAACCGGTCGCAAGTCAAATCGATCTTGCACCTACCTTACTGTCATTGATTGGCATTGCGGCGGAGCACCCGATGATCGGTCATGACCTGACCCGTCCGGAAGAGCAGCAGGCTCCGGGCCGGGCGATCATGCAGTTCAATGCCACGCAGGCGTACATGCTTGGTGACCAGGTCGCAGTGCTGCAAAAGGACCTGCCCGTGCAGCAGTACACCTACAAAGACGGCCGACTAACCGAGTCGGAATCTTACGATCCGAAGCTGGAACGAATGGCACTCGCTCATGCCGCCTGGTCATCCATGGCGTATGAGAAGTCGCTGTATCGGCTGTCGGTTCATGGACCGGTAGGGCATGGTACGTATAGCGATTGAGGCAAACCGGTAATAGACTGGCGTCCGACAGAAACCATCGAGGGAGCAATAGTCTGTGGACCTTACTGCGCATTGGGTAGGTGTTGCCGCGATCGTCTTGTTTGTGACCGCGTACAGTCTCGTTATTACCGAAGAGTTTACTCACCTCCGTAAATCCAAGCCCGTTATGCTTGCAGCGGGCATCATTTGGGGCCTGATCGCTTATCAATACGCAGGGAGTGAGCAACCGGAAGCGGTTGCAGAAGCCGTTCAGGATTACCTGGCGGAGTTCGCCCAACTATTCCTGTTTCTGCTCGCGGCGATGACTTATGTCAACGCTATGAGCGAGCGCAATGTCTTTCTGGCACTTCGAAACTGGTTAGCGCGACGTTCGTATAACTATCGAACGATGTTCTGGATTACCGGGTTTCTGAGTTTCTTCCTCTCTCCAGTGATCGATAACCTCACTACCGCCCTGGTTATGTGTGCGGTAGTAATGGCCGTCGGCCAGGGAAATCCGCGATTCATAGGTATCGCCTGCATAAACATTGTCGTGGCTGCGAATGCCGGTGGTGCATTCAGCCCGTTTGGTGACATTACAACGCTGATGGTCTGGCAGCGTGGAATCATCGGGTTCGAAACGTTTTTCGCGCTCTTTCTCCCAAGCGTCGTCAATTTCGTGGTTCCTGCTGCGATGATGTCATTGGTAGTGTCCAAAGACCTGCCGCCACAAAACGGCCTGGAAGACGCGGTCAAGTTGAAGCGTGGTGCCAGACGAATCATATTGTTATTCCTATGCACGATTACGACGGCGGTATCGTTCCATAATTTTCTTCACCTGCCACCCTTCCTCGGCATGATGACCGGACTCGCTCTTCTCAAGTTTTTCGGTTACTACCTGAGAATCACGTTCGGAGCGACAGCGTTTGATCGCAAAATGTATGGTGAGATTGGTGACACCTCGCCTTTCGACAGCTTTCGTGAAGTTTCGAGAGTTGAGTGGGATACGTTGTTGTTCTTCTTTGGGGTGATTATGTGTGTCGGTGGCTTGGGCTTCGTAGGCTATCTGGAGCACACCTCGGCCTATCTCTACGGACAGCTGGGCCCGACTATCGCCAATATTCTGGTCGGAGTGATGTCAGCGTTGGTTGATAACATTCCGGTGATGGTCGCCGTCCTGGAAATGGAACCGCATATGAGTGTCCAGCAATGGTTGCTGGTTACGCTAACAGCGGGTGTTGGCGGTAGCCTGCTCTCAATCGGCTCCGCCGCTGGAATTGCATTGATGGGACAGGCCCGTGGTCACTACACGTTTTTCACGCACCTTCGCTGGACGCCGGCCATCGCGTTCGGCTACGGTCTGAGCATCTGGCTACACATGGTTATCAATCGGGGTTTCGACGCTGTGATGCCCGGCATCTAGTGTAGTGTCCTGGATTGTATGGCGATTAAGCGAGACGAGCAGGCATTAGCTGCAAGGCGCGGCGCGCAGTGAATGGCGTGTCCTTTACAAGGAGCGCAACGCCGCAGATGATGCCTGCTCGTCTCGCCCGAAGGGAGATCCACAAGCGCTTCAATCCCGCGTTACAGCCTTTATCAAGGACGTAGCCATTGATGGCAGGCTGCGCCTTGACTTGAAGCGCTTGTGGATCTCTTAATCGCCATACAATCCAGGACACTACACTAGGTCAGGTTCTGGAGCCTGTTTTCAACTTTGCCGAGCAGAGTGGCGATCTCGAGTTTTCGGGCGCGATCCGCTTCCGGGTGCCCGGGCCTTACGGGCGCACCGCTCGCCTTTAGCAAGGCATCCCGCGCTGCAGGGTAGTCCTTTTCATCGAGCAGTACTTCGGCGTACAGGTAATTTGAGTCTATGCCGTCAGGGTCG
>JAJFKQ010000295.1 GCA_021773155.1 Woeseiaceae bacterium | reverse complement strand
TGATTAGCGTATTACGAAGAAGCAATTGAAATAGCCTGTCATTAGAAAGACTAATTCGAACGCGAAATACTGCTAATAGTCGGCCGTTTTGCGGCCGAACGTCAGCGTTCGTCAAGTTGGCTAATGCTGACAATCAGTTTTGCTAATGATGTTGACTTGTAACGCCAATATTGTTCACTTGTTTCGTGTTTGGCGGTGACCATGGTGGTTGGACGAACGACGGATCACTTGGTCGAAACGCTTTCGACAGCGCAACAAACGTTAACCGCCGGTCGCAGCAATGCATGCGGCCTCGAAGCTTTACGCACACGGTGGGGGAAACCACATGTTTAAACGAAGTAAGCTCAGTCAGGCGATTACAATTGCGATTGCGTCGGGTACTGTGGGTATCTCAGGCAATGCGTTGGCACAGGACAGTGGCACACGCTCAATTGAAGAGATAACGGTTACGGCAACCAAGCGCGCCGAGAGCATGCAGGATATTCCGGTCGCGGTGCAGGCGATTGGTGCGGAAGAGCTAAACAGTTTGGACATCAATAGCTTCGCAGATTACGTCAAGCATTTACCGAACGTTGCTTTCGCCGGCCGTGGGCCAGGTCAAAACGACGTCTATATTCGCGGTATAAGTACCAGCAAAGGTAGTCTATTCCAGTCCGGTGGTATCGGTGCCGGACCAACCGTGGCGATGTATATAGACGAATCACCGATTACGGCCGCCGGTCGCAACCTCGATGTGTACGTGACCGATATGGAGCGCCTGGAAGTGCTGCCGGGCCCTCAAGGCACGTTGTATGGCGGCAGCTCGCAGGCGGGCACGGTGCGCATGATCACGAACAAGCCCAACCCCAGTGAGTTTGACGCTGGCATTGAACTCATGGTTGGAACAACCAAAGACGGTGACACAAGCAACGGCTTTGAAGGCTATCTCAACATCCCGATCATCGAAGATAAATTTGCTGTACGCATCGCTGCTTACGATGTGACGTACGGTGGCTATATTGACAATGTGCAGGGCAATATTTCATTCGCGGAAAGCAGCCGGATTGTTGATCTGGATCCCAACGATGCCCCCGACATTTACGGTGTGGCTGACAACTCGGCTTTTGTAGAAGACGATTTCAACGAATCGAGTTACACCGGTGCGCGCGTCAGCGCCATGCTTGATATTAATGAAGACTGGAGTCTGCAAGTGGGTTTCATGACCCAGGAACTGGATGCAGACGGTGTGTTCGACTATTCACCACAGGTCGGTGACCTGCAGGTGCAACGCTTTTCTCCCGACACACTGAAAGATGAGTTTGATCAGCTTAACTGGACTTTGACAGGGCGAATCGGGATGCTGGACGTGGTCTATGCCGGCTCGTTCCTTGAACGTAACGTTGATACACGTATTGACTATGTGGGCTATACGCTGGGTGGTGGATTTCAACCTTATTATAACTGCTCTTACAGCGCTGCTGATTGGAGCGCATTGGAGTTCGATATCATCGAATGCGCTGCACCAGAGCAGCGTTATCACGGCATCCAGGATTCCGAGGACTCGCAGCATGAACTGCGCTTTTCCGGGGACCTGGGCGACTCCATGAATTTCGTTGCCGGAGTTTACGTTGATGACTCCGAAGGCGGCGTTTCCCAGGAGTGGGAATATCATTCAATCGGTGGTGTACCACCGGGTAATCAAGAGTTTGCCCCGAATGCACCGCATTCTCAGGCGAATGCATTTTTTGACCCTAGCACCCGAAACCCGGAAGTTGCTTTCTTTAACGACCTGGTTCCCAAGTCTGATCAGGTTGCGTTCTTTGGTGAATTAACCTACGACTTCTCCGATACTTGGAGTGCAACGGTTGGTTTGCGTAATTACGATATCGACCTGGAAGTCGCCGGTTCGTTTAACTTCGTTAGTGGCTTCACCACTGTTGACGGAGATGCTGGTGGTACGCTGAATGCCATTCAGCCCGAGAATGCGAGCGACACTATTACCAAGTTCACTCTGAACTACACGCCAAATAATGACGTCCTGCTCTTTGGTACTTTTTCCGAAGGATTCCGCCGCGGTGGTTTCAACCGGCAGGGCGACGTCATTCATCGCACTACCGGCGAGTTTGTGTTCCCGGCGTTCTATGACTCTGACACGATCGACAACTACGAGTTTGGCTGGAAAACAACCTTGGCAGATGGCCGCCTGAGATTTAACGGCTCGATCTACTACATCGAGTGGAGTGATGTCCAGATTGATATTTTCGATCAGGCGATCAATCAACTGTTATACACAGCCAATGCGGGAGAGGCCGAAGTTAC
The DNA here is from genome assembly GCA_021773155.1 of Woeseiaceae bacterium. Taxonomy (GTDB): domain Bacteria; phylum Pseudomonadota; class Gammaproteobacteria; order Steroidobacterales; family Woeseiaceae; genus UBA1847. The sequence goes on along the minus strand of JAJFKQ010000295.1, from coordinate 3,976 downwards.
GGGCCTCGAGGGCGATTTTACGTACCTGGCCAGTGACAATTGGACTCTACAGGGTGCATTCTCTTTCAATAATACGGAACTCACCGACCGTCCGGTTGGCGCCGATAACCTGTTGGCTCCCGGGAGTGATCTTGCATTGACGCCTTCATTTCAGGGCAACCTGAATGTGCGTTACGACTTTGATCTGGCCGGTTACGATTCTTATGGGCAACTTGGCATTCAGCATCGTGGCAGTACGAACACCAGTGTTGTCATTGACGAAAACTTTCCCCTCGACGGCTATACGACGGCGGACCTCTCCTTTGGCATGACGATGGATAACTGGAATCTGAATGTGTTCGTCAATAACCTGACCGACGAGCGAGCAGAGTTATTCATCAGTAACCAGGATGATATTTCACGTACCGTTGTCAATCGGCCTCTAAACGTGAGTTTGAAACTCTCCTACAATTTCTAGGTCTTAACAGATATCTCCAAAGAAATATCGATAGCAAAAGAGCTTTTAGGCAAGAGAAAGTTCGATGAGGCGATTGCCCATCTGCAGGGAATACTGAATCAGGATTCTGAAGACCGGGAGGCACTGTATGTCCTGGCCGTCTGCCATCGATACAACAACGATTCGGAAAGTGCGCTGGCCACACTGGATCGACTCCTTGTTCTCAATCCGGACTATGGCAGGGCGCATCAGGAGCGCGGCCACATCCATCGCCAACAGGCGCATTGCGATAAGGCATTAAATGCTTACGAGCGTGCCGTAGAGCTGAATCCGGCACTTCTGTCCAGCTGGCAGCATCTCACGAAGCTGCACCTTGATTGCGGTGAAAACGAACGCAGCAGGATTTGTGAGAAGCACGCAGAACGATTGCGAAAGCTACCGCCCGAGTTGCTTTCCGTTACCAGTATGATTCATGAGCGCAAATTTTATCAGGCGGAACAAGTTTGCCGTGCATTTGTGCAGAAAAACCGCCAGCACGTGGAAGGCATGCGATTGCTGGCAAGAATTGCTGCTGAATTGGGCGTTCTCGATGACGCCGACTTCCTTCTCGAAAGTTGCCTTGAATTCGAACCGGACTTTCATGCTGCGCGTTACGATTACACCCAGGTATTGTTCAAGCGTCAGCGATTCCAGAAATCAATGGAGCAGGCAGCATTGCTGCTGAAGCATCAGCCCGCTGTTCCTGCTTTTCGTCTGCTTTATGCCAATGCGGCTGTGCCTGTGGGTGAGTTCGACAAGGCTCTGGAATGCTATGACCAGCTGATTAAAGAGAGTGCGGACAATCTCCACTATCACATGCTCAAAGGGCATGCGCTGAAATCCTTTGGAGATCGTCAGCGAGCGATCGAAGCGTATAAGGAGGCAGCGAAAATCAAGGCCGATCACGGTGATGCATACTGGAGCTTGGCCAACGTCAAGACCTATCACTTTGAGGAAGCGGAGATAGCGCAAATGCAGCGTGCCGAGGCGGATTCGGCCACTAAGCCTGTTGATCGATACCAACTCCGCTTTGCGCTCGGCAAGAGTTTTGAGGACAGCGACGATTACGCTGCGGCCTTCGACTATTACGCGCGTGGCAACAAACTGAAATTGGCCGAAACGCACTACCGGACAGAGCGCACGGACAAGGAGTTCGCACGGCAACGGGCGATCTGTACGCGGCAGTTTTTCGATGACAGGGCAGGGTTTGGGGCGCAGAGTAATGAGCCAATTTTCATTGTCGGTATGCCGAGGGCAGGTTCTACGCTCCTGGAACAGATTCTGGCCTCTCACCCGATGGTCGACGGCACCATAGAATTACCCGATATCATGTCCGTGGCGCAGAAACTGGGGGGGCGTCACAAGATCGATGAGGAGTCGCGTTATCCGGCGATACTCGAGACCCTGGATCAGCAACAATTCGAACGCTTCGCCAATCAGTATCTTAAATCCACCCGGGTCTATCGAAAAGACGGCACTTACTTCACTGACAAGATGCCGAACAACTTTCGCCACATTGGCTTGATTCAACTGATGTTTCCAAAATGCAAAATCGTTGATGCCCGGCGTCACCCAATGGCGTGTTGTTTTAGTAATTTTAAGCAGTTATTTGGAGATGGACAGGAATTCAGTTACGGGTTGGAAGAGCTTGGGCGTTATTACAGCGGTTATGTAGGGCTAATGGATCACTGGGAGAAAGCACTGCCCGGTAAAATACTGCGTGTGCAATATGAGGACGTGGTCGCCGATCTGGACACTCAGGTACGACGCCTTCTCGATTTTCTCGAACTGCCGTTTGATCAACGCTGTATCGAATTCCACAAGACCGAGCGAGCTGTGCACACACCAAGCGCAGAGCAGGTCAGGCAGCCATTGTATAAAAGCGGTGTCGAGCAGTGGAAAAACTTCGAGTCATTCCTGGATCCGCTGAAGGAAAGTTTGGGTATTGCCTAATGTTCAGGCCGGGCGGCGGCGCTTGCTGCCACGCCGACCGCGGGTTTCACCGTCGGCGGATGGCTCACGATACTTACGAATCCAGTTCGCGCAATCGGGATCGTGTCCCATCATGACGTCTGCACCCATGACGGCCTGAATCACTTCGGCCTGCAACGGGCTTGTGATTGCGGATGTCATGCCGGACGCAATCGCCATAGTCAGGAAGGCACTGTTGATACCGTTTCTGTTGGGCAGCCCGAAGCTGACATTCGACCCGCCACAGGTCGTGTTTACCTTAAGTTCCTCGCGCAGGCGCCGGACGATATGCATGACTTGCTTGCCGGCCGAATTGATGGCGCCGATCGGCATGACCAGTGGATCGACGACGATATCCTCGCGCGGAATGCCGTAATCTGCGGCGCGCTCTACGATTTTCTTCGCAACCGCAAAGCGCTGGTCAGGATCTTCGGATATGCCAGTCTCGTCGTTCGAGATTGCAACCACCGCCGCACCGTATTTTGCGACCAGCGGCAGCACGAGCTCGAGCCGCTCTTCCTCACCAGTCACCGAGTTGACGAGCGCTTTGCCCTGGTAAACCGATAAACCCGATTCAAGCGCCGCAACGATCGACGAGTCGATCGACAATGGCACATCGGTTACCGATTGTACGAGCTTCACCGCTTCGGCCAGAATTGCCGGTTCATCGGCAAGCGGGATGCCTGCATTCACATCGAGCATATGCGCACCGGCTTCAACCTGCGCGATCGCGTCGGCCTCTACACGACTGAAATCACCCTTACTCATCTCTTCGGCGAGTATTTTTCTGCCGGTCGGATTGATACGCTCGCCGATAATAACGAACGGCCGATCGAAGCCGATGCGAACTTCCTTGCTGGCGGAACTGAGCAGAGTCTCTGTCATTGCGGTTTACTCCTATCACTGTCTTAGCTGAGCGCAGGTTCGGCATCGCGCGCTACGCCCGGATGCCAAAGCTCGCGGCCGTGAAGCACATTGGAACGTTCAACGATTTCTGCCACCCGATGTTCTTGACGGAACGCCATGATGTGAACGCCGTGAACACCCTCGATTTCCTGCAACTGGTTTATCATGTCGATGCAGATGTTGACGCCTTCGTCTTTCTGATGATCGGCGCCCCGCAAGCGGTCGATGATGTGATCCGGGATGTGAACCCCAGGTACATGCGTGCGAATCCACTCCGCAGACTTCGCAGATGCCAGCGGCCCGACGCCAGCAAGAATAAATACGTTCTCGTGGATGCCCATGTCGCGCACAGTGGTCATGTAGTCTTTGAAAATGTCGATGTCGAAGCAGTACTGCGTCTGCACAAACTGGGCTCCTGCAGCTACTTTTTTTGCGAGCCGGTGAGGTCGGTAGTCGAGTGGCGGGCCGAACGGATTTGCGGCGGCACCAAGGAAAACCTGCGGCGGACTCGTGAGCTTGCGGCCGCTGAGAAATTGCTCGTCGTCACGCATTCCGCGGACCATGTTCAGCATCGACATGCAGTCGAGGTCGAACACGGGTTTGGCCTCCGGGTGGTCGCCTACT
>JAJFKQ010000294.1 GCA_021773155.1 Woeseiaceae bacterium | reverse complement strand
TGGTAGTCAAAAAAAGCGGTGGCGAAGTGATCCATGATGTTATTCATGCGAACTGAATCCCAAACCGGATCGGAGTAGTGAGAGGCACCACTTTGGTCGTCGCTGCTGAGTATTTCCTGCGGTACTGGAATGGGTGCACCGGCATGGTGGCCCGCGTTAACGTAGGTCAGGAGATAGCGATCACTTTTGGTCGCATTCTCGAAAATCGCTCGCGCACCGTCCTCGTAACCGGCAGTTACGTCAACGCTGCCAGCCAGGTAGAAAGTTGGGATATCAATACCTTTCAGGTCACCCGGGTTCCAAACGCCGGCGGCCATCCCCCATGGTGCCACCGCAAATCCCGCCTTGATTCTTGGATCGAGATTTCCACGGAAGTTGGGATTCGCTGCCGCGTGGCGATAGGCTAAATTATTGACAGGCGCTGCCTCGTGGGTGATCAGTAAGTCGCTCACTCCGCCACCCAGATTATTGATTAGTCCATAGCCGCCCATTGAATAGCCGACAACACCGGTATGTTCAGCGTCCACCATCCCGCTCAGAAAGCTGCTGTCGTCGTTCGACAAGGTTGCCATCTGATCTAGGACGAAAAGTTGGTCCAACGGTCGGTTATACAGGGCGCTCGATACTGCCTGCCTATTTTCATAAGTGCTGTCACGGTGATCGATGGCGGCGACCACATAACCTTTACTCGCCAGGTTCTCGCCAAGGTGGCTCATGAGATATCGATTGCCCGGATAACCATGCGACACGATTATGAGTGGCATCGCCCCGGCACTTTTTAACGCGGTAGCATTTCGGACAGCTGTACCGTGCAAGGTCGCAGTCACAGCGCTATTTCTCGTCGTGGTTGTGTAATCACCACCTGGCCGTTGACCGTTAGTGAGCAGGGCTGGGTACCAAACCTCGACTATCAGTCGGCGGTCATAAACTGCAGTTTCGCCGCCCGCGACGGTATTGAGAATGTCAGGACGGTTTGGATCCGTGAATTCGAGTGTGCGTACGCCAATATCGTATTCGCCGAAGCGTGCGAGTTCGGGTGCGTCGTGGCGAATAACGTCGATGCGATTGCTGTGCGCGAACGCACTGATCGAAAAGCAGGCAGCCAGGATGCCGAAAAGGGTTCTCAACATTCGCGCAGTCCTGGACGTTTCTCGTAGCGCTCTTCATGGGAGGTCGAAATGATCGAGTGTGTGTCGTCGAGATCAAAAATAATGTTTGCTCGCCTCGGAATAGTCACTTGGTTCGCGCGAGTGATACGTTCATAAAATTGCATGAACCGCACAATCTGATCGTCAGTCATCAATCCCGCAGAGTTAGACGCAGAGACCTCGGCGAGCTTTCTCTCCTGTTTCAACCTCCAGCGAAGGATCGAATCGAAATCCGGTGCGTTAATGTAGATCAGAAAATCGAGCTGCTCGAAAATCTGTTGGTAGTTTGACCGAAGTTGGTCATTAGCATATTTACGCCATATTCCTTCAGGATCATCCTCGCGCTCCAGAGAATTTACCGGTTCCTCAAGTTCACGGTCGGGCTGCGCTTCCGAGCCAACACACCATCCTTCGAGAATAACAAGGTCAATCGGACCAACGGCGGGTGTCCACTGCGACTTATCCGCGCGATCATCGGCCGCTTTGTCAAAGCGGGGTATCGCGAGCTGTTCGTTACTACCGAGTTTCTGCAGGCGATCGAGACAGATGGCAAGCATCTCGGTGTCATGCGTGCCCGGAACTCCACGGGTCATGAAGAGCGGGTGTACATCGCCGGCAAGGTCTTTTCGTTCCTCGCTTGTAAGGTAAAAGTCATCAATCGATATTACTGCAACATTCCAGTTAAACATTGACTCAGTCGCAACGCGGAGGAAATCTGCCAGCGTTGATTTGCCAGTTCCCTGCGCGCCGTTAACGCCGATCAATAGCGGACAATCATCTTTACGTATCTCAATCAGTTGTCGCGCGAGCGGTAAATAGTAGTGTTCTGCCATATCTCGAAAACCACGGGGCAGTCGGTGTCGTGACAGAAAGTCAGACATTACGTTGTCGGAAAACATGACGGGCTTCTCTATCAATCGTGCAGGTATCCTACATCACGCGAATCGTCGTTGCCCATACTGGCGGCTGCGAACCTGCACTGGATGGTATGCTGTCGGTGCTTCCCCAAACGCTGGGACCGGGAAAATAAGATTCTGCGTCCTTATGGAACAGGATATATGGAACCATGCCGTTGTCCCACTGGCCCCGGAACATTGTTTCGACTTCCTGCCAGGCTCTTTCCTCGTCGATTTCGTGTAGTTGAAATGGTAACCTGTGATGGTCGAAATGGCCATCATGTCGCGGCATAATTGGCATATAAATGCTTGAAAATAAGAGAAAAATCGGAATTCAGAATATGTGGAAATTGAGTGATAAATTGTGAAACCGTTGCTTTGTTTTGGTGAGGCGCTGATCGATTTTTTGCACAGTGGATTTGACTCGGAAAACGGCATTGAGATCGCTAATTTTCGACAATTTCCGGGTGGTGCGCCGGCCAATGCAGCCGTTGCTTTTGCTCGTCTTGGCGGGGTGGCGCGGTTTGCAGGGCAGGTCGGTGATGACCCATTTGGAAATTTTCTTGAGAGCTCGCTGGCACACTACGGCGTTGATATCCGATTCCTCTACAAACATCCGACCGCAAGCACATCGCTCGCGTTTGTATTCCTCGACAACGATGGTGACAGGTGTTTTTCGTTCTACCGTGACAAGACGGCTGACATG
>JAJFKQ010000293.1 GCA_021773155.1 Woeseiaceae bacterium | reverse complement strand
CTGCGATCCGTCGTTTCGCTTCAGAAGCACTGCAGACCGACTGATGGCGAACGCCGTGAGCAAAGCGCTCGCGTGGCCGCTCATCCAGCTGGTGCGGTTTTACCGGCTTGCGATCTCGCCATGGCTCGGCGGTAATTGCCGGTTCGATCCCACCTGTTCCAGTTATGCGATAGAAGCATTACAGGTGCACGGTATTTTCAAGGGAACGTGGCTGGCGGTTCGTCGTATCGGTCGCTGCCATCCGTGGGGTGGGTCGGGATACGATCCAGTGCCGAAGAATCAAAAGGATATCGATGAAGCCTAACGATCTACTGCAAGCGACCATTGTGCCGCTCACGAACCTGAGTGTTTTGTTCGCATTGATCATGTTTTGGCTAATGCTATCTTTGGCTGCGGCGGCCGGAAGGCTGGGTATTTGGCTTGCCATAGTTATCCTACCTGCATTTTTTCGTTACCTTACAAATCTCGTGGAGACGATCGGTAGCAATCGCACGCCCGAGCCTCCTGGTGGCGAATTTTTTCGTTGGGTAGGCGAAACATGGAGTTTGTTCCCTCTCCTGATCGTAATTGGACTGGCTTGGGCGAGTTTCGTACTGCACGCTGCTGCCGCCACAGCCCCAATGATCATATTGATCGTTGTCGTAGGTTCACTGTATCCGGCGATGCTGGGCGTGCTTTCGATAACACATTCTCCGCTGCAATCTATGAACCCGATTGCACTTAAGCATTTCATCCAGCGAATCGGGTTCCCGTACCTGATCGCGCCAGTATTTCTGCTCCTCATCATATATCTCAGCACAGTTGCTGACGGTCTCCCCTACAAAACTGACCTGCTGTTCGATATTTTTTTGATATTTTCGCTACACGTAGTTATTGGCAGCATTATGGCGCCGCATGACATTTTTCAAGATGTTCATATTCCGGATGCTGTTCAGATCGGTGCCGATGAAATTACCGCACAAACAGAGAAAACGCGTATTGCGGCTTTGAGTCACGCCTACGGATTCGTCAGTCGCGGTAATCGTGACGGCGGGTTTCGGCATGTTTTCGAGGTGATCGATGAGGACCCGGATACGGCGGGCGCCTGGGCGTGGTTTTTCGATCGCATGATGGGCTGGGAGCAAAACGAGCACGCCCTTTATTTTGCGCAGCACTATATCCACGACATGATGCAGCATGGCGAGAAAATACTGGCATTGAAGGTGATCATGCGGTGCCGGCTGGTTAACGAGCAGTTCAGACCGCTGCGCGAGGACATGCCGGCTGCGATCGCAGCGGCGGAAAGTAGCGGTAATATTGAGCTGGCGACTGTCCTGAAGCGTACTTGAAGCGCTACAATAGATCCATGGACAAGCGATTACTGACGATTCTCCGGTGCCCGATTTCCCACAAGGGTCTTTCGGTTCTCAAAAAAGACGAACTGGCGCGTATCAACGCCGCTATTGCCGCTGGCGAGCTCGTCAACCATGAGGGCGCAGCGATTGCCAATCCGCTGGCCGAGGCCCTGATAACAGATGACGGCAAGCGCATCTACCCGGTCGACGACGGTATTCCTGTATTGCTCGAAGACGAATCGATAAGCATGGAGCAGCTTGCTTGAAGATCCAGGGTAACCAGCTTTCATCCCATCTCATCAAATCGCTTGCCCCTTGTTACCTCGTCACAGGTGACGAATTTCTGCTCGTTGACGACGCGCTGGACGCAATCCGTGGTGCCGCGCGTGAACGCGGTTTCACATCGCGCGAGTTGCATGTTGCGACGACAGGCTTCGATTGGAATGCGTTGACGGCGTCGACCGGCAACCTGTCCCTGTTCGCGGAGCAGCGCATCATCGAATTGCGTCTGCCAACGGGTAAACCCGGCAAGGTGGGCAGTGCGGCGATTATCGATCTTGTGGAACAGTCCGGTCCGGAACTGCTCTTCATCGTAACCGGTCCCAAGCTCGACAGAAGCAGCAGTGCTTCCAAGTGGGCGAAAACCATTGATCAGAAAGGCGTGTCGCTGCCGCTGTGGCCGATCGGTGTTCGAGAGCTTCCGGGCTGGATAGCGAACAGAATGCGTGCGGCGGGCCTGCAACCTGATCGCGATGCGGTGACGCTGATCGCCGACCGGGTTGAAGGCAACCTGCTTGCTGCGCAACAAGAGATTGAAAAGCTGCGCCTGATTCTTGGCGAAGGAAAAGTCACCGCGGAATCAGTCAATGAGGCGGTAGCGAACAGTAGCCGGTACGACGTTTACAAACTGACCGATGCAGCACTTGCAGGGGATGCCAATCGTTCCGTGAAAATTCTGGGTGGTCTCAGGTCTGAAGGTGTAGAGCCTGTCATCGTCGTTTGGGCGCTAACCCGCGAGCTGCGAACGCTCGCGACGCTGGACGACGTGATTCGGCAAGGGGGTGATCTCGGCGGGGCGATGCAGAAATCGGGTGTGTGGCGGAATCGCCAGGGACTGGTGCGAAGCTGTATCAGCCGGCATCAGCACGGTGACTTCCATAAAATGCTGAAGGCCACTGGTCGCGCGGACGCCGCCGCCAAGGGGCAACGAGCAGGCAATCCGTGGCAAATGGCAACCGACGTTGTCGTGAGCCTTTCGCAATGAATCCGACGCATCCAATTGGCGTTTTTGGTGGCACGTTTGATCCCATTCACTACGGTCACCTCAGAACGGCATTCGAGATGCTGCAGGCATTGCGGTTTCACGAAGTGCGCTTCATCCCCTGTGGTGATCCACCGCATCGCGGCACCACGTTTGCTGATGCAGAGTTGCGCTTTCGCATGGTTGACGTCGCGGTCGCAGGGCAGGAAGGCTTTGTCAGCGATGATCGTGAATTGCGCCGAGGCGGACTATCCTACTCGATAGACACATTGATTAGCTTGCGTGAGGAATTTCCGGAGCGTTCACTGGGTCTGATAATAGGAATGGACGCGTTTCTTGGTCTGCCGCAGTGGCACAGGTGGGATGAAATTCTCGATACTGCCCATATTGTTGTCGCGCACCGGCCGGGTTGGAAAGCACCTGATATCGGTCCGCTGGGTGATTTGATTACGGAATACGGTACCCATCGGGTCGATGATCTGCATGAGGCGACGCACGGGCGCATGTATATTCACGCGGTAACGCAGCTCGAGATTGCGTCGACCGAGATCCGGGATTTGATTGCGGCTGGCCGCGACCCCCGATTCCTGATGCCGGATGCCGTGAGAGATGTCATAGAGGAGACAGGCATATATATGAATGACAAGAGTGAGATGCATGAATAGCGAAGAACTCGCCGACCTGGCCGTCGACGCACTGGAAGAAATCAAGGGGCTGGACATCATCAAGCTCGATGTCAGCAATATGACGACCGTGACTGACTGGATGATAGTGGCGAGCGGCACGTCAAGCAGACACGTGCAGGCGCTGGTCGAAAATGTCGCAGAAAAGGCCAAGGCGGCTGGTCACCGGCCATCGGGTATCGAGGGTGAAAGCGGTGGCGAGTGGGTGCTGCTGGATCTGCAGGACGCGCTGGTCCACGTAATGCTGCCCAAGATTCGCGAGTTCTATAATCTGGAGAAACTCTGGTCGATCAGCCCGTCCGGAGATGCGGCGGCGACTGACGGTTAAATCGTGCATATTCGCCTGTTAGCTGTAGGTGATCGCCAGCCGTCCTGGGTGGACGACGCCTTCGGCATTTACTCCGAGCGGTTTCCACGTGAGTGGAAGTTTCGGCTCGACGCTATCCCGACGGTTCGTCGAAACAAGAAGGACAAGTCGCGTCAGGCGATGGAAGCCGAAGGCGAGCTCATTACTGCGAAACTCAGTCAAACCGAGCAGGTTGTGTTATTGGACGAGCGTGGCAAACAGCTGACCAGCAAATCACTTGCGTCGAAACTGAGCGACTGGCAGTCCGATGGCCGGGACCTGTGTTTCGTCATTGGTGGTCCCGACGGAGTATCCGATACGGTGCGACAGCGAGCGGACATGACGTGGTCTTTGTCGGAGCTCACGTTGCCTCACGGTATGGCGCGTGCGCTCTTATCGGAGCAACTCTACCGGGCATGGTCGTTGCAGACCGGCCACCCGTACCATCGCGACTGACGCAAGCTCATGAGTTCTTTAATACACCTGGCATCGACTTCGCCACGTCGCCGCGAAATACTCGAAACGCTCGGGATCGAATTCGATGTCATTCCGGTCGAAACGGATGAGAGTCCTCTGCAGGGCGAAACACCCCGCGAAATGGTGCTGAGACTGGCAATTGCCAAGGCAGATGCTGCGACTCACGGAAAATTCGTGCTGGCCGCAGACACGATAGTCGTACTCGATGATCGCGTGCTTGGTAAACCGCGGGATTCTGACGATGGTGTCGAGATGTTGCTGGCACTTTCGGGGCGTACCCACTCAGTTATGACGGGAGTAGCGCTAAAGACGCCGAGCGAAACCCGGGCCGTTCTCTCTACCACGGATGTGCAGTTTCGCGAAATTGGTCGGGACGAAGCGTATCGTTACTGGCAAAGTGGGGAACCCTGCGACAAAGCCGGTGCCTATGGTATTCAGGGGCTCGGCGGCGTGTTCGTGAAAGCCATTGAGGGCAGTTATTCCGGCGTCATGGGACTGCCGGTGTTTGAGACAGTTGAGCTGTTGAAGTCGGCAGGATTGGATGTACTTGTAGATCAGAAATGACGGACGAATCACCCAAAGAAGAAATCCTGATCAACGTTACCTCGAACGAGGTTCGCGCTGCACTGCTCGAGAATGGGGTGTTGCAGGAGGTCTACATTGAGCGGGCGGCCCGACGAGGTCTCATCAGTAACATCTACAAGGGCAGGGTGTCGCGAGTTCTTCCTGGCATGCAGGCAGCGTTTATCGATATTGGCCTCGAACGAACAGCGTTCCTGCACGCATCGGACATTGTATCCCCAACCGTTGCCAAGAACGGTGATGAGGTGCCGGACATTAAGGATATGGTCCGCGAGGGCGACGGCATTATGGTGCAGGTCGTCAAGGACCCTTTGGGCGACAAGGGGGCGCGTCTCACGACCTACATCACGTTGCCGTCCAGACACCTTGTGCTCTTGCCATTCAGCGACACAGTCGGCGTTTCTGCACGTATAGAACATGACGACGAGCGCGACAGACTCCGCGGCATAGTTACAGACCTGCTCAAGGAGCAGGAACTGGAATGTGGCGCCATTGTCAGGACCGTTGCAGAGGGCACTACCACTGACGCAGTCGCAGCAGACCTGCGTTATACGCTGAAGCTGTGGGAGGTTGTTCAGCATCGGTGCAGGTTGGCTAATGTAAAAACGCTGGTGCACGAGGACCTTTCGTTGCCGTTGCGCGTGCTACGCGACCTGGTAACGACAGATGTGGAAAAAATTCTGGTCGATTCCGAAGCCGATTTCAGCGCGATGAACGAGTTTGCCAGTACCTATCTACCGGATGCCGAATCGATGCTGGAGCATTATCAGCGGCGTCGCCCGATTTTTGATTTGCACGGTATCGAAGATGAAATTCGTAAATCGTTGGACAGACAAATCGATTTAAAATCAGGTGGTTACGTGATTTTCGATCAAACTGAAGCGATGACAACGGTTGACGTGAATACGGGCGGTTACGTAGGTCACCGAAATCTGGAGGAGACCATCTACCGCACGAACCTCGAAGCGGCGGTGGCCATCGCCCGACAGCTGCGGCTGCGTAATCTCGGCGGCATCATCATCATCGATTTCATCGATATGGAGGAAGAAGCGCATCGCAGCAACGTGCTGCAGGTGCTGGAGAAATCCCTGTTACGTGATCATGCACGGCACCAGTTAACGCCCGTGTCGCCACTCGGACTCGTAGAGATGACGCGTAAGCGCACGCGCGAGAGTTTGCAGCATATACTGGGCGAGGACTGCCCGGGCTGTGACGGACGTGGATTCGTGATGACGGCCGAGACAGTATGTTTCGAGATTTTTCGCGAGATCATCCGGCAGTCGCGGCAATTCGAGTTCGAAGAGGTCCTGGTCCTCGCACCCCAGGATGTTATCGAGTTGCTGCTCGACGAGCAGGCCCGAAGTCTCGCTGAACTTGGGGAACAAACCGGCAAGCCAATCCGTTTGCAAACAGAGTCACTGTATCTTCAGGATCAGTTTGACGTCGTTCTGATGTAGCGCGGAGCCAGTGAGGTTATGAAAAACTTTTTCCGACGTCTGATCAGATATCTCGCCTATTCGGCGGCGGTCGTCGTGATCTTGTTAGCTATTGCTGTGGGGCTGTTCAGACTGTTCCTGCCGCGAGTGCCCGAATACCAGGATGAGATCAAAAGCCGGGTCAGTGCTGCGATTGGAATGCAGGTTGAGTTTTCCGGTATGGATGCCCGCTGGGGACTCAGCGGACCTGAACTCGAATTCTATGATGCTGAACTGATTCGTGAGGATAGCGGTGTCCGCATTGTCGCGGCTGAAGAGGTACGCGTCGGTGTCGGTTTAATGCGGCTTATGTTTGAACAGGCTTTGGTTGTCGACCGTTTGGTTGTACGAGATACGAGTGTCGATATTCGCCAGAACGAAGATGGCAGTTTTCGTATTCAGGGCATTTCTGCGAACGAACTGCTGGCGTTCAGGGGGGCAGAACCGCAGGCGATGCCGAACATTGAAATAATCGGCGAAGACATCGAAGTGCGATTCATACAGCCTGGAGATGAGCGGCCACACTTTTTTGCGATTCCCGGTGTTCGCGTAAGTATTGACCAAAAGCGAATTGCCGCCACCGCCGATGTCCGCTTGCCCAACGAACTTGGCCGGCAATTGAACCTGTCAGCGACACAGATACTTGCAGTGCCGGTGGATGAGAGAAGCTGGGATGTTACCGTCGATGCCGAGGATATCAGTCTGTCCGGACTGTCGAGCCTGTCACGTACTGAGCGGCAGTTTCAATCCGGTGTTGGCGATCTGGAGTTAGCACTGTCTCTCGCTGATGGTCGGGTATCGAGCGCTACTGCGGAACTCGATTTCACAGACATCGCGCTGGCGAACAACGACATATTCGATATCAGTGGCCGCGTGGAGGTCGATGTCTCCGATAACGACTGGTTAGTCGCGGCGAACGACCTTGTCATTTCATTGCAAGATCATGAGTGGCCTGAGGCGGCTCTGCGCATGGAAGCGAGCATCGACAAGGACGGTCAAATTGCGATGCTGGATGCGCGAGCTTCGTATTTGAATCTCGATGATTTGCAGGTGCTGTTGCCGTGGCTCAGCGAAGAACAGCAGATAACTTTGGGTGGATTCGAACCGTCGGGAATTATCAGGAACCTGGTCGTGACGGTGTCAGAACCCGACAGTGAGGCACCGCGCTTTAATGTTTCTGCGGAACTGGACAGGGTCGGCATCGCCGCCACCCCGCGTCGACCAGGTGTGCGAGGTTTCTCGGGCTTGCTGCGAGCGAATCGGTCCGGTGGGCGTCTCGAAATGAGTTCCACCGATCTTGAAGTTTATGTACCTGAGTACTTGCCGGAGGTCATTGATGTTGATCAGGCTAATGGCACGGTTATTTGGCGTAGCAGCAATAATCGCACGACGATCCTGTCCGACAGCATTACGATTGGCAGCGAAGTATTTCATAGCCAGAGTAACGTGCAGCTGGTCCTCAACAAGGACGGTTCATCGCCAGAAATTGATCTTGCGAGTACCTGGAGCATTGCCGATCTTGCCCGGGCGAAGCGTTACATACCGCAAAAGGGTCTGAAGCCACAGTTGTATGATTGGTTCCAGATGGCATTGGTCAGCGGCGCAATTACTCAGGGCACGACGACGCTAAACGGACCGCTCGATAAATTTCCGTTCGATGGTGGCGAGGGACGCCTGCTGATCGAAGCGTCCGTTCGCAATATGAACTTCAAGTACCACAAGGAATGGCCGGCGACGGAACAGTCGGACATGGAAGTTATTCTCGACAACGCCAGACTGTATACGACGCAAAATCGCTCTGTCAGTGCAGGCATTCCGGTTATTGATGCGAACATCGATATCCCCGATCTTCGCGATCCTGTATTGAGCATTGAGTCTTTCTCCGCCAGTTCGCTGGAAGCGATTCGAGAGTTTTCGATACGGAGTCCGATCGCAAAGGTATTTGGTGGACAACTTGACCGCGTTGCTGTTTCCGGCGACGCATCGTTCACGCTCAGTCTGATCGTACCGCTAAAAAGAGATCGCGTTCAGGAGTTTGAGTTTGTTGCCCGCGTACGCAGTAACAATGGCACGTTGGCAATCGATGGGTTTAACCCGCCGATAACTGATTTGATTGGTGAAGTCACTATTGGGCGCGAGCGGATTGATAGCGAAGGACTGGGCGCACGTTTTCTCGGTAAAGAAGTGAGTATTTCGCTCGCACGCTCCGACGACCCGCAATTCGAGGTGATTGCTTCGGTCCTGGGTACAGTCACGGCAGAGGGGATCGTCGACGAACTTGGTGCACCGCTGGAAGGACTGGTTAGCGGCGCTACTCTGTATCGGGCCCGCATCCTGTTTCCGAGCGGCAAGCCGGAGGCAAAGTCTCCGTTGACCATTGAGATCGACAGCGATCTCGTTGGTCTCGGCTTCGAGCTTCCGGAACCGGTTGGCAAGCCAGCCGATGCCGCGCTGCCGATGTCCGGTGACATCCGTTTCATGGCAGGCGGCGAAGTGATCGAAAGCGCCGGAATCGCTGAAAACCGTGTGGCATGGCAACTGGCATTCAATCGACCGGAAGAAAGCTGGGATTTCGATCGTGGCGTGGTAGCGCTGGGCGGCGAGAGCATGGAACTCGCCGATACGCGCGGCTTGCACATACGCGGCTCGGCCGACACCGTGCGTTTGCAGGACTGGCTTAGTCTCTCTCGCAGTGGCGAAAAGAAAATCGGTGCGGCGGAACGAATTCGTTCCATTGACCTGTCCGTCGAGGATCTGTACCTGATTGGACAGCATTTGAAGGGGCATCATGTGCGTGTTGATCGCAGTGCGCTTGACTGGCTGGTGCAACTCGATGGTGAGGATGTCGTCGGCTCGGTATTTGTGCCCTATGACTTTGGCAGCGACCGCGCCATGGTGCTGGAAATGGAGAAGCTGCGCCTGCCGGGTGACGAGTCCGATACCGAGTCGGAAACCGAGCTTGATCCACGTAAATTGCCACCCATTCAAGTGACGGCCGCCGATTTCGCTTTCGGTGATCGCTATCTTGGTGCTGTGGAGGCGACGCTCGAGAAGACCGCGAACGGCCTTGAAGCCGTCAGCATCACGACCAAAGACGAGACCTTCGAAATTGCCGGGACGGGACGTTGGCTGGCGGATGACGAGGATCCGTTAGGCAGCCATACATCCATCACGGCGATACTGACCAGTACCGGCGTCGAACAGACGATGGCCAGGTTGAACTATCGGCCTGGTATCGTTAGCAAAGACATGAGCATGCTGTTCGACCTCGATTGGTCGGGAAGCCCGCGCGCTGAATTCTTCGATGTGCTGGATGGAGAGGTACAGGTTCGACTTGGCGAAGGGCAGTTGAAAGAGGTTGATCCGGGTGCGGGCCGCGTGTTCGGACTGATGAGTATCGTCGAGTTGCCGCGCCGCTTGTCACTCGATTTTCGCGATGTTTTCCGCAAGGGATTCGGCTTCAACAAGATCGCAGCTACGTTCAGAATTGATGATGGCAGGACTTACACCTGCGATTTGTCACTTGAAGGTCCAGCGGCAGATATCGGTATTGTAGGTGAAGCCGATCTTGCCTTGCGTACCTACAATCAGACCGCGATCGTTTCTGTGAATGTCGGCAATACCTTGCCGATCGTGGGTGCCGTGGTTGCCGGCCCCCAGGTTGCCGCAGCCTTGCTGATCTTCTCGCAGATTTTCAAGAAGCCCCTGCAGGAAGTAGGGCAGGTCTATTACGCCATCAATGGTTCGTGGGACGAGCCGTCGATCGAGTCAACCAATTCGGCTGCGTTCGTTGCCAGTGGCGAACTGGCCGGTTGTCTGGCCGAGAGCGAGTAGTCGAATATGCGTATTGCAGCGATTCAAATGAACAGCGGTGCAGATGTGAGTGAAAATCTGCAGCTTGCTGACAGGCTCATCGGCGACGCTGTGGATGACGGTTGCACGATGGTTGTTCTGCCCGAGAATTTCGCGCTGATGCCAGCACGAGGCAGGGACAAGGCGAAAGCCGCTGAGGAGCCCGGAGACGGCCCCATACAAGCTTTCCTGTCGGACCTGTCCGAACGTCATGGCATCTGGATCATCGCCGGTAGCATACCGCTCACGTCGCCAGAGATCGATGCGGAGCGCGTGTATGGCGCGTGTCCGGTTTACGATGCAAAGGGTGACCCGGAAGCCATCTATCGCAAGATTCACTTGTTTGACGTTGATCTTTCGGAAAGCCAGGAGTCGTATCGCGAATCACGGTCAATGTACCCCGGTGACGAAGTTATTACCGTGGACACGCCGTGCGGGCGAATTGGTCTGACCATTTGTTACGACCTGCGTTTCCCCGAGCTATATCGACAGCTGGTGGATGCCGGAGCGACAATGTTCACTGTGCCAGCTGCGTTCACGGCAACCACGGGCGAGGCGCACTGGCACACTCTGTTGCGCGCCCGTGCTATCGAAAATCTGGCGTATGTAGTCGCGCCGGGGCAATATGGCGAGCATGCAGATGGTCGCTCGACGTACGGCCACTCATTGATCATAGACCCCTGGGGCCGGATTCTGGCCGAAGCGGCGACAAGAAATTGTTTTGTGGCCGCGGATATCGACCCCGACCTCCCGGCGAAACTACGCAGTGAGTTCCCGGCACTTGCGAATCGGCGACTGTAATCACTACGGAATTCAGGCTTGAATAAGAACGAAAACTCGATTGAATCACTGACGACCCGGGTGCTTGAGCCAGCCGGCCTCGACGAAAACAACCTCAGCACAACACTCGGCGGCATGATGCGCGGCGGTGTGGATTACGCTGACCTGTATTTCCAGGTAAGTCGCCACGAAAGCTGGACGCTTGAGGACGGCATCATTCGGGAAGGCAGCTTCAGTCTCGATCAAGGTGTCGGCGTACGGGCCACCAGTGGTGAGAAAACCGGCTTTGCCTATTCAGACGAGCTGCGAATGCCGGCGCTGGAGCAGGCAGCAAGTGCTGCACGAGCAATCGCGCGTCAGGGTCAGGACAAACGGGTAAAGGCCTGGAGTCGTACCGAAGTAGCGCCGTTGTATCCTGTGGATGATCCGACAACAAGTATTGACGATACGCAAAAGACCGCGTTGCTCAGCGAGATCGATGCGGCGACGCGTGATATCGACAAACGCGTCGAGCAGGTGATTGTCAGTCTCGCGAGCAGCCAGGACCTGGTATTGGTCGCTGCCTCCGACGGTACGATGGCAGCAGACATCCGGCCGCTGATTCGATTGAACGTGAGCGTGATCCTGGAGCAGGGTGGTCGACGTGAGCAGGGTTACGCGGGCGGCGGCGCACGCACAGGCCTGAACTACTTTCTGGACGGCGACTTGCCGATGGATTTCGCCCGGGAAGCGGTTCGTCAGGCGATCGTTCAATTGGAGGCACAAGCTGCCCCTGCTGGTACGATGCCGATCGTACTGGGACCTGGGTGGCCAGGGATATTGCTCCACGAAGCAGTGGGTCATGGCCTCGAAGGCGATTTCAACCGCAAAGGCACTTCCGCGTTCAGTGGCAAGGTCGGGCGATCAGTCGCGTCGCCCTTATGCACGGTTGTGGACGACGGCACGCTCACAGACAGGCGGGGCTCGTTAGCCGTCGATGATGAGGGAACGCCGGGTCAGTATTCTGTCCTGATTGAAGACGGCATTCTCAAGGGTTATATGCAGGACAAACTTAACGCTCGCCTGATGGGCGTTGAGCCAACCGGTAACGGTCGTCGAGAATCGTTTGCGCATGTACCTATGCCGCGAATGACGAACACCTACATGCTCGCTGGGCCACACGAGCCTGAAGAGATCATTGCATCGGTCGACAAGGGCATTTATGCCCCTAACTTTGGTGGCGGGCAGGTTGATATCACGTCGGGCAAGTTTGTGTTCTCGGCGAGCGAAGCGTACCTGATCGAAAACGGCAAAATAACGGCACCCGTCAAAGGCGCAATGCTGATTGGAGACGGACCGGAAGCGCTGAGAAAAATATCGATGGTTGGCAATGACCTTGAGCTCGATTCAGGCGTTGGTACTTGCGGTAAAGAAGGTCAGTCAGTGCCGGTCGGGGTCGGGCAGCCAACTCTCAAGATCGATGAAATCACGGTCGGTGGCACCGGCTAAGCGCAAGTTCTTTTACATAAGTCGTGAATCGCGCATTTCACACCGCATAGTGTGAGATAGCTCACTTCATCGAACATAGTGCTACGCTACCTTCTAGTTTATCTCAAGGAGGTAAATACCGATGGTATTCGAAAATACAATAACAGAGCAGGACATGGACGCTAATTCACAGCAGTTTGTGCAGGGATTGCGGCACGACTTCGGTGATATCGAGCCCGATCTCTCTGTCGATGGCTTGTCTGATTCAGTACTTTCCAGGCTTTTGGGCTTGTTCGGAGCAGGAAAATCCTGACATAAAGCCGGTTTCCCGCTGGACAATAGCTCCCCGCTATGGAGAATGAATTTGTCATGTGGGTCTCGAAACCAATTTACGAAAGCTTGCCCTACCTCTATCTGGCGACAGGAGCGGCCTGTCTGGGCGCGTCAATGTATGTCAGCCACTGGCATTGGCCGACGATTTGTTTCGTCGTCGGACTCATTTGTCTCGTGGCTGGGTTGGCCGTGTTATTGAAACGTCGTGACCATCGGGTCAAAGATCGCCGCGTCGGTCAGCGGCAGGATTACTAGAGTCTACTGCTCGTTCACTGCCGATTCCTGATCGCCGGAATCCGCTTCGTCATCGCCCTCAACTGCATCTTCAGCAATCGTTTCTCTGCCGTCGAATTCGCCCGCTGTCCGAATGTCGTAGTAAGTGAGTTTATGAATACCCAGTGAAATGGTGTCGCCGTCACGCAGGCGGTATTTCTTAACCTGTTTCTCGCCCAGAAAAACACCGTTGGTGCTGTTTAAATCCTCAATCACACAGCCGCTTTCATCACTGACAAGTTGTGCGTGGTGGCGGCTGGTGAATTTACTCTCGATGTAAATCTCATTATCAAGTGAGCGTCCAATGATCACGCGTCCGAGCGGGAATGTCAGTACGTCGACAACTTCGTCGTTCTCACGTACCTCGATGCGAGTGACGTGTGAATCATCTACGGAACCGCGACCCAGCTCAGCTTCGCGAAGCTGCTCGTAAACGCCGGTATTGCTTTCGTGCTCCTGCCAGTTCAGCTCTTCAGCGGCGCAAATGATGTCAACTGCTTCGACACTTTGTTTGTCATCAGCGAAGCAGCACAACAAGGCGGTGTCGCACAAAGTATTGATGAGCCGTGGTATTCCGCCCGAGAACCGATAAATGACATCAAAGCTGTCATCAGCGAAGAGGCCTGCTTTCTTCCGCCCAGCAATCGATAGTCGTCGCTCGACGTATTCTCGCGTCTCCCGACGATCGAGCGGGCCGAGGTGAAAGCGCAGACGAACGCGCTGTGCCAGTTGTTTCAATCCATCCGAATCGAGCGTCTCTTTGAGTTCTGGCTGGCCGGCCAGAATAATGCGCAATACCTTTTCCTTGTGCGTCTCGATGCCAGAGATCATGCGAATCTCTTCGAGTACTTTCGCGGTCAGGTTCTGCGCTTCGTCAACAACCAGTACAACCTTCTTGCCATTCGTGTATTGCTCGATCAGGAACATGTTGAGCATGTCCAGCAGTTCGACCTTGCGCTTGTCGAATGGTTTGAAGCCAAATTCGGTAAGAACGGCCTGCAGGAATTGTGTTGGTGTCAGCTGCGTTTGTGAAACTACGGCGTAAAGTACTTCGTCATCAAGTTCGGAAAGAAAAGACTGCAGTAACGTTGTCTTGCCGGAGCCGATTTCGCCTGTAATGACGACAAAGCCGTCGGCCAGCCAAATGGTTGACTCCATATAAGCTTTCGCGCGCGCGTGCTGTTTGCTCCAGTAAAGGAACTCAGGGTCGGGCGTCAGCCCAAACGGCTGCTCCGATAGCTCGAAATGTTCAAGGTAAGACATAGCTACGATTGAGTTTACCTGCTTTTTGACCGCACCGGTGCTGCCGTGTTCTCAACAAGTCGGGCGGACTACGTCACACTATTGTCAATTATTCCAACAAGTGTGTCGCGCTGTTCCGCGGTGTCTGCGACGACGGTAACATGGCCGAGCTTGCGGCCCGCTCGGGGTGTTTTTCCATAGTCGTGCAACACACCAATATAGAGGCTGCGCGTGGCGTCAGAAATCTCACTAATGAGGTTGACCATACCGGCATGGCCTGTGCCGGCCGTTGAACCCAGCGGCAGGTCGAGGACCGCGCGTAAGTGATTTTCGAATTGACTGGTTTCCGAACCTTCGATGCTCCAGTGCCCGGAGTTGTGGACGCGTGGCGCGAATTCATTGGCGAGCAGTTCGTCGTCGATCACGAAAAGCTCCAGCGCGAGCACACCGACGTAGTCGAGGTGGTCCAGAAGACGGTGTACGTAGCCGGATGCTTTTGCTACCAGCTCGGGTGCGTCGACGGGTGATCGTGAGGTGCGCAAGACGCCGTCGGCATGAACATTGCGACTGAGCGGGTAAATGGCAACTTCGCCACTAATACTGCGGACGCCAATGCAGGATATTTCGTAGTCGAACGGAACCCACTGTTCGGCGATCAGCGCCTTGCCGCCCAGCTCGTCCCAGGCAGCGTCCTGATCGTCAGCTTGTTTGACGACAAACTGCCCCTTGCCGTCGTAACCGAATCGACGTGTCTTGATGACCATCGGTAACCCGAGTTTGTTGGCAGCTACGTCCATATCGTCGCGTGTATAGATCGCGTGATAGCCGGGCAGCGGGATATCCAGTTTATCGAAGAGTTTTTTCTCGTCGAGGCGATCCTGGGAATGTCCCAGCGCAGCCGCCGGCGGGTAAACCGGGGCAATACCTTCAATGTGTTGCAGTGCGGCGACCGGTACGTTTTCAAACTCGTAAGTGATGACGTCGCAGGTATCGGCCAACGCGACCAGCGCGACGGGGTCATCGAAGGCGCATTGAATCACTTTGCCGCATTCAGCGGCGGGCGGGTTATCGGAGGGGTCGACGTAACGAACTTCGATGTCGAGATCACGAGCGGCGAAGCCCAGCATCTGACCGAGTTGCCCGGCGCCGATAATACCGATACGCATGGTTAGTGGTCCAACACATGGTTATTGATGGGTTCAGAGCGATCCAGGTAATCCAAGACAAGGCACAGTCCGAAGGGAATGGCGAGTCCTTTACAAGGACTGTAACGCCGTATTGGATTACCTGGATCGCTCCCTTCGGGCGGTCTGTGAAGTGGTTGCCCGCGTTGTTTCACCTCTTGGCAAGGGCCAGCCATTACCGGCGAGGTGCGCCTAGCGCTCAACCGCTTCACAGACCGCTGAATCCATCAATAACCATGTGTTGGACCACTAGTCGGGTCGCTGTCGCCCAGAACCTTGTCGGTCTGGTTCTTGCGGAACGCATCCAGGGACGCAGCAATCGCTGCGTCGTTGTTTGCAAGGACGGCGGCGGCGAGCAGCGCTGCGTTCACGGCACCCGCAAGACCGATCGCCATGCAGCCGACGGGGATGCCTGCCGGCATCTGAGCAATAGAGAGCAACGAGTCCATGCCGTTAAGCGCTTTGGACTGTACCGGCACACCGAAGACTGGCAAGCGAGTTTTGGATGCTGCCATTCCCGGCAAGTGCGCAGCGCCACCGGCACCGGCGATGATCACTTTCAAACCGCGTTCAACCGCAGAGCCAGCATATTCAAACAGCAAGTCGGGCGTGCGATGTGCCGATACGACTTTGACCTCGTAGCTCACGCCGAGCTCGTCGAGTGCCCCGGTTGCGTGTTGCATCGTTTCCCAGTCTGAACGGGAACCCATGATAATGCCGACATCTTTGCTCATCGCGAAATTCTACCACCATAGTTAACAGCGCAGCTTTGCCATTTCCGCACGGAGTGGTTCCGGGTCGATATGGCGCATCAGCTTGCCGATGTATTGTTTTTG
>JAJFKQ010000292.1 GCA_021773155.1 Woeseiaceae bacterium | reverse complement strand
GTTGAGCGGGCGCGATGTCGCGGCAGTGTTGATGGAGACGATCCCGGCGACTTCAGGTTTTCCGCTGCCGAACGATGATTATCTGCCCGGAGTGCAATCACTGTGTGAAGAATTCGGGACCCTGTATGTAGCTGACGAAGTTCAGACCGGCCTCGGCCGAACTGGTCGGCTGTGGGGTGTGGAACACTGGGGTGTGGCACCGGATATTCTCGTGACTGGCAAGGGGTTATCGGGTGGCCTTTACCCGATCGCGGCAACCGTTCTCAGCGAGCCCGCCGGGCGTTGGCTGCACGAAAACGGATGGGGCCACGTATCAACATTTGGCGGATCCGATATTGGATGTGTGGTTGCCCTGCACGCACTGAAAATTTGCAGTGATTCCGCAACCCTCGCGAACGTCAACGTCCAGGCAGACTATTTGCTGGCCGGGCTTCAGGTGCTTGCGGAGCGCTTCCCGTTTCTTGAGGAGATTCACCACAAGGGTCTCGTTATGGGGCTGAAGTTCGCGGACGAGAGCACCGGCCTTGGCATGATGCGAGCACTGTATGAAAACGGCGTGTGGGCGTTCGTCGCCGGGTTCGACCAATCGGTGATTCAATTCAAACCGGGCTTGCTGATTGATCGCGAGTACTGCGACGAATTACTGCTGCGCGTGGAAAATGCCTGCGTCTGGTTTTTGCAGGCGATGAACGAAATTATGGGGGGCGGCAGTAATTCGCCCGATGAAGCCCACCTGCAGCCCATCATCCAGCTGGCGCATCTGGCGCTGTCTCATTGGGGACTTGATGATGCGGATCTCGATGTCATCAAGCATCGGGAAAATACCGTGTTTAAGGTTACCGCTGCAGACGGCCAATGTTTTGTACTGCGCGTACACCGGCCCGGCAATAACAGTGACGCGGCCGTGCAGTCGGAGCTCGTTTGGATGCGTGCGCTGAGAGAAGCCGGAATCGCTACGCCGGCGGTTATACCGGCAGAGAACGGCGATTTGTTCGTACACGTTGGGGCGGCGTCGGATTCTCGCCAATGTGATCTGCTCGAATGGTTGCCGGGCAATCTGTTTAACAACCTGGGCCGGGTTGAGAACGGCATGCGGGTCGAGTTTTGTGATCGCTTCAAGCGTCTCGGTACACTGGCAGCGCGAGTGCACAATCAGTCGGAGAACTGGCAGAAACCGGAGGGATTCGAGCGACGCTCATGGAATGAAGCTGGCCTGCTGGGTGAGAACCCGGTCATGGGGCGCTTCTGGGAGCACCCGGCAATCACACCCAAACAGAAACGGGAAATAATGAAAGCACGCCTGGTGCTGGGCGAGTTCCTGAAGAAGTTCGGCAAGACGCCAGAGAACTACGGCTTGATCCACGCGGACTTTCTGCCGGAGAACATTCTGGTGCACGATGGCGAGCTGAGCCTGATCGATTTCGACGATTGCGGCTTCGGTTGGTATTTATTCGAGATGACCACATCGTTATTTCCGCAAATCAACCAACCCTTCTTCGACGACCTGGTGATCGCCTACACCGAGGGCTATCGCAGCGAGCGCGATATGAGCGACGCTGACCTTGAGGCGTTTCCGGCGTTTCTCATGATCCGCGGCTTTACCTATCTTGGCTGGCTTCATACACGCGGTCAGGATATGAAACACGCTGATCGATTAGCCGAGGAAATTCTCAACGGACTGCTTCGATTCATTCCTGAATTAATGCAGGAACTGACACCCTTCCAACGAGTGATGGTTGGTGTGATGGCATGGCTGCGCCGGTAACAATGGCGCATCGACTCCCGGTTTACTGCGGACAGGTCAACAACCGCGTTCATCAATAACGCGCACAGCCTTGCCTTCTGAGCGAGCGACTTCGCCCGGCTCGCAAACCTCGATAGTCGCGCTGACACCGACATAGTCCTTGATGCCTTTTTTCAGCTCGCTCGCGACCGTCACCGATTCGGCGTCCTTCGCCGCTGCAGTTTTTTCAACTTTGACGGTGATGACGTCGAGCTTGCCATCTCGAGAAACGCGAATTTGGTAATGCGGTGTAAGAGCACGTACGGCCAGAACACGCTCCTCGATCTGCGTCGGGAATACATTGACACCGCGGATGATCAGCATGTCATCTGAACGACCGGTGATCCTCTCCATGCGTCGCATCGTGCGAGCGGTACCGGGTAGCAACCTTGTAAGATCCCGCGTGCGATAACGAATGATTGGCAGAGCCTCCTTCGTCAGCGACGTAAACACGATCTCACCCATCTCACCATCTGCCACAGGCTCCCCCGACTCGGGGTTGACGATCTCAGGATAGAAATGATCTTCCCAGATAACAGGCCCGTCCTTGGTCTCGATACACTCGTTGGCGACACCGGGACCGATGACCTCCGATAGACCATAGATATCGACCGCATCCAGCCCGCAGCGCTCCTCAATCTCCTTGCGCATTGATTCGCCCCACGGTTCGGCACCAAAGATGCCAACTTTGAGCGACGATTTAGCCGGATCCAGACCCTGCCGTTCAAACTCATCGGCGATATTGAGCATGTAGGACGGCGTCACCATGATGATGTCGGGCTTGAAATCCTGGATGAGCTGAACTTGCCTGGGTGTCTGCCCGCCCGACATCGGGATGACAGTTGCACCGAGTTTCTCGGCGCCATAGTGCGCACCCAGTCCACCTGTAAACAGGCCGTAACCGTACGCCACGTGGATCAGATCTTCCGGGCCACCGCCGCTGGCACGTATCGATCGCGCAACAACCGTTGCCCACATGTCGATGTCATTTTTGGTGTAGCCGACGACGGTCGGCTTACCGGTCGTTCCGCTCGAGGCATGAATACGAACAACATC
>JAJFKQ010000291.1 GCA_021773155.1 Woeseiaceae bacterium | reverse complement strand
ATGCTCTTCACTGTCGATGCAAAAGTAACCGAGTCGCTCGAATTGCACCGGCTTGCCAGATTCTGGATTGGCAAGCGAAGGTTCCAGCTTGGCATCAACTGTCTCTAATGAGCTCGCATTCAAGACGGCATGAAAATCGTCTGCGGAGTTCGGATTCGCTGCAGTAAACAATCGATCGTAGAGTCGAACGCTGGCATCAACAGCATGCTCACAAGAAACCCAATGAATCGTTCCCTTGACCTTGCGATCACTGGTCCCCGCACCACTGCGCGTATCCGGATCGTAGTTGCAGCGAAGCTCGATAACCTCACCCGCCTCGTTCTTGATGACCTCATCACAGCGAATGATGTAACCGAAACGTAAGCGAACCTCTCCGTCCGGCTTCAAGCGAAAGAATTTGCGCGGCGCATCTTCCATGAAGTCGTCCTGCTCAATCCACAGCTCACGCGAGAACGGCATTTCACGAGTGCCGAGCTCGGGACGACCAGGATGATTCATCGCCTCCATCATCTCGACTTTGTCTTCGGGGTAGTTAGTCAGCACCACCTTTAGCGGTCGCAACACGCCCATACGACGCTCTGAATCATCGGCGAGATTTTCACGAATGCAGTTTTCAAGTACGCCCATCTCGATCAGTTTGTCCTTTTTTGTAACGCCGCCACGTTTTACAAACTCTCGTAATGCGGCCGCCGGATAACCGCGCCGCCGCATACCGGCGATTGTTGGCATGCGTGGATCATTCCAACCCTCAACAATGCCCTCCTCGACCAACGCGTTCAATTTGCGCTTGCTGGTGATGGCAAAGGCGAGATTCAAACGTGAAAATTCGATTTGGCGCGGCCGGTGCGCGGGCTTCAGGCGATCCAGGAGCCAGTCGTACAACGGACGATGATCTTCAAATTCGAGTGTGCATAAGGAATGAGTGATTTCTTCAAAAGCGTCGGACAATGTATGCGCGAAGTCGTACATCGGATAGATGCACCAATTGTCACCAGTGCGTTGATGCGTAACGTGCCGAATACGGTACAGCGCTGGGTCGCGCAGATTCATGTTCGGCGAACTCATGTCGATCCTGGCGCGCAATAAGTGTTCGCCGTCAGCGAAGTCTCCGTTTCGCATTCCGGTCAGCAGCTCGAGATTTTCCTCGACGCTACGATCCCGGTGGGGACTGTTCTTTCCCGGTTCGGTGAGCGTGCCGCGATACTCGCGAATCTCATCAGCGCTCAGGCTGTCCACGTACGCCACACCCGATTCCACCAGGGTAACGGCTGCATCATAAAGTCGCTCAAAATAGTCCGACGCGTGAGTCAATCGATCTTCCCAGTCGAATCCGAGCCAGTGTACGTCACGCTCGATGGCCTCGACGTACTCCTCACTCTCCTTGCCCGGATTGGTGTCATCGAACCGCAAATAAGTCCGGCCGGCAGTCTCAGCAGCGACCCCGAAATTCAGACAAATCGACATGACATGACCGATATGGAGATAACCATTCGGCTCCGGCGGGAAGCGAGTGACAATTTGCTCGTGCTTCCCGGACTCAAGGTCGTCGTGGATGATCTGGCGGATGAAATCCCGCGGTTCGGTTTCGCTCATGGAAGTTTGACTGGGTGAAATTGGAAGGGGCGCTATTGTACTCGAACTTGTTTATCCGCGGGGCATTTCGCGTACAATATCGCGCCGTCCCGTCCCACACACCATTAGTAGATGAAATATGCCGAAAATCACTTTACCTGACGGATCCGAGCGTCAATTTGATGCAGCAGTCAGTGGCGCCGATGTCGCAGCGAGCATAGGTGCGGGCCTTGCCAAGGCCGCAGTGGCCGTGCGCGTGGACGGAGCACTTTGGGACCTCAACCGATCGATTGAGCACGATGTGCAGCTTGAGATCCTCACCCGTGATTCAGATGACGGACTGGAGTTACTACGCCACGACGCGGCTCACGTCCTTGCCGAGGCAGTCAAGGAATTGTGGCCAGAGACACAGGTAACCATCGGACCAGCTATCGCAAATGGCTTCTACTACGACTTCGCTCGCGCGGAAGCGTTTACCGATGCAGACCTCGAAACCATCGAGGCGCGTATGAAGGAAATCGTTGATCGTGACGATCCGATCGAGCGTGAAGTATGGGAGCGCGCCAAGGCAGCCGAGTTCTTTCGTGGCATTGGCGAGACGTATAAAGCTGAGATTATCGAGAGCATTCCGTCAGAGGAAGACCTGACTTTGTACCGTCAGGGTGAGTTCATCGATCTTTGCCGTGGCCCGCATCTTCCATCAACCGGAAAGCTCGGCAAGGCATTCAAGTTAACGCATGTGTCAGGCGCGTATTGGCGCGGTGATTCCAACAATGAAATGCTGCAGCGTGTTTACGGCACCGCGTGGTCAACCGACAAACAGTTACGCCAACATCTGCACATGCTCGAAGAAGCCGAAAAGCGTGATCACCGCCGTCTCGGACGCGTAATGGATTTATTCCATTTTCAAGAAGAAGCGCCCGGCGCCGTCTTCTGGCATCCGAAAGGCTGGTCTGTGTTCCAGTCGCTGATCGGGTACATGCGGCAAAAACAGAACGAAGCCGGTTACCAGGAGATCAACACCCCTGAAATTATGGCGAAAGCGTTGTGGGAGAAGTCCGGCCACAACGCGGCTTTTGGCGACAACATGTTTACGTCAGAGACTGTCGACGGTCGCGTTTATGCGATCAAGCCCATGAATTGCCCAGGCCATGTGCAGGTCTTCAAACAAGGCATCACCAGCTATCGCGATCTGCCGGTGCGGCTCGCTGAATTCGGAAAATGTCATCGTTACGAACCGTCGGGCGCTCTGCACGGCATGATGCGAGTACGTGCCTTTACTCAGGACGATGCTCATATTTTTTGCACACCGGAGCAGATCACTGAAGAGTCGATTGCCGTTTGCGATCTGATACTCGGAATCTACAAGACTTTCGGTTTTGACGATGTTCGTATCAAGTTTGCCGATCGACCGGAGGTTCGTGTCGGCGAAGATGCCGTCTGGGATCAAGCTGAGGCGGCACTCGTGAAAGCACTTGAAGTAGCCAATCTCGAATACACTCACAACCCCGGTGAAGGCGCATTTTATGGGCCCAAGCTCGAGTTCGTATTGCGTGACGCCATCGGCCGGGATTGGCAATGCGGCACCTTGCAGGTTGACCTCAACATGCCAGGGCGACTCGGTGCTGCGTACATCGGCGAAGACGGCGAAAAGCATTTACCAGTCATGTTGCATCGTGCGATCTTCGGCTCGCTGGAGCGTTTCATGGGAATTCTGATCGAACACCACGCCGGCAACCTGCCGTTGTGGCTCGCACCGGTACAGGTCAAAGTGCTGACCATTACGTCAGACGCGGACGAGTACGCATCTGAAATTGAGGCCGCACTGCGTGCGGCGGGTCTGCGAGCTGAGACAGATCTTCGCAATGAAAAAATCTCTTACAAAGTTCGCGAACACAGCGTTGCGAAAGTGCCGGTACAGTTCGCGGTAGGCCAGCGTGAGCTCGAAAATCGCACTGTCGCAATTCGCCGGCTCGGCTCGAAAAAACAGGAAGTTATGTCACTTGATGATGCCATAGCGGCCCTGAAATCGGAGATCGATAATCGCGGCTCCAGTGATTAATTCAAAGTTCGCCTCCTGACGCCCAGAGCGCCGCAAACGTGATGCGCCCGGCACTTCCACTGTGCGCCGCGTCACAGTTCCAACATTCTGTCGCGGACGGATGACAATCCCGCTAGAACCCAACGCTATACTCCTTTGACGTAGGACCGCGCGAGCGATTCGACATAAGACTTTGGAGGAAGCGAAGTGCCGTTGGACGAATACAAAACACAGGTATTGTTGCTGCATAGTGAGCAAAGCGCTCTGGACAATCTCAGTTCCGGGTTCAATGACCTCTATACGGTGCACTGTGTAACCAGCGGAAGCGAAGCCCTCAACACGTTAGTCGAGACTCCGATCAATGTAATTATATCGGCCCATGATTTACCTGGCATGAGCGGGCTCGACGCACTTCGTGAAGCAAAAAAGCGATCACCGGATACGATAGGAATATTGCTGGCCGGTGATAAAACTTCCGACATCGAGGCACTGGTCAGCGAAGAGGAAGTATTCCAGGTTGTGAGCGGCGCCGTCACGGGTGATGGACTACTCAAGCTCGTTGAAAATGCGACACGTCAAATGCGTTTGATGGCACTCGCGGAATCAGCGAACGACACGACAGCAAGCGTGGATATGTCGGCCGAACATGTCGTCGTGGAAACATCCGAAAACGGTTCGACCATTATCAGCGATGGCACAGGGCGGATGCCTCTACTGGACCCAAAGAAAGTTGCGGCGGCCGTGACCGTAGGCCCTCGCGCGGTCGACATCCTGGTACTAACCAAAGATCAGGAGTTTCTCGAGACCATCAAGGATTCATCGCGCGGTATGCACAGGGTGTATTACGCCAACACGCTGGGTCAGGCCAACGAAGCTATTAGAAAGCACAAGATTGGTGTCGCGGTCGTCGATGCGGCGATGGTCGGTGAAAAAATTGAACAATTGACGCAGCATTTACGCATGGGATCACCTCGCCTGGTCTCCATCGTTGCAGGACGTCGTGATGACGGTGAAATGCTGATGGACCTTATCAACCGCGGCAAAGTGTATCGCTTCCTTATGAAGCCAGTATCACCTGGACGTGCGCGTCTCGCAGTCGAATCGTCGGTCAAACATCATCTCGAGGCGCCCGACGCTGCATTTAAGTCCAAAGGCATTCCAGCAGCCACGCAACCGGCGGCCAAGCCAGCGCCGAAGCCGGTGGCAAAACCTGTACCAGTAGCCAAACCGGGACCGAAGCCCGTTGCCAAAGCAGCGCCGAAACCTGCTCCGGAACCGTCGGACCCTCCAACCGTGACAAGACTGATCAGGTCCATCAGCAAGAAATTCTCGTCTAATAAGAAATCAGAACCCATCGCCGGAGTTAGTGCTTCATTGTTCCGCGATCCCAGGATTTTAGGGTTCGCTGCCACCGCTGTCGTAGTCACTGTGAGCGCGCTATTCTGGTTCATGAGTGGCTCGGACGAACCTCAAGCGACACCGCCGGCAGAAACTCTTGGCACACCTTCTTTCGCTGAGACTGATGTAGTGCTCGATGAAGCACCGTTAGCAGCCGAACTGGATGCAGTCATCGGACAAGCACTCGGCTTAGCCGAATCTGCGATGCTCGAATCGAGACTTGATGATTCAGGTGCGGCGTTGCAACGGGTAGCAACCGTTGATCCGCAAAACGCGCGTCTGCCATTCCTGAATGCGCAACTGGCACAGATGCGATTGCGTGGACGTCTCGACGCGGCACGCGTAGCTGTGCGTGAAAACCGCTTCGAAGACGCGGCGTCGGCATTGAATGCCGCGCGCAATCTTGATGTCTCCGATACCACAGAAATTGACACCATCGCCGCCGAACTCAGTACCGCGCGCAGCGAACAACAAGTTGACGATGTACTCGCAAGAGCGGCTGACAGACTGGATGCCGGCGACCTTTTGAGTCCGGCGAATGACAATGCTCGCTACTACTACGAACTCGTCTTGTCGAACGATTCCGGGAACACCGCTGCCCGCCAGGGACTGAGCGTTATCGCCGGCAAGCTCGCATTCCAGGCTGAGGCCGCACGCCAGGCCGAAGCAGATCGGCAAGCTGAGGCGGAACGCTTGGCCGCTGAGAGTCAGACTGCAACGAGTAATGAAGAGTCCGTTGCCGATGCGGAGCCACAGATTCCAGAAGCCGCGCAAAGTCTGCAGCCCGCCCCTGTCAGCTCCCTGAACCGAATTAAATATGTCGCGCCGAAATACCCTCGAGCAGCGCAACGCCGCAACCTGTCCGGCTGGGTCGATGTGGTGTTCATCGTAACGACCGATGGCAGCGTCAGGGACGTTGCCGTTCGCACCTCCGAACCAGGCGATGCCTTCGTCAATGCAGCCATAAAGGCCGTTGAAAAATGGGAGTTCGAACCGGTCGTCGAGAACGGGACGCTGATCGAGAAGCTCGTCGGTGTACGCATGATGTTTGCGCTCGAATAACTCGGTACGATCTTATTGTCTACGTGGTAAAATATTCCCAAACTAGACCAAGTGCATAAATCCCGTTATGGTTAACTGGCTCATTCCAGTTCGGGAAAAAAAGTGTCACAAGAAATCGCCTTGCAGCCGGAACAACCGGCGCGAAAACAACAACAACGCAGTGTGGTTACCCAACAAAAACTCCTCGATGCCGCCATAGAGGCCTTCTCCGAGAATGGCTTTAAGGGCACATCCACTCGTGACATCGCAGAACGTGCCGGTGTTCATCACCCACTGATAACTTATCACTTTAAGAATAAGGACCAGCTCTGGCGAGCTGCCGCAGACGACTTGTTCAGCGCTTTCACACTGTCGCTGGGCAAGGCCGTGGAAGAACACAGAAGCATGTGTCCGAAGAAACGCATGTCTGCGCTCATCTGTGTCTACGTCAATTACGCAAAAAAACATCCCGCATTGCACAAAGTGATGATTCAGGAGGCAAGTTATCCGAGCGAAAGGCTCGACTGGTTGATCGACACTCACCTGAAACCGCTTTTCGAAGTCACTATCGGCATGATCAAG
>JAJFKQ010000030.1 GCA_021773155.1 Woeseiaceae bacterium | reverse complement strand
CCGGAACGCACACGGCATATCTTTGTGCTGTATCACTTTGAGAATATCCGGCAAACGGAGATCGCGAGACGCTTCGAGATGCCAATCAGTACAGTGGAAAAACACATGGCGCGCGCCAACAAATTGTTGCTGCGACGTTTGGGACGAAAACAGTGAGTAACACCTTGGGAAAGAGCACACAGAAAGACGCGGCCGATTGGGATGCGCGCTTGCGCGCACCGGATTGCACTGACACAGAACGCGACGCATTCAAGCGCTGGCGTCAGGATTCGCCTGAGAATCAGCGGCAGTTTGATGATTTACAAACGGTGCTTGGTGGCCTTCGGTCTGCGCACGAGGCACCGGAGATTCGCTCCATGCGCGAGGCGGCTCTGAACGCCGCATCACCACCAGCCAGACAGAAATATTCTGCCAAGAACTGGGGGCTTGGTATAGCCGCCGCTGCCAGCGTACTTGTTGCCGCGCTATTTTTTACAGACATTCGCGAAACAGACTATTTAACCTCGGGGCAAGACTTGGGCCCGTCATATGCAACGGCGGTGGGCGAACGTTCTACAATGAATCTGGCGGATGGCACCATTGCTATCTTGAATACAAATACTCGCCTGCGAGTAGACTACTCCGAGCAAGAGAGACGGGTTCTGCTTTTGCAAGGGCAGGCCCTCTTCGACGTCGCAAAAGATGCGGATAGACCGTTTGTCGTTGTCGCCGGAGAACAGCGCATCACCGCGATTGGCACGGTGTTCGACGTTCGATTAGATGGCCAGGATGTGCAGGTCACGCTAGTGGAGGGTGTAGTGGAAGTCATGGCAGACGCACCGCTAGGCACCAACCTTAATGGCCCTTCCACGCAACCGACAGCGGTGCGTCTAACCGCGGGTCAGCAATTGCTAACGACCGCACTGGCGTCGACGAATATGCCGAAAATTGCAGAGACTGATGTTGAACACGCCACCATTTGGCGGGAAGGGCGTGCGTTCTTTGAAGATGCGCCACTTGCCGAGGTCGTCGCTGAGATGAATCGCTACAGTACGACAGAGATCGTGCTGGATCGAACGGTGTTGGGCATGCAGGGGATCAATGGCATGTTCCGCACCGGGCAGCAAGCGAATTTCGCTGAGGCGTTGGAGACGTACTATCCATTACGAGCTGAGCGCGTCTCGAAAAATCGAATCCTATTGAAAGCGGAGTGAGGGCAATAACGATCATAGTTTGGTAATTAGCTGGCGGATCGCCTGAAACATGACGTCTTAATGGTTGACGGCCGATTAATAGGCCGAAGCCAAGTCATCAAATGGGGGACGTCATGTTACAAACGATCGTTGTAAGACCAGCCATAATAATTTTGCGCAGTATCATAATCACCTTGCTAGTATTGAGCAGCGCCTTCGGCGCCGACGAGGTGATCGCAGATCCGGTCAAGTTCGATATCGATGGACAGCCACTCGGAAGCGCGCTTCATCAATTCGCACGCCAGAGCGATCGGGAGATTCTCTTTTCTACCGAAGTCGTCAAGAACAAAGACGCACAAGTGGTAGTGGGAACATACGAGCCCGAGGACGCATTGGAATTATTGTTGGCCGATACTGGCCTCGAATATGCAGTCACAGCGAACGATACTATTCTCGTGACCGACGAGGATCAGGAGCCGGGAAAATACCAGCCGGCGTCGAGTCAGGTGCTGATGGCACAGAACCAGACGTCGGCGAACCAGAATCAAACGACGAGCAACAATGACCCCGCAGCAGCGATTCTTGAAGAGGTCGTTGTAACTGGCTCAAGGATAGCCCGCAGTGGTACCGACACTCCGACGCCTGTGACTGTGATCGACGCGAGGGCGATGGCGCTTAGCGGCGATGTTCGGCTGGCCGACATTCTAAACGAAATGCCGGCGATCCGAGCGACCCAGACAGCGGGAAACGTGAATACAACCGACGATGCGCAGGAAGCTGGAACGAATTTTCTGAATCTGCGTGGCCTGGGTATCAATCGAACCCTCGTGCTGATTGACGGCAGGCGACATGTAGGTAGTCGAACGGGTAGTGCGGCTGTAGATATAAATACGATTCCGAGCTCAATGATAGAGCGTATCGAAGTGATCACTGGCGGCGCGTCAGCCGTGTACGGCGCAGATGCCGTATCCGGCGTGGTGAATCTGATCACAAAGAAAAACTTTGAAGGATTGACTTTCGACAGCCAGATCGGTGGTGCCGGGGACGGTGACGCAGAACGGTATCTGCTAAGTGTTAGCGGCGGATCCAATATTAGTGACGGTCGAGGCAATGTCTATTTCAACGCCAGTTGGGATCGGTCGGAGGCCGCGAATGCTTCGGAGCGTGACTGGGCGAGTCGAAACGCCCGGTTCGCGCCAAATCCAAATGACACTGGCCCGAGTGACGGAATCCCGGATCAGATTCTTTTTGACAATACAGGATTTATCGGCACTCCAGCCGCCGGCCAGGTTGTTGGCCCAAGCGGCGAGCTGTTCCGAGCCGATGGAGGACCCTTTACGTTTGACGCCAGCGGAAATCTCGTCCCTCAGGATGAAGGTCTGCTTGTGCTCTCCTTCCTCAGCCAGGGCGGCGATTTTGTGGACCTCTCGCA
>JAJFKQ010000290.1 GCA_021773155.1 Woeseiaceae bacterium | reverse complement strand
TGGCGACTCCGGGGTGATATTCGGCAGTGTCAGGCCCGGAGCTTTCACTGATCTCCGGTCGCTTTGGCCTGATCGGGCTGCTTACTCGTCCCCATCAACGTCTTGACGGGGAAACTAGCGCCCAAACACGTAAAACACAAGCAAAATCACTGAAAATCACTATTCTCAGCCGCGCTCGCACAATCAATGCAAAGCGTTGCGGTCGGGTCGAACTCAAGACGCTTGGGATTAATGGGCTCGTCGCAGTTCAGGCAAAGGCCGAAGTCACCATCATCGAGACGTTTGAGGGCCGCTGTAATGCGGACCAGGGTTGCTTCGCGGCGCTGCCCCGTCGCCTTCGCCATAGCTTGTGCCTGCATCGCATCCATTCGAGATAGCCGGCCTACCTTCGATTGATCGAGTTCAACAACCGCAGCAGACTCATCCCCGGTTTCAGCGACGCGTTGAAGTTCCGCCTGCAGAGCTAACAACTTGTCGCGCCAATCATTTGCCATTATGTCTGTGACTACACCTTTTTGACGAATTCAGGTTTCAGTTTCATGGCACCGATACCTGGCACCTTGCAGTCAATATCGTGATAGTTCGCTCATTCGTCCGATTCTATAACGCCAGTTGACGCAAAGTCCTGATCAGAAAACATTCGTGGTTCATCCAGATCGTAACCACGGTCGACCATTAACCTGACTTTCTCCACTAATTCGGCCCGCGTCACGTGCAGATCTTCAATCTCGGCACGTAATCGTGTTCGACGCAGGATGGACACCATTGAAGCAAGCAACGTCGCCTGTGCTTCGATGACCCATATCCATGCGGAGAAACTTATGATGAGGCCCACGACAGCCACGATCGCCCAGACCGTACCGAAGTAATTGCCAATCAGAAATGCCGCCAGCAAATACAGAATCGGCAATAAGGCCATTGACGCGCAGACCTTGAGGGTAGCGATGTCATCCTCCTCGTAGCTGAAGCGATCACCGACATAGGCTGCTAACCATCCGACGGGCAGATGCAACAGCACACCCGGGATGGCGACCGGCAACAACAACATCAGGGAAATTGAACGAACCAGGAGCCGGCGGAATGCCTTGCCCACAGAGATCTTTGTGCGCAACTGATAATCCTTGAGGCCCAGAACATCAAGTCGCGACTGATAGTCATCGACAGCCTTACGAAATTCGACCATCTCCGGTTCTTCGGCCATTTTCAAATAGGCGTCAACAAAGCGTCGATTCAGCTCGACATACTCACTCGGTACGAGCGTAGCCGCCGCTGGTTTGTACAGTCGCCTTGCGGCTTGAACGAAACGTAGCGTGCTCCAATCGGGCGCATTTAAGGTGACTGCGATAAGTGCGTCCGCAAGATAATCCGTCAGCTTAACCACGGTCGCCCTTTCATCACTCTTGAAGTCGTCGATCCACTCTCCGTCCACGATGATAGGCTCACCGAACTCGATTAGAACCTGGCTGCGAAAGCGATGCCGATGCATGTAATTGAGTCCGCAGGGAATGATCGTAACTTTGACTTTGCCGCGCTCTGCCACGGACAAGGCGATTCGAGCGGCTCCTGTTTTGAGTTTCGTCAATTGCGACTCAGTGTGACTAACCCCTTCCGGGAAGATGCCCATGCAGTCGCCGCGCTCGACAACCTCATACAGCTTGGCGAACGCCTTGCTGTTGTCGACCTTGCCGTCGTGCTCCTCATGCCGGTACACCGGCACAGCGCCCGACGCGTTCAACAGGCGTCCGAGTAATCGGTACTTCCAGAGCTTGGCGTTCGCCATGAAATGCACCGGCCAGCGCCCGCAGCGGGCCATCAGCAACCAGCCGTCCATCAACGCATTGGGGTGATTGCCCGCAAAGATCACCGGTCCCTCGCTCGGGACATTCTCCTCGCCAACAACATCGATGCGTCGGAAGAATGTATTCGTGATCAGTTGGATTAGCGAGATGACGAAACGCTGCATCATCACTGCCCTCCGCTTCTTGGTCGGATAGCGTCACTTTGCGATCCCACAGGGTTTGCTGTCAAATAGCGCCATGTTTCCCGAACCACAATTTGCGAGCACCAACAGTATTCGTCTGGCCCTTTATGAAGAGGGTGAAGGGCCTGCTGTAATTCTCGTGCACGGCTTCCCGGAACTCGCGTTTTCGTGGCGGCACCAGATGCCGGCGTTGGCCAGCGCCGGTTTCCGCGCGATAGCGCCGGACATGCGGGGCTATGGCCGATCCGATGCGCCCGCCGGGGTTGATCAGTATTGCATGGCCAATGTTATCGGCGATTTGCAGGGTCTACTCGATGCACTCGAGATTGAACGAGCAACATTCGTCGGACACGACTGGGGTGCATTGACTCTCTGGCATATGGCGATGCTGGCGCCAGACCGGATCGAGAGATTGATAACGCTGAATATTCCACACCACCCACGATCGCCAGTGGAGCCGATCGAACTCACGCGCCGGAAATTCGGCGATGATTTCTACATCGTGAACTTTCAGGACTCATACGAAGCGGACAGAGCATTCGCTGCAGACCCTGTGCATTTTTTTGAGATGATGATGCGCAAGAACCAGATGTCGCGGGCAGAGTTTGAGCGACTGCCGCCGCAAATGAAGGTGCCGAATCTTTTGAAGGTCATGGAGCAGCAGGAATCCGGTGGCGAACCGTTGTTGACCGATAGTGAGAGAGATTATTACGTCGATGCATTTACGAAGTCCGGTTTCACCAATCCGATTAACTGGTATCGAAACTGGACCACAAATTGGCGAGCACTCGAGGGAGTCGATCAAGTCATCAACATCCCGACTCTGTTCATCGGCGCCGTGGACGACGTGTTTATTGCACCTGAGCACATCGAGGCGATGAAGCCTCTGATCACCGACCTGACTATTGAGATGCTGGAGCCCTGCGGGCACTGGAGTCAGCAAGAGCGTCCCGCGGACGTGAACAGGCTGATGATCGACTGGCTAGCGAGGACAAGTTGAAATATCGCCTAAACTGTCGCTAATTGTCGTGATTGCCTTTAATAATAGCGCGATGTTACCCATTCGGAATACGCCACCTGTCGAATTTGCGAATTGCTCATTCCTGTTACATTTGTCCGATTTTACAGATTATCGACGATTGTTATTACTTTAGCTGTCCACTTCGCGACATTTTTTGAGATATTTGCTGTCAGCGATGAGCACTTGAGATGTTGTACCGTACTTGCCAAAGGGTAGGTATAGCCAGAGACGTCTGAAAGGCATCGCCAATCGTCGTTTTTCAAGATTTTCGGCTCTTTAAGCGACTTTACTCCCTGTGCCCAGGAGAAATACGCGATCCCTCCTACGATCAGATAATTGAACACCTCCTCTAAAGGGTCACTGGCTTCATGAACAGGCCAGCATTATGCGATCTTGCCAGTGTTGCAATAATTCCGCGTTAGAACAGGTCTGATACTGAGATACCCATCGGAGCTTAACCGTGTTGATCAGGAAACCCAGCGATATTCGACCGTCTGAAATTACGAG
>JAJFKQ010000289.1 GCA_021773155.1 Woeseiaceae bacterium | reverse complement strand
CAACAATGGGATATCTTCGCTTCGTTGCCGCAGTGGTGGTGTGTTTATTCTAATAACGTTGAGACGATGGAAGAGGTCTTCACGAAAGCGGGCCTCTTTTACGGCTCTCGCCAGATCCTGGTTGGTCGCGGCGATCACCCGCACATCGACCTTGATTGAATGTTGCCCGCCTACTCGGTAGAACTCGCTTTCTGCAAGAACTCTTAGCAGCCGCGTTTGCAGCGCTGGCGACATGTCACCAATTTCGTCGAGGAACAGTGTTCCGCCGTCCGCCTGTTCGAAGCGTCCAATACGGCGCGAATCGGCGCCAGTGAATGAGCCTTTTTCATGCCCGAACAATTCGGACTCGAGTAGTTCTGATGCAATCGCTGACGTGTTCAATGCAACGAATGTTTTGTTGGCTCGCGGACTATGATCATGCAGCGCGCGCGCGACGAGCTCTTTGCCGGTTCCGGATTCACCGGTGATCAAGACCGTCATGCTGGAGCCTGCGAGTCGGCCTATTGAACGATAGACGTCCTGCATCGCAGGCGCTCGACCGATCATTGAGGCTATTGCGCCGGGGGCCTCGGCAATTTCGCTTTGTTCTGCGCCGGTTGCTCGCGCTGCCTTGTGGACGAGCTCTACCGCCTCATCTATGTCGAAGGGCTTTGGTAGGTATTCAAAGGCGCCACCCTTGTAGGCTGCAACGGCATTTTCCAGGTCAGAATGTGCGGTTATAACGATGATGGGCAGATCCGGCTGTGTTGTCCGCAGTCTTTCCAGCAGGGCGATGCCGCTCATGCCCGGCATGCGCACATCGGTTATCAGGACGTCAGGAGCGCCGTTGTCGATGGCTTCCAGCAAATGCTCTGCGCGCTCAAAGCTGCGCGTTTCGATGTCCGCTTGTGTGAGTGCTTTTTCCAGCACCCAGCGGACAGATTGATCGTCATCAACGATCCAGACATTGAGTGGGCGACTATTCATTACTTTGGCCCGAAATTTGGTCCAGCGGAATTCGAATAAAGAACACGGTGCGTCCCGGTCGGCTTTCGAATTCGATCAGTCCACCGTGGCGGCTAAGTAATTCCTGCGCTGCCGGCAAACCAAGGCCGGTACCGTCCGGTCGGCTCGTAACCAGCGGGTAAAAAACCGAGTCCTGCATGGCCGCCGGTATGCCCGGCCCGTCGTCTTCGATTTCTATGGTCGCGATGACACGGTGTCTTGTATCGCCGATCGTAAAGTTTGTTACTGCACGACTGCGCAGCGTCAGTGTCCCTTGGCCGTCAAGAGCGGCGATCGCATTGCGCACCAGGTTCAAAAAGGCCTGCACTATCTGGTCACGATCAAGATCTATGCTTGGCAAACCCGGATCATATTCTCTGCGGATTATCAGGTTTCTTTGGTCTTCGGCCTCTATCAATCTGATGACGTATTCGAGTAGCTCGTGAACATTCACGGGTTGTTTGTTCGGTGGCCCACCGGGTCCGAGCAAAGTATCGACCAGTGCGGCAAGTCGGTCGGTTTCACTGATGACGACATCCGTGTACTCATGGAGCTCGGAATCGTCGAGTTGTCGCTCGAGTAGTTGTGCCGCTCCCCGAATCCCGCCGAGCGGGTTTTTGATTTCGTGAGCGAGCTGCCGAATCATCTGGCGGCCGGCGCCGTGTTGAATGAGCAACGCGTTTTCACGGCTGATTTGCGTGCGCCGGGTTACATCTGTGATTTCGACGAGCAGGCATGCGTCACCGGCCTCAACCGGGGATACGCGGCAGTCGACGATTCGTTCGTCGTTGTGTACTTCGGTCGGGGCAAGTCGCATTTCATTGGCGTAGTGATCGCCGGTTTCGACGACCCGCGCCAGGATGTCGCGCATCTCGGGTTCGTCGTCGACCAGTTGCAATAATGATGCGCCCTGCGAGCGGTGCTGGCTGATGCCGAGGATGTTTTCAGCGGCGGGGTTTAAGCCGACGATTAAAAGGTGCTCATCAAGCAGAATAATGCCCGAGCTCAACGAATCGAGAATGGTTTGGGAGTGTTGATGGATGGTTCCGTCGCCGCCGGAACCGCTGCCGCGGGTCTTGCGGGGCTGGTCTAGTTTACCGTGTTCTGTTGGACGTAGAACCGGCTTGGGCGGCTGCGAATTATCAGCTTGCCCGTTTCGTCGATCACTTCCGCCTGCAGGTTGTGCACGCCGCGATAGACTTCCTCTAGCTGAAAGCGCGTTCCGCCGACCATCTTCGGTGTGCCGTCGAAATACACCCGAACCTGATGGCCCGGTTTCAGCTCCGGTGTCAGCGCTAGCGTTACGCTCAGTGTGGCTTCTATGTTCCACAGCGTTTCTTCGGCTGCGGGGCTGGCAATTTCAAGGCTTTCGTAACCGGTTGCTTGCGGAGCATCTTGCTCGTCATTCGAGTCGGTTGACGGTGCGGTGGCTCCGGGGCGTGTTCTGGGGGCGGGTCGCTGAACGCTCGACTCGCCGAGCTCAATAAGCGTGGCCCCTGGATGCGGCCGGTCCGAGTAGTGCACGACGCCGTTCTCATCTGTCCACGTGTAGGCGTCCGCAAATGCGCCTGCGGCGACCAGCAATGCCAGCAGGATGAAAATCGTTCGCGTTTCCATGCGGTTAGCATAGCAGTGTCATCGTGAGTTTGGGTAGGAGCCGGGCGACAAAGTGCCGCCCGGTTCACACTTTTGCCCGTTAGAGGCTGTAATACATGTCGAATTCAGCCGGATGCGTCGTCATTCTCAGTCGAGTAACGTCGTCCATCTTGAGGTCGATATAAGCATCGAGCAGATCGTCGCTGAATACACCGCCCGCTTTCAGGAAGTCGCGGTCCTGATCGAGCGCGCCCAAAGCCTCGTCCAGCGAGAAGGCAACCAGTTTCAGTTCCTTCTCTTCCTCTGGTGGCAGGTCATAAAGATCTTTGTCCATCGCATCACCTGGGTGAATCTTGTTTTGGATTCCATCAAGCCCGGCCATCATCATCGCCGCAAATGCGAGATACGGATTCGCCATTGAATCCGGGAAACGCACCTCGATGCGACGTCCTTTCGGATTTGAGATGTACGGAATTCGAATGGATGCGGATCGATTTCGTGCGGAGTAGGCCAGAATCGTTGGCGCCTCAAAGCCCGGAACCAGACGCTTGTAACTGTTGGTTGCCGGGTTGGCGAAAGCGTTAATCGCCTTGGCGTGCTTGATGACGCCTCCAATATAGTAAAGCGCCGTTTCTGACAGTCCGCCGTAACCGTCACCGGAGAACAAGTTTTCGCCATCCTTGAACAGTGACTGGTGCACATGCATACCGTTGCCGTTATCGCCGACCAGTGGCTTCGGCATGAACGTTGCGGTTTTTCCGTAAGCGTGGGCAACATTGTGCACCGCGTACTTCATGATCTGCACCTCATCCGCCTTACGAACCAAGGTGTTGAATTTAGTGCCTATTTCGCACTGCCCGGCGGTTGCCACCTCGTGGTGATGGACCTCGGTTTCTACGCCCATTTCCTCGATCGCAAGACACATCGAAGAACGCAGGTCGTGCAATGAATCGACGGGTGGTACGGGGAAGTAGCCACCTTTGACTCCGGGCCGATGACCGATGTTGCCGTTTTCGTGGCTATGTCCTGATGCCCAGCTGCCTTCTTCGGAGTCAATCGAATAAAACGCGCCCTGAATTCCGTCGTCCCATTTCACGCTATCGAAGACAAAGAACTCATTTTCTGGCCCAAAATATGCCGTATCGGCAACGCCTGTTGATTCGAGGTAGGCCTGAGCGCGCTCAGCGAGCGAGCGTGGGCAGCGGTCATAACCCTGCATCGTTGCCGGCTCTACGACTGCGCAACGAATATTCATGGTCGTCTCATCGGTGAAGATATCGAGCACAGCCGATGCCGGGTCGGGCATCAGGATCATGTCGGACTCGTTAATGCCTTTCCAGCCGGCGATCGACGAGCCGTCGAACATTTTGCCGTCTTCAAACACGTCTTCATCCATGGTGTGGGCGGGCACTGTTACGTGTTGTTCTTTGCCGATCGTGTCGGTGAACCGAAAATCGACGAATTTGACCTCTGCATCTTTGATGAGGGCGAGAACCTCTGCGGGCTTCATGGATCTTTCCTCCAGGTTTTTTTCAATAATAAAGAGGGCCGCCCATCGCGGCCCGTTAGCTGAGCTTGTTGCAGGATATGTGCCAATGTGGGCTAAATTTAACTATTTGTTTAATAAAGGATTTCGTTGCTTCTCCTCTACTTGGTCGCACCATATTGGTGCGGTGTCGCCTAGTGTCGCACTATAATAGTGCATCTAGGGAGGTCGCGCACCCTTTTTCAGCTGAAGCCGTTATACTTCGCGCCTTTAGCCCCTCCGTGATACCGGAATGACCACCGACAAAACCTCTACCCTTAGTTTTCAGGACCTTATTCTCAAGCTGCAGGAGTTTTGGGCGATGCGCGGCTGCGTGATCATGCAGCCGTACGACATGGAAATGGGCGCAGGCACCTTTCACCCATCAACATTCTTGCGTGCCGTAGGGCCGGAGCCATGGAGCGCGGCCTATGTTCAGCCCAGCCGCCGACCGACCGATGGGCGCTATGGCGATAACCCGTTTCGTCTGCAGCATTACTACCAGTATCAGGTTGTGCTCAAACCATCGCCCGATGACATTCAGGAAATGTACCTCGACTCTTTGCGCACTATCGGTCTCGATCCGACGGTGCACGATATTCGGTTCGTCGAAGACAACTGGGAGTCACCGACGCTCGGTGCCTGGGGGCTCGGCTGGGAGGTTTGGCTCAACGGCATGGAGGTTACGCAGTTCACCTACTTCCAGCAGGTCGGCGGGCTCGAGTGTCGCCCGGTCACTGGCGAGATTACTTACGGACTCGAGCGGCTCGCCATGTATCTGCAGAACGTCGAGAGTATTTTTGACCTGGTCTGGACTGACGGGCCTCTCGGCCGCATTACTTACCGCGACGTTTATCATCAGAACGAAGTCGAGCAGTCCCGATACAACTTCGAAGAGGCCGACGTCGACGCGCTATTCAACGCTTTTGATCACGCAGAGCATGAGGCGGAGCGGCTTGTTGGTCTGGACCTTACGTTACCCGCTTACGAACAAATGCTGACGGCATCGCATACTTTCAATCTGCTGGACGCGCGACAGGCGATTTCTGTTACTGAAAGGCAACGATACATTCTGCGCGTACGCACGTTATCGCGCGCGATATGTGAAGCCTATTTTGCGAGTCGTGAAGCGCTCGGTTTTCCGATGGTTGAGTCTGTCACCAAGGGCGTGTCGTCAAAATGAGTAAAGCAGAAGATTTTCTCGTTGAGATTGGCACCGAAGAGCTGCCGCCGAAAGCGCTGCGCTCGTTGATGGAGGCCTTCGGTGAAAAACTTATTGGCGGGATCGATGATGTCCGTTTGTCTCACGGCCAGGCCAAAACTTTCGCGAGCCCGCGGCGCCTGACGGTACTTGTCGAGGAGCTTGCTGAAAGGCAGGAGGATCGCAAGGTCGATCAAAAAGGTCCCCCTGTAAAAATCGCCTTCGACGGCGACGGCAAACCAACACCCGCTGCAACTGCATTCGCCAAAAAGTGTGGCGTTGACGTTGCGAAGCTGGGCACAAACAAGACGGACAAGGGCGAGTGGCTCGCGTTCGAAAGCGTTGAAGAAGGCAAATCGGTTACCGAGCTGTTGCCCGGCCTGGTTGAGAACGCGCTGAGCGCTCTGCCGGTTCCGCGCCGCATGCGCTGGGGCGCAGGCGAGGCGGAATTTGTTCGCCCCATGCACTGGATCGTTATGCTGCATGGCAAGACGGTCATCAACGCGTCTGTGATGGGAGTCGAGACGGGCAACCAGACTCGCGGTCACCGGTTTCATTCGTCGGGCCCGATTACGATCAGATCGCCCGATGTTTATCTCGACACGCTCGAAAAAGACGGCTATGTGATCGCGGACTTCGAGCGCCGAAGAGAGCTGGTTCGTACCGGCGTCGACGCTGAGGCTGCTCGCGCTGGTGGCCGGGTTGTCGATGGCGAATCACTGTACGACGAGGTCGCGGCACTGGTTGAGTGGCCCGTTCCTGTGCTGGGAAGCTTTGACGACAAATTTCTTGAGCTGCCGCGTGAGGCCGTTATTTCAACCCTCACCGGACACCAGCGATATTTTCCGGTCGCCGACGAAAGCGGCAATCTGTTATCGAAATTTATTACGGTCGCAAATCTTGAGAGCAAGGATCCGGACCAGGTACGGGACGGAAATGAACGCGTTATTCGTCCGCGGCTCGCGGATGCTGCTTTCTTCTGGGACAGCGACCGGCGGAAATCCCTCGCGAGTCGCGAGGACGATCTTCGCGAAGTGGTTTATCAACAAGGCCTTGGCAGTTTATTCGACAAGAGTCAGCGCGTTGTCATA
Source organism: Woeseiaceae bacterium (assembly GCA_021773155.1). Classification (GTDB taxonomy): domain Bacteria; phylum Pseudomonadota; class Gammaproteobacteria; order Steroidobacterales; family Woeseiaceae; genus UBA1847. The sequence continues at coordinate 5,209 of JAJFKQ010000289.1, read as the reverse complement.
GTCGCAAAATGGCTTGCGTCGGCGCTGGAGCATAATGCTGCGACCGTAGAGCGAGCGGCCTCAATTGCGAAGTGCGATCTTCTTACTGGCATGGTCGGAGAGTTCCCGGAGTTGCAAGGCACAATGGGTGGATACTACGCCGCCGCTGATGGTGAAACAGAAGGCGTTGCCACCGCTATCGGCGAACATTACCGGCCGCGCTTTGCGGGCGATGCGATCCCGGGCTCGCAAGACGGCCAGCTGCTCGCTGCTGCGGATAAGCTCGACACGCTCGCCGGTGTCTTTTCGCTCGGCAAGAAGCCCAGCGGTAATCGCGATCCGTTTGGCCTTCGCCGTGCGGCGCTCGGCATTGTACGAATAATGATTGAGGGCGGCCTGGACGCTGATCTGAAAGCACTGATCGCTGTTGCCGTTAACGCACAGCCGCGAGGCAAGCTTGATAATGACGATGTTGTGGCAGAGGTTTACGGCTTCATTAGCGACCGGTTGCGCCGCTACTTTCTGGATCGCGACTCGGGCCTCAAGACGGAGACATTTGATGCCGTCATGGTTCGACAGCCGTCTTCATTGCTGGATTTCGACCGGCGTCTCGCGGCGGTACAGACGTTCGCACGCCTCGAGCAGGCGGAGAGTCTTGCGGCCGCCAATAAGCGTATTGCCAACATACTGCGCAAGGCCGGCGATCCGGTTGGTTTGAGTGTGAAGAAGAAGCTATTGCAGGACGATGCCGAGCTTGCTCTTTTTAGTGCGCTCGAAAGCGCGCAGCAAAAGGTTGGGCCTTTGTTTGCCGTGCGAAGTTACGCAGAAGCGCTTAACGAGCTTGCTGATCTGCGCGACCCGGTCGATCGGTTTTTCGATGACGTTCTGGTCATGGCGGACGATGAGGCCATCAAGAATAATCGTCTGGCTTTGCTTGGTGAGCTCCGCGCACTGTTTCTGGAGGTCGCGGATATATCGCGACTCTCGATCGGCTAGGCATGCACGGGCAGCTGGCTGAAAAAAGACTGGTGATACTCGATCGCGATGGCGTGATCAATCAGGACTCCAGCGAGTTCGTAAAGTCTGTTGACGAGTGGTTGCCGCTGGCTGGCAGCATTGAGGCTATAGCCGAACTTTCCACCGCCGGATACACCGTTGCGGTAGCCAGCAATCAGTCAGGCCTCGCAAGGGGGTTGTTCGATGAAGAGTCTCTGCTGGCAATGCATCAGAAATTGCACGACCTGGTTTCTGCCGCGGGCGGGCGGGTCGATCGGATCGTCGTTTGTCCGCACGGGCCCGACGATAATTGCGACTGCCGCAAGCCGAAACCTGGATTACTTCTTGAGCTCGGCCGTCATTACGGCGTTTCCCTGGAAGGCGTACCGGTCATTGGTGATTCCCTGCGAGACCTTCAGGCTGCGGCCGCCGTTGCTGCCCGACCGATACTTGTGCGTACCGGCAACGGCGCAATGACAGCGAAACAGCTGCCACCGGAGTTTGGCGGCGTTGAGGTTTTCGATGATCTGGCCGCCGCCGCCGCTCAGCTGGCGGCCCGCTAGGTTTATGTTCCGTGCACTTCGGTCCCTGGTTTTCCTCGCGTTTGTTTATACCGCTGCACTTGTATATGGCCTTGTTGTCTTGCCCTTGTTTTGGGCGCCACGAGATTTTCTGTGGGGCTTTGTTCTTGGCTACTGCCGCCTGACGCTTTGGGCGGGCGATTTCTTTTGCGGCCTCAAGGTTGTCGTCGAGGGGCAAGAGAACTTACCGGATACCGCAAGCGTCATCATGATCAAACATTCGTCGGCACTTGAAACGTACGGTCACGTGCCATTCTTTCCGCGCTCGACCTGGGTTATCAAGCGCGAAGTTTTGTGGATACCGTTTTTCGGTTGGGCTCTGCAGTTTATTTTTCGCCCGATCGCGATCGATCGAGGTTCCGGCACTCGAGCCGTTAAGCAGGTCATTCAACAAGGCAAAGAAAAGCTGGCGGAGGGCGTCTGGGTGTCGGTGTTTCCAGAGGGCACGCGCATGCCGCCGGGCAAGACGCGCAAGTATGGTGTCAGTGGCGCAGCGCTCGCGAGGGAGGCCGGTGTCATGATTGTTCCCGTTGCCCACAACGCAGGGGATTTCTGGAAACGGCGCGAACTCACCAAGCGACCGGGCACTGTCCGCCTGTGTATTGGCCCACCGATAGATGCCACCGATCAGGAGCCGAGAGAAACAAATCTGCTTGTGCAGGCGTGGATCGAAGACAAGATGCACGAAATTAGCAGCGCTTATCAACAGGCCGAGCGGCCGGCGAGAACAAATAGAAAGGGCCCCGATTAGAGGCCCCTCCTTCTTACCGGGTTGTGCTTTGTCTACCAGATCTTGACGCGGTCTTCCGGTGCCAGATAGAGCGCATCACTTTCGCTGACATCAAACGCTTCATAGAACTCCGGTATGTTTCGGACCGATCCATTTGCGCGGTATCGGCTCGGGGAGTGCGGGTTGGTTTCAATCTGCAAGCGTAGCGCCTCATCACGATACTTGCCGCGCCATACCTGCCCAAAGCCCAGGAACACGCGCTGCACGCCGGTGAAGCCGTCGATGACTGGTGGTTCCTCACCATTCAACGACATTTGATAGGCAAGCAGCCCAATGCTGATTCCGCCAAGGTCTCCGATGTTTTCGCCCAGCGTGAACTCACCGTTCACACTTAAATCGTCGAACGGGCGAAACGCGTTGTACTGCTCAACAAGCACTCCGGTCCGCGCTTCGAATGCCGCTCTGTCTTCGTCCGTCCACCAATTACGCATAACTCCGTCGCCGTCAAAGGTGCTACCCGTATCGTCGAACCCGTGTCCGATCTCGTGGCCAATGACGGCGCCTATCGCACCGTAGTTGACGGCCTCATCCGCTTCCAGGTCGAAAAACGGTGGCTGTAAAATAGCGGCCGGGAATACGATCTCATTTAGCGGTGGCATGTAATACGCATTAACGGTTTGCGGCGTCATTCCCCACTCGGTCCGGTCAACCGGCCCACCCTGTCGGTCCATGAAGCGCTTGTATTCAGCGAGCGATGCCCGCTCCACGTTGCCATAGTAATCGTTTGCTTCAATGTCCAATGCGGAGTAATCGCGCCACTCATCCGGATAGCCGATTTTTGGGGTGAACTTGGACAGCTTGTCGAGGGCTTCGGCCTTGGTTTCGTCCGACATCCAGTCCAGCTCTTTGATACTTTTCTCGTATGCGTTGACCAGGTTTCCGACCAGCGCGAGCATTCGCTCTTTGGCCTCTGGCGGAAACTGCTCTTTGACGTAAACCTTGCCGACGACTTCACCGAGCATGCCGTTCACCGAGTTCACGCCGCGGCGCCACATCGCGCGCTGTTCTTTGGTACCCGATAACGCCTTTCCGTAGAATTCGAAATTTTGATTGTCCAGAGCAACTGTCAACCGGCCTGCCGTATTGTTCACCGCGCTCCAATACAGATAGGTTTTCCACGTGACAATGTCGGTGTCAGTGATGATGCCGTCCAGGGCTTTCATATAGTCCGTTGTGAAAATAACGATGGCATCGACGCCTTGCAGGTCCGCCTCCGCCAAATAACCGTCCCAGTTGAAGCTCGGCATAACCTCGGTCAGGTCCTGAAGGGCAACCTTGTTGTAGTTCTTGCTCCAGTTGCGCGCGTCTTCCTTTTTCATGTTCTGTTTGGCAAGGCGTGTTTCGAGCGCCATGACAGTTTTGGCCGCTGTTGCACCATCGTCGAAACCTGCCAGTTCAAACATCTTTTCGATGTGCTCGACGTACTTTTCTCGAAGCTCGACCGAGGCTTCGTCAACTTTGAAGTAGTACTCCCTGTCCGGCAGCCCGAGCCCGCTTTGGCCGGCGTAGATCATGTACCGCTTCGGGTTCTTGAAGTCTGCTACCTGACCAATGTTAAACGGCGCGTCCAGGTTGCGCGTCATAACGCTGGCGAAATAAACAGCCAGTTCGTCGTAGTTTGATATCGCGTCAATCCTGTCGAGTTCCGGTTGCAGCGGCTCCATGCCTCTTGCGTCGCGGGTGTCCGTGTCCATGAACGAACGGTAGAGATCACCAACCTTTTGCTCATCGGTGCCTTTCGCGAAGTCGCCAGTTGAAGACTCTTCGATAATGGCTTTGACATTTTCCTGCGATTCATCCCTGAGAATATCAAAGGTGCCGTATCGCGCCTTATCCGCGGGAATTTCGGTGGTCTCAACCCACTTACCATTAACGTAAGCGAAGAAGTCGTCGCCCGGCCGAACACTTGCGTCCATGCCGTCCATGCCTATGCCGGAACGGCGTTCTTTTGGCTGTTCAGCAACCTGCTGTTCCTCGGCCTGTTGTCCGCAGGCCGCGATCAGTAACAACGCTGCCGCGCCGATCGTTAGTTTTTTCACGTTGATTCCCTTTTGAAGTTTTGCTTTCACGGCTTCTCGCCGAGATCCAATAATTCCGTCGCCTGTCCCTCGGTAATTTCGTAGAGGTGCTGGATCCGACAACCTCTGTAGGTGTCGAAACGGGCGCGCAGAATGTTCAGGTCATGCCGAAGATCGGGCGTCACCTCTCGTTCGACCAGCTCTCGACATCTTTGCCGGAAGGTGGCCAGGTATGCGCTCCTTTGGTCTTTGAGGATGATGTAATTTTCGGTCACGACGGTGTGGTGAAGCTCGCCCCGCTTTCGAACGGCATCGATCTGCTTGAGCTCCGAAACTTTTATATAGTCTTCCACCGCATCGTTCTTCATGATGACACTGTCATTCTCCGGTGAGCTTGCGCAGCCCAGCAGCATCGCTACGGCAAGAGCGACGAGACTCTTTGCTAACATTTTGACACCTCGGTTATGTATTTGATGCGTTTCGACCGGGTTTCGTTGCAAAAGTTTGGCGCCATGATGTCGTTCAGTGCGAGGCGCTGTGGCCCTCGACAAACGTCGTCGTTCGTCGCTTAATGTGTTGTGAAAAAGCGGTAACTTCGTCGATTGTGTCTCTTTAGACGTCCAGATTTTCGACCGTTAATGCGTTTTTCTCGATGAATTCGCGGCGCGGCTCAACCTGGTCGCCCATCAGCGTCGTGAAGATTTCGTCTGCTTTGACGGCGTCTTCTATTTTCACCTGCAGGAGCCGGCGGGTTTCCGGGTTCACGGTGGTGTCCCACAGCTGGTCCGGATTCATTTCGCCGAGACCCTTGTAGCGCTGAATAGACTGTCCGCGGCGCGCCTCGC
>JAJFKQ010000288.1 GCA_021773155.1 Woeseiaceae bacterium | reverse complement strand
GCATCGCTTGCGGCGCGCAATGATTCGCCCGGGGCGAGAACGTCTGCACGGTGTGGTGGAGGTGGATGAGTGCTTCATTGGTCGATCACCGCCCAACTCGATCCGAGATACCAAGAAAAAACAGAAGCTTACAGAAAAGCGCAAGGCACAACGCTCAATCGTCATGATTGCCGTCGAGCTCAAGGAGCCTAAAGGCTTCGGCCGCATACGACTGCAGCGTGTCACCAACAAGTCCGAGAAAGCCGTGCTGCCGTTCGTGTTCGACGCCATCGAGCCCGGTTCCGTGGTTCGTACCGATGGCTCCGAGGCGTATCGCAGGATGAACCGGCGCGGCTATCGCCGTGAACGAACCGTCATGCTCGGCGCAGACGATCCTGCGCACGTGACGATGCCCGGCGTGCATCGGATCGCTGCACTGCTGAAGCGATGGCTCTTGGGGACCCATCAGGGGGCAGTGCAGCCAAAGCAACTCGACTATTACCTCGACGAGTTCACCTTCCGCTTCAATCGTCGAACCTCACGCTCGCGCGGCCTGTTGTTCTACCGAATGCTGGAGCAGGCGCTGGTGACCGAACCCGTCACCTATGCTCAAATAGCCGGTAAGGACAAACACAACATGTAGGGGGTGGTGGAGCTAAGCGGATACCCCTTACATCCATACAGTACACTGATATTGACCGGAGGGAACCGTGTCTACAGCCATCCAGATCTTCGAAAATCCAGCAGATAAAGCCCCCTCGGACGCCGAGCAACTGGGCGCTGAAATTACCGAACTTTGCAGCTATATCTACGCCGCAGAATATCGTCTCTTAACTCTGATTCGAACATTTGACGAGAAAGAATATTGGGCACAACAGGGTCTGTGCTCCTGCGCCCATTGGCTGAATTTCAAATGTGGCATTAGCATGGGTGCGGCCAGGGAAAAGGTACGGGTCGCACACGCGCTAGCGGTATTGCCGAAGATCAGTGAGGGTTTTGCCAACGGCAAGCTGAGCTATTCCAAGGTACGCGCGATAACCCGTATAGCCGATGAGACCAACGAAGATTATTTGCTAATGATCGCCGAACAAGGCGCTTTGATCGTCAAAGCCCTCGAAATGGCAATGGATGCGAACTTTGCGGACGTTCCCGCGGGAACGTCCCGACGAATCGCCTGCGACAGCTCAATCGTCACGATAAAAGAAGACAAAAATGGCGAACCACTCTCAATAGCCCGCCGATCCCGAACAATCCCACCCCCAATGCGCCGCGCATTACGCGTAAGAGATAAAGGTTGTCGTTTTCCGGGCTGTACCAACACCCGATTTGTCGATGGACACCACATAGAGCACTGGGCGGACGGCGGCGAAACGAGTTTGGACAACCTGATCATGCTTTGCCGACATCATCATCACCTTGTTCACGAGGGTGGCTTTGTTTGCGAGAAGTCTCCCACTGGCGAGATCAACTTCAAGGACCAACGAGCGCAAACACTGGACTCATTCCCAACAATGCCCGGCGTGGCCGCAAACGACGCCGTACAACAATGGATAGATCGGGAGTTCTTTGAGGCCAATATTGACAGCGAAACGTGCGCGGCCCGGTGGCATGCCGGCGAACGCATGGATTGGCATGCGGCAGTGGGGAGTTTGTTTTAATGACGTAGCGGCTTTACGTCAGGTTAAGAACATGTATAAATAATTCAAAAATCTATACATGAAAATGCCTGAAATAACCGAAACTCATATCAGTTGCCCGTATTGCGGTGAATCGATATCCATCCTGGTGGACGATTCCCTGCTTGAGCAGACGTACGTCGAAGATTGCCAGGTTTGTTGCCAGCCGATCGTCCTGGACGTGGCTGTTGATGTGGATGGGGACGTCTCAGTGTCCGCGCGATGCGAAAATGAGTAGCGAGATATGCGATCATGGATGCTCAAGTAGCGACAGGGACACTGGTAATGAACATTCTTAAGCCCGGCATTGGGAATCAAAGCGCCAACAGAAAGGCGGCGGTTGAGTTCATTACTTCGAACATATTTGACGTTGAGTCGGCGGACGTCGCAACTGGGATAATTACCACAACAGACGGTGTGTCGTACCAGGTGTTGGCTTACGCTGAAACTACCGGTGCATTCGTTTCGACGCCGAATGTCGAAAAGTCGAAGAACAGTATCTACACCTCTGGTTTCACCGCGTTAATGTTCAGACAGCTCAAGAACGACAAACGGTCGGTTCTGTACGAGGTTGATCCTCTGAAGATCTATGTAAAACCCAATTCCTCGACAGCGGAGTGGACAGACATCAGCAAGGCCGCGACTCGAAAGTGGATATGCACGAGAGACGAGATAAGACTGATCGAATAGACAGGCGGCAAGACGATCGTACGTTAGTTGCCTTTTACAAGTTCTCGCGCTCGGTCTCCGTGTCCTCGATGGTGTCGTGCAAGAGGGCGGCTTGCAGAAGGTCATTATCCTCTATGGCTCCAGCCTCGGACAAAATGGCCGCCACTTCGACCGGGTGATGAATGTAGGGGATCTTGCCTTCGCCTTTTCGACATTGCCCGGTGTGCTTCCACGCTGCGAACCCTGTTGCACGCCGAACCTCCGGTAGCGTCGCGCAAGCAGAATGCCCCCTGGAAAAGCGCGTAGTCAATGCCGTATCCGCGAGTACCTCGGCGGCGAGTTCCAACCAGTATTTTTCGGTCATAGTGTGGATGATACACGCGCGACATCGAACCCTTTGAGGGGCAGTGGGCGGTGTACGAGCTAAGCCAGGGTACTGAGCCCCTTCGGTAAAGGAGCCTTTTCAGTCAAACACCTCCTCGCCCGGCACGATGCGGACCTTCTCGGCGCTGAATCCAAGCGGAATACTGTCGATCAACTTGTCTTCATCGAGCACATCCTGGGGCAGGTCGGCATCGTACGTCATGGGCGATGCCTGGTCCGACACCAGCCGTTGCTGCAGATCCTCGGCATCCTTGGCAACG
>JAJFKQ010000287.1 GCA_021773155.1 Woeseiaceae bacterium | reverse complement strand
CGCCTACTCCACTGCAATATTTGCGTCTTCCATTAGCAGCGGAAATCTGTAGCCGGCACCGAAGTCTTTGTCCAGGATAATTGTGCCAGTGACTACTACGGTCTCGCCCACAGCCGTTGTTGCCGTGCTGGTCACGGTCAGATCGTTACTACCATCCGCCGCATCACCGGAGCCGTCCTGAATATGGATGAAATTCCAGCCCAGGATGCCCTCGTTGTACTTGACCACCTTGCCGCGCAAGCTGATTTGCTGGCTGGCAAGCGAGTCCTTGTTGGCGTACACGTAGGCGATATTCTGACCTGACTCGAATTCGGCTACGTTGTTGTCGGTTACGTCTGTGCTGCTCGTCTCATCGATATCCGGGTGTCCAGTGGGCAGTTCGCTGACAGGAGGTTCTTCCGCAGGCGCGGGCGCCGACAGGTTGTGCACGGCATCCACAAAATAGACGACATCGAATGTGCGGTTCAGGGTCTGGCTCGTGAATGCAGACATGGGCATGCCCTGGACTGTCTGTACGACGTCCCCAACCGAAACCATTGTCTGGCGTGCAGCTACCCAGCGTTTGTCCTGGTCAGTCTCGATGAATACATAGGTGTATCCGCCAGAGTTCATTGTCTCCAGTACCGTGCCGCGTACCATGCCGTCAGGTACTGGCGACGCCAATGCCGGGTTGTCAGTGACAGGCTCCTGTCCGGATTCCACACAGCCTGTCTGGGTCACGAGAAGGCCCGCGATTAGTCCTGCGGCCACCAGTGTTGGATTGATTGATTTCAAGATAAGGACTCCACTTGCTGTCTTGCAGAAGAAACTACTTTCAGGGTGGATTTTTCTCACGGACCGGGCGAAGTCACTATACGAGCAACTGCCTATGCGCGTTTCTCATTGTGTGCCGATTGCCACGGTCCGGCGTCGCTTTTGCCGTGCAAATTTTTCCATTCACCGGCATCTCGTTGATATTTGCGTCTATTTGTCAAAATCAGTGTGAACTAAGTCCTTAACTATCAATCTGTTATAAGGTAACAGGGTGCTTCTGTGACATGCGGCTTTGCACGCTCAGAGCGCCCATGTAAACTACGATCCCAATGCACACGTCACAAAGGCAATTCCTGTATGAGCGATGAATCCCGCGGTAAGAACGAGGACGGAAAACTCCTTTACTGTTCTTTTTGCGGCAAATCCCAGCACGAAGTTCGCAAGTTAATCGCGGGTCCTTCTGTCTTTGTCTGTGACGAATGCGTCGAGCTCTGCAATGACATCATTCGCGAAGAGCTCGAGGATACTGGTGACAGCGGGCACGACAAGCTGCCGAAGCCGATGGAGATCAATGAAGTTCTCGATGAGTACGTCATTGGCCAGGCACGTGCGAAGAAAGTTCTGTCCGTCGCCGTCTACAACCATTACAAGCGCCTCAATGATCGACTGGACGAGCGTTCCAAAGACGACATTGAGCTGGCCAAAAGCAATATTCTCCTGATCGGACCAACCGGCTGTGGCAAGACGCTGTTGGCTGAGACGCTGGCCAGGTTACTCAACGTGCCATTCACCATTGCGGATGCAACCACCCTTACTGAGGCTGGTTACGTTGGTGAAGACGTTGAAAACATCATTCAAAAGCTGCTGCAGAAGTGCGACTACGATGTCGACAAGGCCCAGACCGGCATCGTCTACATCGATGAGATCGACAAGATATCCCGCAAGTCCGACAACCCGTCGATCACACGTGACGTGTCGGGCGAGGGCGTACAGCAAGCACTCCTGAAACTGATCGAAGGCACGATTGCCTCAGTACCGCCACAAGGTGGTCGCAAACACCCGCAGCAGGAATTCCTGCAGGTGGACACCGGAAATATCCTGTTTATCTGCGGTGGTGCATTCGCAGGCCTCGAAAAGATTATCCAAAACCGTTCGTCGAAAGCGGGCATCGGCTTTGTGGCCGACGTCAAGACGGACGAAGACCAGAAGAGCATCGGTGAGCTGTTACATGGCGTGGAACCGGAAGATCTGATTCGTTTCGGGCTGATTCCGGAATTCGTCGGCCGTTTGCCAGTCGTTGCGACGCTTGAGGAGTTGGACGAGGATGCTCTCGTACAAATTCTCATGGAGCCGAAGAACGCGCTGACAAAGCAGTATCGCAAACTCTTCGAGATGGAAGGTGTGGACCTGGAGTTCCGGGACGACGCGCTGCGTGCTGTGGCTACCAAGGCCATGGAGCGCAAGACGGGTGCTCGCGGCCTGCGCACCATTCTCGAAAACGTGTTGCTCGACACGATGTACGACCTGCCGTCCTCGGATAATGCGAAGAAGGTGGTTGTTGACGCGGCGGTTGTCACCGGTGAGAACCAGCCGTATATCATCTATGAGTCGGATGAAGCGCCGACCGTAGACATCGAGCGGCCGCCCCGACAAGCGGGGTCGGACGGCGCTTAAAAGACATCGAATACCGACGCTTGATTTGCGGCCGAATGGCCGCACATTGACAAACAGCTTTTATGTATTGTTAATTTTCTCAGAGGTTATTCACGGTGTCTGAAAACGAAAAACCTGAAAAAGATTTGATTTCATCTATCGATCCGTCACCGGACGAGCACGTCATTGATGACTTATCCGGCGTGCCAGTATTGCCGCTGCGCGACGTTGTCGTGTATCCGCACATGGTCATTCCACTGTTTGTTGGCCGGCAGAAATCCATTGTCGCGCTCGACTACGCGATGAAAGTCGGTAAACGCATCTTGCTGGTGGCGCAGAAAGCCGCCGATCTGGATGATCCGCAACCGTCTGATTTATATGAGGTTGGCACACTCGCAACGATTCTGCAGCTCTTAAAACTCCCGGACGGTACGGTCAAGGTACTGGTCGAAGGTGGCGAGCGAGTGCTCGTTGATCGCATCAATGTCGAGGATCATTTCTCCGCCGAAATCACGTTGCTGACCGAAAATGATCAACACGACGAACGTGAGATTGACGTTCTGGTGCGGTCCATCATTTCGCAGTTCGAAGCCTATGTGAAACTGAACAAGAAAGTGCCACCCGAGGTGCTGACAAGCTTGAGCGGAATCGATGAGCCAGGGCGCCTGGCCGATACGGTCGCTGCTCACATGGCGCTGAAGTTGTCTGAGAAACAACGCATTCTCGAAATCCAGGACGTGAGAAGCCGCCTCGAGCAAGTGCTCGGTATTATCGAAGGCGAAATCGACGTGCTGCAGATCGAAAAACGCATCCGCGGCCGTGTAAAGCAACAGATGGAGAAGAGCCAGCGCGAGTACTACCTGAGTGAGCAGATGAAGGCCATTCAGAAAGAGCTCGGCGAGATGGACGATGTGCCGAACGAATTGGCCGATCTTGAAGACAAGATTGAGAAAGCCGGCATGCCGAAAGAGGCCAAAGAAAAGGCTGTCTCCGAGCTCAATAAACTCAAACTTATGTCACCGATGTCTGCCGAGGCTACGGTCGTACGCAACTACGTCGACTGGCTCGTCAAGGCACCGTGGAAGAAGCGCAGCAAGGTCTTCAAGAGCCTGAAGAAGGCCGAAGACGTGCTCGAGGAAGATCACTACGGGCTCGAGAAGGTCAAAGAACGCATTCTTGAGTATCTTGCTGTACAGAAGCGCGTGAAGCGGCTCAAGGGCCCGATCCTGTGCCTCGTTGGCCCTCCGGGCGTTGGTAAAACATCGTTGGGGCAGAGTATCGCTCGTGCGACGAACCGGAAGTTCGTGCGTATGTCGCTGGGTGGCGTGCGTGACGAGGCTGAGATTCGTGGCCACCGCCGTACCTATATTGGCTCGATGCCCGGCAAGATCATCCAGAACATTTCGAAGACCGGCGTGCGTAATCCGTTGTTCCTGCTCGACGAGGTCGACAAGATGGCCATGGATTTCCGTGGTGACCCGTCGTCGGCTCTGCTTGAGGTTCTGGACCCCGAACAGAACTCGACTTTTGCGGATCATTATCTCGAAGTCGATTTCGACCTGTCGGACGTGATGTTTGTCTGCACGGCGAACAGCCTGAATATTCCTGCACCGTTGCTGGATCGCATGGAGGTCATTCGCATTCCGGGTTACACCGAGGATGAGAAGACCAAAATTGCGCTCAAATACCTGGTGCCGAAACAGCTCAAAGAGAACGGTCTTAAGACGAAAGAGCTCAATATTACCGAAAGCTCCGTGCGTGACATCATTCAGCACTACACGCGTGAATCGGGTGTTCGTAGCCTCGAGCGCGAGATTTCAAAGATCTGTCGCAAGGTTGTGAAATCGCTACTCCTGAAGCCGCGCAAATCACGGGTTCTCGTCACGGCAAAGAGCATGGAGAAGTATCTTGGCGTGCGTCGATTCCGTTACGGCAAGGCCGAGGAGAAGGATCAGGTCGGCCAGGTGACTGGTCTCGCCTGGACCGAGGTCGGTGGTGAGCTTCTCACGATCGAAGCAGCCGTCGTTCCGGGTAAGGGCAAGCTCACCCATACGGGTCAACTGGGCGAAGTCATGACCGAATCCATCCAGGCTGCGATGACGGTAGTACGCAGCCGGGCCAGGGTCTGGGGCATCGAGGAGGGCTTCCATCAGAAGCTCGATGTGCACGTTCACGTGCCTGAAGGGGCCACTCCGAAGGACGGACCGAGTGCGGGAGTTGGCATGTGTACTGCGCTGGTGTCGGCCTTGACGAACATCCCGGTAAAGAGCGATGTGGCCATGACCGGCGAGATCACGCTGAGAGGTGAGGTGCTGCCTATCGGAGGGCTGAAAGAGAAGCTCCTGGCGGCCCACAGAGGGGGTATTGAGAAGGTGCTTATCCCCGAGGAGAACGAGAAGGACCTTGCGGAAATTCCGAAGAACATCAAGGACAAACTGACGATAGTTCCAGTGAAATGGATCGATGAAGTCATGCAGCACGCGCTAGTCCATATGCCGACGCCGAAGGCCCCCACAGACGGCCCGAAAACGGCGTCAAAATCACCATCTGACGAGCAAAAGTCCGACGACATGGTGCGTCCGCACTAACACGCTGTAACCCGCGTGGTTAAAGGATATTTGACGCTTTATGAGCCAGTTGGTATAAGCCCCGTAGTTGTTTGTGGATGCACGGAGCCACTTTCAGCCATTCAGCGGATTGTGCCACCATGGAAGCTCGCTGGATTGATGACCATTTCTTTAATCAATCTGCAAGGGTGAATAGCATGAATAAAGGGGAACTCATAGACTCAGTTGCGGGCGCAGCAGGACTCTCAAGAGCTGATGCAACCAAAGCGGTCGACGCAGTACTCGATAGCATTCAAGGAACGCTATCCAACGGCGGTTCGGTGTCACTTGTTGGCTTCGGAACGTTCTCAGTTAAGGCACGCGCGGCACGCGCAGGACGCAATCCTCGTACGGGTGAAACCATCCAGATTAAGGCGAGTAACGTTCCTGGATTTAAGGCTGGCAAAGGCCTGAAGGATGCCGTAAACTAGCGCGCCCCAACGGGGCACAGGGTACGAAGAAGCCCGTTTTTTACGGGCTTTTTCATGTCCTGACTTTTTCGTTCCAGACTTATTGATCCAGAAATGGGTGCTTAGCTCAGCTGGTAGAGCATCGCCCTTACAAGGCGAGGGTCGGCGGTTCGATCCCGTCAGCACCCACCAAACTTTGGAGCGGTAGTTCAGTTGGTTAGAATACCGGCCTGTCACGCCGGGGGTCGCGGGTTCGAGTCCCGTCCGCTCCGCCAACGATAAGAAGTCCCCGGACCCTTTCAGGTCCGGGGATTTTTTTTTGGAGTTAAGGTGACAGTGACCTTATCTCTCGAGTTAAGGTCACTGTCACCTTAACTGTCTAGGCGACCGCGGCTTCCAGTAGTTGCAGGGTGCCGGCATCGGCATTAAGTTGTGCCTGCAATCCAACAGGGACGACCGTTTGATCTTTGACGTGGCCGATCATCAGGCCACGAATCACAGGAATTCCCAGAGGTTCGCAACGCATGCGAATGACCTCTTCGATACTGAAGGTATTGCCATCATCATCAGCCTTGGTGAACTTACCAAAGGCGATACCGGCTGCCTGTTGCAGCTTGCCGGCGAGCCAGAGTTGCGTGAGCATGCGGTCGATCCGATACGGTGCTTCATCGGTATCTTCGAGAAACAGGATGCTGCCACGAAAATCGGGTTCATACGGCGTTCCGATCAACGTCACCACGAGGCTCAGGCTACCGCCGATAAGATGGCCGGTCGCCGTGCCGCCAGTAAATCGCGTAATACGATTGGATTTGTCGACGAGACCTTCACGCGATTCGAAAACTGGCGGTTGACCAATGAATGTATTCGGCGTTGGGTTGATCAGGACTTTCTTGAATTCGGCCAGCGTGTACTCAGAGAAATTCTGACCCGCGTTAATGCCGTGGAAGCCAACCAGCCCGGATTTCACGTGCATCGCCGTGAGGATCGCTGTGTTGTCACTGAAGCCAAGGAACACCTTCGCGTTGTTCGCTATCAGGTCGTAGTCCAGATACGGCAATATCCGTGGCGTACCGTAGCCACCGCGAATGCAAAATATCGCGTCGACCTCGTCATCACCGAACATTCTGTTTACATCCTCTGCACGATCCCGGTCGGTCCCGGCCAGGTACTGGTTGCGGTGATACAAGTGCTCACCTTCCTTGACCTTGAATCCAAGTGACCGGATAACGTCCCCGGCGAAGCGTATGGTCTCGTCCTCCGACACGTTACTCGCCGGCGCAATCAACCCGACCGTATCGCCCGCTGTTAGCCGCCGTGGTTTGCGAATCTTGTGCCCCGATGCAGCGTAGGTGGCGGTAAGCGGCACCATACTGGCCGCTCCCGCGAAGGTGGCGGCGATGCTGGATTTGAGTATCTGTCGTCGATTCATATTGTTTTTACTGTCGCTTGGCCTGTTTGCCGGATTACATCGGAGTTTACTTCAACTATGATGGTAAGCATGTCGTGTCTCACAATTATCCGGTCTGCTCGTGATGAAATGTCGGCGAACGAAAAGAAACTCGCGGACTTCGTTCTCGAGAATGCGTCGCTGGTGCGAGACTACTCATCGCAGCAAATCGCTGCAGCCGTGGGCGTTAGTCAGTCCAGCGTCGTCAAGTTCAGCCAGAAGCTGGGCTACAAGGGCTTCACTGATCTGAAGCTGGCCATCCATGAGTCTGTCGTAAAACAGGAATCCAACGTTTCTTTATTGCACGGCAGAGGTGCGTCATCCGGAGTAGAAATTTCTTTCAAGGACAGGCTCTACCAGGCCAAGTCTGAAGCAATTAGCGGGGCCAGTGACCTGAATGACGATAGTTCGCTGTTGGCCGCTGCTCGGGCCATCGATTCATCCGCTCGAGTGCAGCTCGTTGGCGGCGGCAGCGCGTATATCGTAGCGCGTGATACGGCTCTGAAAATGATGGGCCTCGGAAAACCGGTAATCGCTGAGGCTGATACCGAGGTGCAACTATCAGGCGTTGCCACGCTTGGGCGTGGCGACTGCCTCTTACTGATAACGGCACTGGGGCAATCGCCGCATCTTGTACAACTTGCCCGACAAGCGAAAAAGGCTGGCGTGACAGTCATATCCCTGACCAATCAGTCAGCCAATCCGGTGTCCGGCCTGG
>JAJFKQ010000286.1 GCA_021773155.1 Woeseiaceae bacterium | reverse complement strand
AGGGTGGGTTTTAACCTCTTGCTACTTCGGATTTGCCGGGTAGCTGTAATCCGAAAGGGGTAGCTTGTCATTGTGACAAGGTATCCGTCGGGGTTTCATCCAAAAGGGAAGAAAATGAGACACTACGAAATCGTGTTTCTGGTTCATCCGGACCAGAGCGAGCAAGTTCCTGCCATGGTGGAAAAGTACCAGGGTATGGTGACTGAATCAGGTGGCAGTATTCACCGCAGCGAAGATTGGGGTCGTCGCCAGTTGGCACACCCGATCAACAAAATCCACAAAGCGCATTACGCTCTTCTAAACGTCGAGTGTGACTTCGGTGTGATCGAAGAAATCAAGAGTGCTTTCAAGTTCAACGACGCCGTTCTGCGTAATCTCGTTATCTCTCGTGACGAAGCCGTCACCGAAGCATCGCCGATGGCGGTTGCTGTGGCCGAAGAAAAGGCCAAAGAGAAAGAAGCTCAGCAACGCCGTGAAGCCAAGGCTGTTGCAGAAGCTGCAATGCGTACTGAGCCTGCTGAAGAAGAGTCAACAGATGAGAAGAAAGCGGAAGAGGGTGCTGCAGCGGAAGAGTCTACTGAAGCTGTTGCGGAAACCGCAGCGGAAGAGCCTGCTGAAGCTGTTGCAGAAACCGCAGCGGAAGAGCCCGCTGATGCAGTCGAGGAAGCCGCAGCAGACGAGCCTACTGATGTTGTTGAAGAAGCCGCTCCAGAGCAGGCTGAAGAAGCGCCGGCTGAGCCAGAGGCTGCCGTCGAAGAAGCTGGTGGCGAAGAAGCAGCTGCTGATGCGGAAGCCGCATCATCAGAAAGCAGCGCTGACAGCAACGATGATAGTGCTGAAGCACGAAGCGCCTGAGGAGAATTATTATGAGTCGTTATTCACGTAGACGGAAATATTGTCGTTTCACCGCCGAAGGCATCACCGAGATCGATTATAAGGATCTCAACCTGCTGAAAGCTTACGTTACAGAGACCGGCAAGATCGTCCCGAGCCGAATTACCGGTACAAAAGCTCATTACCAGCGTCAGCTGGCGTCGGCAGTGAAGCGAGCACGTTTTCTTGCACTACTGCCGTACACCGACCGCCACTAAGCGCAGTCGGAGCGAATCTTGTGCAGGCGCTAGCCAAATGGCTGCTCGCACGTCCGCATAACGCAGTATTGGCACTGGCTTTAACGCTGATACTGCCGGCACCTCAGTTAACAAGTGGTGCCGTCATGGTGCTGCTGGTATTGGCGCAGGGACCAAGGTTTGCAGTGATCGAAGCGGGTGTTGCTGCCGCACTATTGGTGGTGATGTCTTTGTTACTGGGAGGTTCGGTCGCATCGGTTATAGGATTAACGGCGGGGACCTGGGTGCCTGCCCTGTTACTGGCGATTTTGCTGGTGACGATGCGATCACTGACGCTGACGTTACAAGCGTCTGTCATCGTAGCGGTTGCAGCACTGCTGTTGTTTCAGATTGCTGTTCCCGATCCGGCTGCTTTTTGGCAACCGTATCTGGATGTGATGGTTGCAGTAGTCAGGGAAAACGGTCTGGAACTCGACACAGAGTTACTGACTGCAGAGGTCATGACGATTTCGGCAGTACTCGTTTTCTGGATGCTGTTTACCGGTGCATTGTTATTGGGTTACGGGCTTTACCGCCGGTCGCCTGTCGAAACCGTTAATTATGGTCGGTTTCGGGATTTGAATTTCGGGCGCGTGATTGCGTTCACTATGGCGCTGGTTTCATTGCTGGCGTTTGTGATCGGCGCGACCTGGCTACAGAATGTCGCGTTCATTGTGTTCGTGATGTTCATGATGCAGGGATTGGCCATTGTGCACTGGCTGCGCAGCGAAGGGATGCTGCCAAATGTTGCAGTAGTTGCGGTGTATGTGTTGTTGCCGTTTCTGCAGGTTTTGCTGGTAATGGTGCTGGCACTGATTGGATATACGGACGCATGGTTTGGTTTCCGGCGTCGATTTAAAAAAGCGTAAAGGTTCGAAAACATGAACGTTATTTTGTTGGAAAGCGTTGAAAATCTGGGCAGTATCGGTGACCTCGTTAAGGTTAAGCCGGGCTATGGTCGTAACTTCCTGTTACCGCAGGGCAAAGCGGCTCTCGCCACTCCCGAGAACATGAAACAGATCGAAGCACGTCGTGCAGATCTTGAAAAAGCCGCTGCTGGAGAGTTGGCGAAGGCGAATGCTCGTGCTAAAGCCATCAACGGCGTTGAACTCGTAATACCTGCGAATGCGGGAAGCGAAGACAAGCTGTTTGGTTCCGTTGGCCCGATCGATATCGCAGAAGCACTTGCGGCGATACAGGTCGAGGTTGAGCGCAGCGAGATTCGTATGCCCGACGGCCCGATTCATGAACTCGGCGAGTATCAGATCGGTGTCCATCTGCATGGTGACGTGAATGCGGAAGTTACCGTTCGCGTGGTCGCAGCAGAGTAGATTATTGCCGGTCCACGTGGCCGGCTGTGTTACCTTTAAGTCAGAATAAATACTGGCAAAGGAAATTAAGGGAATGGTCCGAGCTTTGGACGATGGGATGGTCGATGGAGGTGCTGAGCAGCGCCTCAAGGTGCCACCGAACTCCATAGAAGCGGAACAATCCTTGCTCGGCGGCTTAATGCTGGATGCATTAGCCTGGGACAAAGTCGCCGACGTCATCACTGCCGATGAATTCTACCGAAAAGATCACCGCCTGATCTTTTCGGCGATCGCCAATCTTGTTGAAAGCGGTAGTCCCTGTGATGTCGTTACGGTTTCCGAGCACCTCGACTCCCGGGGCGAGCTTGATAATTCAGGTGGCCTTGAATACCTCGCAACGTTGGCCAACGAAACAGCCGGCGCCGCGAACGCCAGAGCTTACGCCAAGATCCTCCGGGAACGTGCCACGCTACGTGCCTTGATCAGCGCGGGCAATGAAATTGCTGGCAGTGCGTTTACCAATGACGGACGGACAGCTGCGGAAGTGCTCGATGATGCCGAGAAGATGGTATTCGAGATTGCGGACAAGGGCACTCGAGGCAAGAAGGGCTTCAAGTCGCTGAAGGATATTCTGCCGGCAGCCGTTGATCGTATCGACACGCTGCATCAGTCCGACGGTGATATCACTGGTATCTCGACTGGCTATAACGAATTTGACAAGTTGACCGCTGGCTTGCAGCCCGGTGATCTCATCATTGTTGCAGGTCGACCGTCCATGGGTAAGACCACGCTTGCAGTTAACATTGCTGAGAATGCAGCCATTGGATCCAAAGTCCCGACCGCAATATTCTCGATGGAAATGCCGGCTCAACAGCTCGCATTTCGTATGATTTCATCACTCGGTCGTGTGGATCAAACGCACCTTCGCACGGGTAACTTCCCGGACGAGGACTGGTCGCGAATCAACACCGCCGTGCAGCTCATGTCGGAAGCACCGATTTACATCGATGACACACCGAGCCTTTCACCGGGGGAAATTCGAGCGCGGGCACGACGCTTGCAGCGCGAGCATGGCCTTGGCCTCATCGTGATTGATTATTTGCAGCTTATGCAGGTGCCTGGCAATAAAGAGAATCGAGCGACGGAGATTTCCGAGATTTCTCGGGGACTAAAGGCGTTGGCGAAAGAACTCTCGTGCCCGGTCATCGCGTTGTCGCAGCTCAATCGTAGCGTAGAGCAACGTACGGACAAACGTCCGGTCATGTCAGATTTGCGTGAATCGGGCGCGATCGAGCAGGATGCCGATCTCATTCTTTTCATCTACCGTGAAGAAGTCTATAACCAGGACACACCGCGAAAGGGCATGGCAGATATTGCGATTGCCAAACAGCGAAACGGACCTATCGGAGATTTCCCGCTAACCTTCGTGGGCCGATATACCAAGTTTGAAAACTGGGTGCCGGATAGCTACGGCGATTACCCCGACTAGGAAGCAAAGAATCCCATTTTAACACCAGCCAGTTGCACGACATCGTTGTCCTGCAATCTGCGCGCTTGCGCGCCGATTGGCTGTCCGTTAACCATCGGAGAATCGCCTTCCTTGTCCGACTCAACATGCACGATGTAATAGCCCTCGGCACGCCGTGTTATCGCAGCAACCTGCACGCCCGGGCGGCCAAGTGTTGTTAGTGCCTTGGTCAGCTCCAGTTCGCGACCTGCAAAGGAACCACTCAGAACCTGCAATTTAGCGAGAGGCAGGGCATTCGGGGCATTCGACGGATCGATGCCGTGAGAAGTTTCCGTGTGCGAAACCTGTTCGCCAACTGACGGTGCCTTGGGTTTTTCCTCAATTGCAGCCGCTTCATCAGGATCAAGCTTGACCGCTTCGGCTGCCGCTGCTTCGGAGTGAACCTCAGGTTGCTCTCTTGCTGCCGCTTTTTCAGCAGCCGCCTCGGCCTTCGCGAGTTGATCAGCGTTCTGCTGGCCAGCCGGAATGACCATAGTCTTCTCGAACTCATCCTGCTCCGTTTCGGTCGTCTGGTGGTCAGAGAAGCGCAATTGGTGATGGCCGATCGCAATAATGTCGCTATGCTGCAGCGCGTGTTTCTTGATCAGCTTGCCATTGACGTAAGTGCCATTGGTGCTGTTCAGATCCTCAAGGAAGGAATCGTTAAGAATATTGATGATCAGCGAATGATGTCCACTGACGGCCGGATTGTCGATTCGAACATCATTATCCGGAAGCCGACCAACGGTGTAGCGTTCTTTGGTCATGTTGTATTCAGCCAGGACTTGATTGTCCAGACTCAGAATTAACCTTGCCATGATTTCTCGCTCTTGATTCCTTGCTTTCCTAGCTCACTGCCTAGGAACGAAATAAGCCGGCAATTTTTACAAACAGGCCCTCTTTTGCCGGGAAGGCTTCCTTAATCTGTGCAAGCATTACCGACACATTGTCACGCCCGCCGTGGTCGTTCGCCAAGTCGACTAGCTGTTGACCAACGACGTCAAGACTAGCATTAAAAGTACTGATAGTTAAGTGAATATCATCATCCTCGACCATGTCGCAGAGGCCGTCGGAGCACAATAGATAGGTGTCATCCGGGAGTACGTCGTACTCGTGAACCTCGACCTCTACGGTCGGTTCGACACCGAGCGCACGGGTCACGTAATTGCGGTTGGTCGAGCGCTGAGCTTCTTCTGCGGAGTAAAATCCGCGGTCCACCAGCTCCTGCAGGAGAGAGTGGTCGAGCGTCATCTGATCGAGCTGCCCACCGCGCAATCGATAGGCTCGAGAGTCGCCGACGTGTGCAACTGAGATCTTGTCATCGTAGAACATACAGGCAACGATGGTCGTGCCCATACCTTCGCAATGTGTCTGACTTTGTGCAGTCTGATAGATGATCTTGTTAGCGCGGGAGATAGCATCGCGCAATACAATCGACTGGCGCATCATGCCACTGTGCGGATCGATGTTATCGCGCTCTTCACGGGTGGCGCCCTCGGCGGCCAGTTCGGTAACGATCTGTACAGCAATACCGCTGGCGACTTCGCCGGCGTTGTATCCGCCCATGCCATCCGCCAGAACCATTAGCCCAATGTCCCCAATGGAGCCGATTGCATCCTCATTGTGCTCACGGACACGTCCCGTGTCAGTGAGCTCGGCAAAATTAATTCTTCCCCGGAGTGTCATGTTATCTGTATTTCTCGCTCAAAAAGTATTCAGGTTACGCGCGCGCAATTTCTTAATGCGATAGCCATTTCGGCACCGCAAGAAAAGCGATCTTGTGGACGTTTCGCCAACGCCTTAGCCAGCACCGCGTCAACGCTGGGGGCAATACCAGCACGCCGGCTCGAAATCGGTGCCGGATCTTCAGTTGCTATTTTCGTCATTAGTACAGCGATGTTCGATGCTTTGAACGGCACCTCACCCACCAAGAGTTCGTACAGGGTAACACCAAGCGAAAACAAGTCCGAGAGCCCTGTGAGATCTTCCGCGCCCAACTGTTCGGGCGACATATACATGGGTGTTCCCAAAACGATTCCTGTTTTGGTTTTGTTGTTGTCCGTCATCCGCGCGACACCGAAATCACTGATCTTTATGGTGCCGTCTTTCGGGTTGTAAAGCAGATTGGCGGGCTTGATGTCGCGGTGGATAACGCCCTGATTATGCGCATAATCCAGGCCCTCAGCGGTTGCCGCGGCGAGTTCCAGCGCGCGTTTCGGTGCCAGCAGTCTCTTGGGGTCCGTGAAGTCCCGGAGCGGTATACCCGGTATATACTCCATTGCGATATAAGCGAGGCCCTTGTCCTCACCTGCATCGAAAACAGTAATGATGTTGGGGTGTGTCAGGCGACCGGCCGATTCTGCCTCTCGATAAAACCGGAGGCGTGCTTCTTTTAATTCTTCGTCCTCGAACTCTTTTTCGATTGAAATGGCCTTTACGGCAACTGCGCGGTTGATTCGCGGGTCTCTTGCCAGGTAAACGGTGCCCATAGCGCCACGACCGATTCGACGTTCAATAACGTAACGCCCCAGTCGTTCCGGCGCGCCATTCGTCTTCTTCAGCGGGGACTCATTGCTCACACGGGATCCCTGCGTACGCTTCATCCACTCCAATACGGCTTCGGCGCGCTCAGGTTTTGCCTGCTGTTCAAACGCCAGCGATAACTTGTACATGACCGCCGCAACCGTCTCGGACGGATTGCAGCGCCGGAATTCGGCGAATGCTGGTTCAAGTCGACCAGCTGCCATGAAGTCCGCTCCTTTCTTAAAGGTGTCGCCGGATACTTTCTTAACATCGACAACGAGCCAAGCGCTTAACACAGCAACACCAACGAAAACCAGCATCGGGCGGCCAAGATCCATGCGGATTTGCAGGCCGAAGAGGAGGGTTGCCTCTAACAGCAGCAAAATCGCGATGACCGAAATAGTAAGGACCGAAATATCATGACGATTTCTGTCCGGCAAAAACAGAACAGCAACGATGGCGAGCATGGCTGGTATCAGGTATTCCATTGCCTTGACGCCTGGCGGTGTACCGATAGTGCGGTTGTTCTCGACATCGGCCAGCAACGTTGCGGTTATTTCCGAAATCGTAACCGGCTGTCCCGACGGCAGCATGGCGACCGAGTCGACGAACGGCAAGTCCGAATCGACAAAGACGGTTGCGTCTTGCAGCGATGTGGGCGCATCGGTGGTCAGCAAACCCTCGACGTCGATGCGTGGCAATTCCACATAGCTTGAAAAATAGATTACATCGTCGGCACTTGAGAGCAAGTTGCCGGCTCCCGTCTCGGAAGACTCAAAGTCGATCGCCAGGGGCAGCGACGGAGACATGACACCACTGTTGAGTTGCCACAAATCCGACTGCCGCAGCACGTTATCGCTGTCAGGCCGAAACTTGATAAATCCGTCGCGCGTAGCGACGTCGGCAAACCGATGCCGCGTGGGAACAAAAACAGGAGTCTGAGCGTTCAGCAAAGCAGACCAACCGGGAAGCTCGTCCGCAGCGGGAATTTCCGGTGGGTTCGACAGGATAATACGGCGCACACCTGACTCTTGGAGAGACTGAATGACCTGGCCATATTTCTTCAGGACCTGGTCGTGAGTCGAGCGATTCGTGTCGATGCTGGCGATGTATGCGTTATCGAGTGCCTTGTTTGGCATGCCGCCAGCGAGTTGATCGTAGATGATGTGATCTGCGGCGACGAACCACTGGGACAGCGGTCCGTAAATAACCAATAACAAAAAGCTCGCAAATGAGAGTGCGATGATTCGGTTACGTTTTTGTTGCGTTGGCGTATCCAAAGTCGGTCAAGTCCTGAGATGAAGGACGAAATTATAGATAAACGGCAACATTCTTAATGAGATAGGGTTGGCACTTTTTATGTAATACCGGGCTGGGAAGCGATGCTATCATTGACTTTCGCAGGTTTCGGCAAATTTAACAATAATCACTGCAGGCTTCTCGATAAATTCGAGCGGTAGCAGTGAAAAAACCTTATGATACAAAAAGTTAGGACGTTCGCACGGAGATGTGACCGGTATCCGTTCGTTCTAGCTATCCCATATACAGCTTTTTGGAAGGTCGACTAACGTGGCAAAGGCCAAGATTGCCTATCTCTGTACGGAATGTGGCGCTCATAGCGTCAAATGGGCGGGGCAGTGTCCTGATTGTGCTGCCTGGAACACCATGATCGAAACAACATTCTCGGCACCAAAGGCGGCACCGGGCGCCGTGGTGACGACGCTCGAAGATCTGCCGGATGACATTAATTACCGACATGCTACGGGTTTCGGGGAATTTGACCGGGTGTTGGGGGGTGGTCTCGTACCTGGAGCGGTTGTTCTTCTTGGTGGTGACCCAGGTGTCGGTAAATCGACATTGCTGCAGCAGGTTTCTTCGAATCTGATGCAGGACGTGCCAGTTTGTTACGCGACTGGCGAGGAGTCTTTGCGGCAAATCGGGCAGCGTTCGCTTCGCCTCGGAGTGGATGCGTCGTCCATGAATTTGCTTTCCGATACGTCGATCGAGAACATCTTGTCGGAAGCACGAAAATGCAAAGCTCGTGTCCTGATTATCGATTCGATGCAAACCATGACCAGCGAAAGCGTGCCATCAGCACCGGGGTCTGTTGCCCAGTTACGAGACGGTGTTGGCAAGATCGTGCAATTCGCGAAACAGCACGATGTTGCAGTTTTTGTTATTGGCCATGTCACCAAGGAAGGCGCAATCGCTGGTCCGCGTGTGGTCGAACACATGGTTGATACGGTTTTGTATTTCGAAAGCGACCCTGCTAGTCGGTATTCGATGATTCGTTCGGTAAAGAATCGCTTTGGCGCCAGTGGAGAGATGGGTGTGTTTGCGATGACCGAAACCGGTTTTCTCGAGGTTAGCAATCCATCGGCGATCTTTTTGTCTCGGGAGTCGGTCGATGAGCCTGGCAGCGTGGTGTCAGTAGCATGGGAAGGCAGCCGACCGTTGCTGGTCGAAATACAGGCGCTGGTTGCCGATGGCAATAGCAATTATGCGAAACGCCTCGCACAAGGCGTCGACCAGAATCGTCTGGCGTTATTGTTAGCGGTATTACAACGCCACGGAACATTGTCTGTCACTGATGAGGATGTTTTTGTCAATGTCGTCGGCGGCCTGCGCATCAATGAGACGGCGGTCGATTTGCCAATATTACTCGCTATCGTGTCGAGCTTTCGAGATCGGGCGGCGCCCGAACGATTAGTGTGTTTCGGTGAGATTGGCCTCGCGGGTGAGATCCGGCCCGTGCGATT
>JAJFKQ010000285.1 GCA_021773155.1 Woeseiaceae bacterium | reverse complement strand
GCGCGGGAAATCCGGCGATGACAGCCGCCGATACGCGCCAGTCCCAACCAAGTGGCCTGAACAACGGTTCAACTGTCTTCCCTGCCCGGCCAAGCCAGCTTTGTTCAAGCTGCGCCGCCGCGGCTTCGTGGTCGATCCGTTTATACTCCGCGGCGAGCTCCGCACCAGACGCTGAGTACTCCGCTGCCTGTCGCTGCTGTTCAACTTCAGAGCCAATGATTTCCGAGCGCGGAAAGTAAGCCAGCGCCCACACAATAATGGCGACCGTAAAAATGACCGTACCGGCCCGGTACAGGAAAATCTTAACGCGTCCGAGTAATTGAATGGCTACCGTTTGCAGGTTGGGTTTGCGAAACTCCGGCAACATCAACGCAAACGGCGGCTTTGGCCCACGCAATGCAGTCTTGCGCATCAGCAACGCAGTCAGAATACCCATGACGATACCAAACATGTAAAGCCCGAACAGCACCAGTCCCTGCAGGTTCATGAACCCAACACGGTCCGCTGGCACAAATGCGGCTATCAGCAGCGCGTAGACCGGCAAGCGCGCAGAGCAGGTCATGAACGGTGCAGCCATGATCGTCGCAATCCTGTCACGGCGACTGGGGATCACACGAGTCGCCATTATTCCAGGAACGGCACACGCGAAACTTGAGATCATCGGAATGATCGACTGCCCTGACAGCCCGACTGAACGCATCGTCCGGTCCATCAGATATGCAGCCCGCGCCAGGTAGCCCGTGTCCTCGAGGAGGATGATGAATAAGAAGAGAATCAGAATCTGCGGCAGGAAAATGATAACGCTGCCAACGCCTGCGATAACACCGTCAGCTACCAGGCTTGAAAATGCACCGTCGCCGAGAGTCGCAGCTACGTAGGTACCCAGTGATGCCGCCGCCGCATCAATGAAATCTATAATGGGTGTTGCCCAAGCAAAAACGGCCTGGAAAACAATGGCCATGACGACGAATAATCCGATCGTGCCCGCTACAGGTTGATTCAGAAATCCCGTAATTCGCGTGCGCCAGGTTTGCAGCTTTGGCGCTGATCTTTGCGCCGTCTTTAATAGGTCTCGAACCCAGTCATAACGAACCCGTGCCTCAACGGCAATCGGTGGTTCATCAGCGAACAAGTCGTTGCGCAGTTTATCCAGTAGCGCAGTAACGTCCTCGCTCAGACCCGCGGCAAATGACTGGTTGCGCTCGGTAATACCATCAACCAGCAGTCGAATGGATTCTGTTGCGGACAACTCGTCATTCGATAGAGCCTGGAGTTCCCCGGCCGCAGCGGTCAGTTCCGGCCAGACAGAAATTCTGTGTACATCCGGCAAACACTGAATTTCAGATATGGCTGCTCTTAACTTCTCCAGTCCGGCACCGGTCGTCGCGACAATGCTGCAAATTTCTACACCGCCAAGTGCCTTGCTAAGCGCATCGATATCAATCTCAATTCCACCCTGTACTGCTGCATCGGTCATCGTCAGCGCAACGACCATTGGCATTTGCAGCTCGGCAAGCTGCTGCACCAGAAACAAACCCTGGTAGAGATTGGTTGCATCGAGCACCGCGAGAATTCCGTCCGGTGCGCTTGAACCTTCCATGCGCCCCAAAATGACGTCAACGGCAATCTGCTCTTCGAGCGAGTGTGCACTGAGCGAATGTGTACCGGGGAGATCGATCAGCTCGGTCTTCCTGCCATCGAAGGTCAGCGTGCCAACGTGGCGCTCGACGGTAACGCCGGGATAGTTACCGATCTTTTGCTTCAGGCCAGTCAGCCGATTGAACAAGGTACTTTTGCCGGAATTGGGGCTACCGACAACTGCAATCCGGGATTCGGTACCCCGTCTTACAGCTATCTCATCGGCAGAAATTCGAATTTCGGAGGGTTTAGTCACCAGCCACTACGGGTGCGACCTGGAAGAACCTGGCGTGCTCCTGGCGCAGCGAGATGCCGCAGCCGAATAAACGGAATTCGATGGGATCTCCACCGATTGCGGCACTTGCATGCTCCAACTCTGCGCCCTCAACCAGGCCCAGCACCATGAGGCGCTGCACTTGTGGGTCGCTGGCATCCACGGATTTAATGATGCCCTTCTGGCCCCGTTTCAGCGTTGCAAGCGTGTAACCGTTTATTTCCATTAGGTTTTTCCGAGCGTGTTCCCTGTAGTGTTTAAATGATAATCATTCGCATTACTATACGCAATAGGGAAATGTACGGACCTTGACTCAGTTAACAGTTTGGGCGCCCGATTTCGTGGGGCAAGACGGCTTCAATTCGCTCCATTACGTCCAGTCTGTGGACCAGATCGTGGATATAATCGAGCTCGTCGGTCTCCAGTATCAGCACCTCCCCCATGTCGTAGGAGTTGATCCAGGCCTCGTAGTTGCGATCGAGTCTCTTTAAGTAAGGCAGCGGAATGTCCTGCTCCATCTTGCGGCCGCGCAGCTTGATTCTCTGCCGCAGAGTGCGCATCGAGCAACGCAAATAAATCATCAAGTCCGGCGGGCGAATGGCATCGAGGATTGCACCGTAAAAACCCTGGTAGGTCTCCCAGTCACGCTTCGAAATTTTCCGCATCTGATGCAATGCTGTCGCGAAGATTTCCGCATCCTCAAAAATCGTTCGATCCAGTGCGACCACGCCTGACTGGCGATCCAGTTCCTGGTGCAAACGAAACTTGTTACTCAGGAAATATAACTGCGACTGAAACGCCCAGCGCTTCATGTCCTTGTAAAAATCAGCGAGGTACGGGTTTTCATCGTTCGGTTCGTAAAATGGCGAAACATCGTAAGTGCGGTGTAGAAAATCAACGAGCGTCGATTTTCCGGAGCCCATGTTGCCAGCGATTGCGATAGTCTTTTTCATTGCCGTCGTACCATACCGCAATCCTGCTATGATTGAACCGTGAACAATAAATCCCCCGAAGTACTGCTCAGCGAAGAAGAAATTCAGGCTCGTGTATTGGAGTTGGCTGCCAAGATATCAGCGGACTACGAAGACGCTGACGACCTGGTTATGGTTGGCGTACTCAAAGGCTCGTTTATCTTCCTGGCGGACCTGTCGCGACGCCTCAGCATCCCCCGCACCATCGAATTCATTGCCGTATCAAGCTATGGCAATGGCAGCGTCTCCAGCGGCGCGGTACGGCTCGTCATGGACGTACGCGGCAATATTGAGGGTAAGCATGTGTTAATCGTCGAAGACATCGTCGACACGGGACATACGCTTAAGTATCTGATCGGCATGATGAAATCTCATCGTCCGGCGTCTGTAAAGACAGCGGCGCTGGTGCGCAAAGCCGAGAGTGCTGAAGTTGACGTCACGATCGATTATCTGGGCTTCGATATCGGTGACGAATGGGTCGTTGGCTACGGTCTGGATTTCGCCGAACAAAATCGCACGCTGCCCTACATCGGATTTATCAAGCCAACGGACGCCTAGTGGTCGGAGCAGCCGTCCACATCGACTTCGATCGTTGCGTGTCCGATCCCGTATTCGTCTTTGAGAAATCGCTTCGCTTCGCGAATGACCTCTGACTGACTCGCGTCGTCTGTGACGGACATATGCATCGTCAACATCAGTTCTTGCGGCGTCAGACCCCAGATGTGGACGTGGTGAATTTCACGCACTCCGGGTACTCCGGCAACGATCCTGTCCTGCATCATTTGCACGTTGAGCCACTCAGGTGCACCTTCCAGCAAGATATGCGCACTGCGTTTTACCAGCGACCACGCGCTTTTTAGAATTAGTGCCGCAACCGCAACTGACAGGATTGGATCGATCAACGTCCATCCTGTGTAAATGATCACCAGCGCCGCGACAATCGCCGCAACCGAACCCAACAAGTCACCGGCCACGTGCAATGCAGCACCGCGAATATTCAGATTCTCCTGATCCCCTGAGTGAAGAACTGCGAATGAGATCAGGTTCACTACCAATCCGGCAGCGGCAACGACCAGCATTGTTTCACCAAGAATCTCGTTCGGGCTGATGAAGCGGTTTATCGCTTCAAACAATATCCAGCCGACAACCGCCAACAGACTGAGGCCATTAACAAAGGCGGCAAGTATTTGAAACCGCTGGTACCCAAACGTGAGATTGCCGTCGGGTGGTCGTTTGCTGACGCGAAACGCCATGGCGGCGAGTGCCAGGGCCATCGTGTCGGTCAACATGTGACCGGCGTCGGCCAGCAGCGCGAGCGATCCCGAGATGATGCCGCCAACTACCTCGACAATCATGAAGACGCCCGTCAAGACGAGCGCGACCATTACCCGCCTCAGGTTTTTCTCATTGGCCTTGCGCGCGTGAGAATGCCCGTCGTCGGGTTCATCGTCATGTTGGTGGTGGTCGTGCGTCATATCAGTCAGTCGCTTCCTCACGGCTCAGACGATAAATCAGGATTGCAGCGCGTTTAATGGCAACCGACATCGTCGACAGGTCCAGGTATTCATTTGGCGTATGGCCGTCTCCGCCCAAGGCCCCCAATCCGGCGAGGGCATCAGTGTACGGAGCGACGAATGAGATATCCGCAGCCCCTCGACGCAGTGGATCCAGCGCCGGCATGGGCCCGCGACCCAGCGCGACATTGATCGCCGATAGTTCGCGCTGTAAGGCCTGGTTGCCTTCTGTCGGCGCCATAGGCGGATAGCCGTCGCTGAACTCTATCGTTGCGCTGGTGTGCGGAAGATTTTCTGCAACAACTTTGCGCATAGCATCGCGAGCTCGATCCAGTTGCTGCTGTGAGATCGTGCGCATTCCACCGTGTACAACAACGGTACGTGGCACGACATTGGTCTTGCCGAAAGTCGAGCCACGATTTTGTCCGGGGTCGTACTCAACTTCGGTGCCGCCTTGAATCGTACCGGCATTGAAGGTCAGGTATTCCTCGCCCCGCACTGTCTCGTAAAACCCGTCAAGAATACGTGCAGCTTCAAAGATTGCCCCTGCACCGGTCGCGTCGTTGAAAATATTCGACGAGTGAGACTGCTTGCCTTCTACGTTAAGCACCCAGTTACTTGAACTGCGCCGGGCGATCGTCGCCCAGTCCTGACCGTCGTAGTTCTGGCCCTCTTCGAAGCCCAGTGAAATATCTGCCCATTGACCCGCCTCAATCAGTTGCTTGCGAGAAATCGTCAACGGCCGTCCGGACTTTTCTTCGTCGCCGGTATAGAAAACAACAACCGGGATATCGTCAAGCGCCCCAATTTCCTTGAGTGCGAGAAGTGCGTACACCATAACGACGTTACCGCTCTTCATGTCCTGAATGCCGTGTCCCGTGGCGATATCGCCGTCGCGTTCAAAGCGCCGCAGGCCGTCGGCTGTTTCAAAGACCGTATCCAGGTGTCCAATCAGCAGAATCTTCTTGCCCTTGCCGTCCTTGCGCCCGACCAGGTGGCCCGCACGAGCAATTTTCGCAGGCATCTCAATCCACTCGGTCGCAAGACCCAGAGCGTCGAGTTCGCGGCGCATGACCTTACCGACCTCACGTACGCCCTCGAGACTCAGACTGCCACTCGGGATATCAACCGTTTCCTTTAAGAGG
>JAJFKQ010000284.1 GCA_021773155.1 Woeseiaceae bacterium | reverse complement strand
GTCTCTCTGGAGAGATGCAAGGCACTCACTGCGTTCCTTCCGGTCAGTCTCTGAACCATTTTTTGCTTGAAGGCTACAGAATACGGCCTGGTCATATCGGATCCTCGTGGATGCGACAACTATCCTGGCACAGGGGGCCGGTATAAGGTGTAAACCATGTGACCGGAATAGACCTTGTTGAATCTGGTGGCCAGGGGCGGAATCGAACCACCGACACGCGGATTTTCAGTCGTGAGTTGGATCGCCTGAGGCTTTATATTTCAAAGAGTTACCGGGGCGTCCGTTGCCCAGTTTGCACTACAGTGCATAACGATGCAGGGCTAGTTCACGCAAAATTCACGCAGCGCTAGGATTGAGTTCGAGCTCAGCTATTCGTCGTCGGGTTCCAGATCTCCAAACTTGACCGATGCAATCTTTCCTCATCGTCGCCCGACATGCTCGTTAGCGACAGTTCAAGACTCATCGATTTCCTCAAGCCTGATCAGTCGTTGGCGCAGCTGCGTCACTTCGTCGAGAAGGTCCAGCACGAGAGCGGCACCAGCCGCGTTCAGCCGAAGATCTCGCGACAGGCGCTCTGCGACCACGACACGTCTGACGCTGCGGCCGCTGAATCGCCACTCGGCGGGCTTACGACCATCCGGCTCAACCAGACCTTCGTCAACCAGTTGCACAACACGCTCGCTGGTGACAGCGCAAACCTTGCACAGATCGGAGAGCGACATCTCACGTCGAGTCTCAATAATTTCGCTTTGCAGTACGTTGTTCCGATTTTCTTTGGTCATTGCCTATCCCTCCTTGTCCCGGCGCGGATCGAAGTCGAAGGAGCTCGCAAATTCGCGATACGCAGCCTTTTGATCATCCGTCTCTGCTCGCGGCAGGGCAATTTGCAGGACCGCGTAGAAATCACCGGGTTCTTTCCCTGGCAGGCCCCGCCCCTTGAGACGCAGCTTTCGTCCCGTTTTCGAATGCCGCGGAATCGTCAGGTCGACGTCGCCTGTCGGCGTCGACGTCTTGACGCTGGCGCCGAGTTCCGCCTCCCATGGCGCTACCCGCAAATTCAGATAAACGTCTTCGCCTTCGACAAGGAACTTCGGATGCGGTCGAAACGCAATTTCCAGAAACAGGTCCCCGCTTTCACCGCCACCGGCGCCCGCCGATCCCTGTTTGGCTAGGCGAATGTGCTGACCGGGTCGCACCCCTTTCGGTATCTTCACGCTCAGACTTCGATTGCGCAACGTCGGACGGCCGTCATCGCCAATCTGCGTGTGCTTCAGCGTAACGCCGCGTGTCGCGCCGAGATACGAGTCCTGCAGATCGACAACGATCCTTGCAAAGGTATCCTCGCCACGGGCCGTAAACGGACGATGATCCGCCCGCGTGAATCCGCCGCGGAAATCACCACGACCGAACAATGTCTCGAAGAAGTCGCTGAACTCTTGGGCACCGCCTCCGGTAGCGTCGCCACCGTGGAACTCGAATCCCTGGTCCCAGTTCGGTGGCGGCCGAAAATCCTGGCCCGTCTTCCAGTCCGCGCCCAGTTGATCATAGGCAGTTCGTTTCTCGGGATCCTTTAGAACCGCGTAGGCCTCACCCACCTCCTTGAAGCGCTGCTCGGCGTCCGACTCCTTGCTGACGTCCGGGTGATATTTGCGAGCAAGCTTGCGATAGGCACGCTTAATATCGTCCTGCGTGGCGTCGCGCTCGACGCCCATCACCTTGTAATAGTCTCTAAATTCCATAAGCCAACATTATTCAACCACCGGATGACGGCAACAAGGCGTTACTTGAGTTCTCTGGCGATTTCGTCTCACAACGCTGAGCGTCCTCGATTCATCACAATATTACAAACTAACAAGGACAAATACTCTGTATTTAAATTACATCCATCGCACCACTGCGGGGAAAACAGGAATAGTGACCAGGGGCGGAACCACAATAGACGCGCGGATTTTAGGATACCGTTCCGGACGAATTACCACACACTACTCGGCGGCAGAGCTTTCGAAGCTCATTGAAGCTGCCAACACAGTGTGTGAAAGAGGCGGTAACAGGCCTGAGTTGGTGGTTTTGCGGCGACTGAACGTCAATTGAGGTCCCGCAAACTCACGCAAAATAGGTAGGCCGCCAATCGGCGTTTTCGTAAGTTTTTGAAAAGAATGGTGGCCAGGGGCGGACCGATTCGCAAAGCGAATCAGGACAGCGAAGCTGCCCGAAGGGCGAGAATCGATCTGAATCGATTCGAGTCAATCGAACCACCGACACGCGGATTTTCAGTCGCGCGTAGGATCGCCTGAGGCTTTATATTTCAAAGAGTTACCGGGGCGTCCGTTGCCCTATATGCAGCACAATGCAGGACTGTGCACAACTCAGTCACGCAAAACTCACTCACGGTTTTGGACAAAAATACTTACACTTATCTATATTTGCAGGTATGTTTGTCCAATGACTAACCAGGCTACAAACAAACAGGTTGAGGCTGCGAAAAAGATTTTCCAGCGCCACGACGGTATTCTGAAAACCGGCGAGGCTCTGAGTCAAGGCATCCACCGCCGCACGCTATACGCGATGCGAGACGAGGGTGTTCTCGAGCGCCTCGACCGCGGCCTGTATCGTCTGGCGGACCTGCCGCCACTTTCGGATCCGGATCTCGTTACCGTGGCCCGTAAAATACCTCAGGGTGTAATCTGCCTTATTTCGGCACTTCACTTCCACAACATCACGACACAAATCCCACACGCAGTCTCAATTGCGGTAAACAGAGGTACTGAGCTTCCGCGTCTGGCTTTTCCACCAATACAAATCCACTGGTTTTCCGGCGAGGCCTTCACGGCCGGTGTAGAGCAACACTCGATCGAGAACACGATGATTCGGGTATACAGTGCCGAGAAAACACTGGCGGATTGTTTCAAGTATCGAAACAAAATTGGTATGGACACAGTGCTCGAAGCGCTCGAACTCTATCGCGAACGCACGAAGCCCAAACCCAGAAAGCTGAGCGAATTTGCTCGAATCTGTCGCGTAGAGAAAACGATGCGGCCGTACCTTGAGGCAACTCTGTGAATCGGCGCACTCTGCAAAATGTATCTGCCTCGGTACACCAGCGTTTGTTAAACATTGCCAGAGAGACTGCCCGTCCATTTGACGAGGTGCTCCAGTACTTCGCCATGGAAAGATTCCTGTATCGGCTCACCCAAACAAAAAATGCCGACTCGTTTGTGCTCAAGGGAGCGCTGTTATTCCGAATCTGGGATACCCCGGACAGCCGTGCAACCAGAGACATAGATCTTCTGGCTTACCTGGACAACTCGTCTGACAACCTGGCGGCCATTATTCGCGATGTCTGCACGGTCGATAGCGCGGATGACGGACTTGATTTTGACCCGGAAACTGTCGATGCGCAGCGAATCAAGGAGGGCGCCGATTACGAAGGCGTGCGTATCCGGTTTCGTGGTCAGCTCGGGAATGCTCAGGTTCGCATGCAGGTCGATGTCGGCTTTGGTGATCCTGTTCATCCCGAGGCGGTTGAGGCCGACTACCCCACCTTACTTGATCTGCCAGCCCCTTTGCTCCGCATCTATCCTCCCGAGACCGTTGTTGCCGAGAAAGCTGAGGCAATGGTGCACCTCGGCAGTCTTAACAGTCGCATGAAAGACTTCTATGACATTTGGCGCATGTCACAGCAATTCAATTTCGAGGGCACAGACCTTTGCGAAGCAATCAGGCGCACATTT
>JAJFKQ010000283.1 GCA_021773155.1 Woeseiaceae bacterium | reverse complement strand
ATCGCCGCCACCCTCTGTGAACTGCAGCTCCCAGCCCGGCGCATGCCTGCTGGTACGCTCTGCCTTCGGGCCGAAGCAGTTGCTGATGTCGCCGTTAAACGTATCGACATCAAATCTCGCGGACACGTCGCCAGTGAATTCTACGTTGACGTCACCATTAACGGTATCGATGGTCAATTTGCCGCCTTTTCGCAACTCACCTTCAAATCCGATCTCACCGGTAACCGTTTCCAGATTCGCCCGATCAAATGATCCTTCGTCAACAGCAACATCCCCGCTGACAGACTCAACTTTTGCACTGCCCGCTATTCGGAACAACCTGACGTCTCCCGACACTGAGGCGGCACTAACCTCACCATCACCATCGGCATTATCGCCTTTAACTTCGACGTCACCACTGACTGACTCGGCGGCTATATCCGCACCAGTGTGCTCTGTATTTACATCGCCGCTTACCGTATGCAGCCCCTGCTCGCCGCTAACATCAATTACGTCAATGTCCGCGCTTACAGTACCAATATCGATCGAGCTGTTCTGTGGCACGTTGACGTTCAGATCACTCTCGATACCACGGCTGCTGCGTTTTGGTACCTTGACCTTGATAAGAACCTTGTCGCCATCGCGCTCAACAATGAGCTCCTCAACATTTCGTCCCAGTGTGCCTGTCACCCTGACTGTATTCTGGCTCCAGCCGGTCACCCTCACAGACCCGGAAATATTGGATACATCGACATGTCCGTCCGCAGACGCATCTACGGTTCTGTCGACATCTTCGGCGAACACTGTCACCGAAAGCAGGCAGGCCAGGATTGTGCTTACTAATCTATTCATCATCTTCTCACTTACTCATCTATTGGCAACGCGCCAGCTAGATATCATTTCTCATCATTACGTTTCGAGTGAGCCCGCTTACTTTTCGTAGTAACGCAAGCTCCTCACGGTACGTCCTCAAAAGTCTTTCCTGCAAAAGCAGGTTTTCCGGGTCTTTTTCGAGCGCACTGTTCATGTCGAAAATTGCGGTATGGATCAGTCGCAAATTTGTTTCGATGTCTTGCCGCGATTCAGGAGACAATCGCTGCAGCTCAAAATCGAGTTCTGCAACCAACGAATTTCGTGCGTCCTGAAAGCCAGGCCCCAGGTTGTAGCGATTACCGAATGACGCCTGTTCAAATACCATGTCCGGCGACGCTATGACCGGCCCTGGACCACTGTCTTTCGTTGTCACCATGTAGGTAACTGTGGATGACGCCCCTATCAGCAATACGACCGCGGCGGCTTGCGCCAGTATCAGTGTCCAGCGCCGTGGCGCAGGCTTTTTAATGACCGCGGCGATATCGGGCCACAGATCGCGTTCCGGACTGATTTCCGTCGACAGCTGCCCTGCGACTTTCATTAATGTGTCGTCGTTCATGCCTCGAATCCTTGTTGCTTCAGTTGCTGCGCCAATAGTCGTTTTGCGCGGTGCAGTTGTGCTTTGCTCGTACCTGCCGCAATCCCCAGCATGTCGCCAGTTTCATCATGGCTGTAGCCATAAACTGCGTGCAGGACAAATACATGTCGTGCGCCTTGCGGAAGTCTGTCAACGGCCTCCGACAGGTCTCTCATGTCACCCATATCACCGGTCGCTATCGTCGTTGGTGCACTTTGCGTGACAGCCGTAATCCGGTCCTGCTCACGTTTCGACTTTCGCATTCGACCCAATACGGAATTAACGGCTATTCGGTACAGCCAGGTCGAAAAAGCGCTTTCACCGCGGAACTTCTCTAACTTGTTCCAGGCCTGAATAAACGCCTCCTGGGCACAATCTTCTGCTTCGCTGACGTTGCCCGTCATCCGCAGGCAAATGCCGTAGACCTTGTCGATATGCAGCCTGTACAGCGCCTCAAATGCCTGCGCATCGGAGCGTTGCGCCTGCTTTATCAGCGCACCCTCGTCTGCAAAACCATCTGTGCTCGCGGTAGCCATCACCTGACTATAGTCGCTGGTTTGTGCTGTCAAAAGAGCTGCCAAAGCCTGTTTCTCCGTATCTAGTGTCATTTGGATGCCCGGTTGGTCCATTTGGTTTAAATCCGGGGGGGCTGAGGCGCGTAAATAGTGGCGTAAGCGCCTGTCTTTACATATGATTCCTCACCATGGGGAAGACAGTCGCTGCGCCACTTACAGAAACTTGATGTCCGGGCATTCGATTCTTTATCTCGGACGTGGAGAGTTTGCCGCAGATTATCTCGGTGAACTGGAAACCCTGCCCTGTTGTACTTACCTGACTCGATCGACTTCGTTCGAGCTTCCAGAAGACGCCTCTTATATCGTTGACCTTATCCTGCTTGAGGTAGGGCCGATGATCTCACAGTCAGGCCAGTCACTCACAGATCTGATTAATCACCTCGCGCCCTACCCGGTTGTGGCCCTGACACGGAAAGAACACGAACACCGTGGCATTGCCGCCGTACGCGCCGGCGCACAGGCGTATATCTGCGTTGATGACATCTCTGTGGAAGACCAGGACGCGGCGTTTGATCACGCGGTGAAGCGCGGGCGCATGCAGTCTCGCCTGTCGAGCACGGATGTAACCGTGCTGTCGATACTAAGAAACATTAATGATGGCGTCATCGTTGTTGACGATGTCGGCCATGTTCTCGACATCAATCCTGCGGCGCGCACGCTGCTGGGAATTAGCCCGCGTATGCAGCCGGATCCGACCTGGGAGCAAACTTTTTGCTGCGTTGACGAGAATGGCGACAGCTATCGCAACTCTGCCGACTTACCGTTGATGCGCGCGCGCATGGGCGAGAAGTATTCTGATCAGGTCGCTATTTACCGAACACCGGAACAACCGGACATCGCATTGAGCATCAATGGCCAGGGATTATTTGACGGCAAGCGTGATCTCATCGGTGGTGTCATCACTTTTCGCGACGTCACCGAATCCCGACGCAAAACGCAAGAGCTCGAAAAACGCGCCCAGTTCGATGAACTCACCGGTCTCGCAAATCGCAGCCTGTTTGCTGAGCAACTAACGCGCGCGATTGGCCGCAGCCAGAGAAAATCTGCACCGCTCGCAGCGTTGTTTATTGATCTCGATCGATTCAAATCAGTTAACGACACGCTCGGCCATGATATTGGCGACGCGTTGCTTCGCCAGGTCGCTGAAAGACTGCAAAGCATTCTGCGTGTCGGTGATTTTAGTGGCCGCTGGGGTGGCGACGAATTTGTTGTTTGCCTCGAAGACTTTGGCGAGGCGGGTAACGCAGCGGCGGCTGCACAGAAATTGCTGTTAGCGCTGTCTGAGAAATACGATGTCGGCAACAGCGAAGTGTACGTAACACCGAGTATCGGCATCTCGATGTACCCGGACTCCGGGAACACGGCTGAGCGATTGATCAAAGCCGCTGACGTTGCAATGTTCGAAGCGAAAAAGCGCGGTGGTGGTCGATTCCAGTATTACTCCACGGCTCTGAATGCCAAGCTCGAACAACGTGAAGAGCTTGAGGCGGGTCTGCGTCATGCACTCGTCCGAAATGAATTCGTCTTGCACTATCAGCCACGCATTGATCTTGCGACAAACCGGTTGATCGGACTCGAAGCATTGTTGCGCTGGAATCACCCGCGTTTCGGCCTCTTGCCGCCCGCACGCTTCTTGCCGATTCTGGAGAGCAGCGGTCTCATTCATTCGGCTGGTGAGTGGGTCATCGCAACGGCATGCCGCCAACTTGCCTCCTGGCAACGCCGCTTCGAACTTCCCGACCTGTCGATCACGATCAATTTGTCACCGCAGCAGCTGCTGCACAATCGACTCGTCGAGGTTGTGTCCAGGTCCCTGGCAGACACCGCTCTTGATCCGGGTTGTATTGAGCTGGAAATCTGCGATGGCGATGTCGTGCAACAACGCACCGCCGAACTCGAAACGCTACGACAGCTTCGCAGGCTCGGCGTACGTCTGTCTCTGGATCACTTCGGAACGCGGGACGTTTCTTTCGAGTCGCTGGACAACGGCTTTGTCGACAGTTTTGTTCTCGATCAGACGCTGATTTCCGATATTGAAGAAAACAAAAGCCATCAACGCATCGTTCGCGCTGCGATTGCTATGGCGCAGGGTCTTGATATCGAGGTTGCTGCCGAGGGCGTCGAAACCGTCAGGCAGCTCGATTTCCTGAAAAGCTGCAACTGCGATCTCGTTCAGGGCTTTCTGATCAGTCGGCCGATGCAATCGGAAAAGATCTCTGCGATTCTTCGATCCGAGATTGCAGGTACCTCGTTACTTTCCCGAGGAATGCCGTAGCAACCGATCAGCTCCCAAGCAGGGCCTTCAGGAATGGTTTTGGGTCTTCACTGCGTTCGAGTACTTCCACCAATGCCGAGCCGACGATTGCTCCTGCTGCATGTTTACCGACGGCAGCCACGTCTTCCGGTACTCTGATTCCAAAACCGGCACAAACTGGTATGTCAGAAAATGACGCTACTTTATCCAGATAGTTCGTCAGGTCCGCTGGCAGTCCGGCATCCCCTCCCGTAATTCCGGTAATTGTCACCGCGTAGACAAATCCACGAGATGCTTCGCACAGCGTCCTGAGTCTCGCTTCCGGTGTTGCGGGAGTCACTAACTGAATGAGTCCAAGTCCCTTCGCTTCCAGCGCGGCTCGGATATCGTCGCTCTCCTCAAACGGCAGGTCGGGCACAATGAAGCCACAAACGCCGGCCGCGAGTGCTCGCTCGGCCAGCGCGTCATAGCCAAACGCGAGTAGTGGATTCAGGTACGACATCATCACCAGCGGTGCATCGATCTCGCCCTTCGCAGAATCCAGTTGATCGAAGATCCACTTGAGGCTCACACCTTTTTGCAATGCGATGAAACTGGAACGCTGGATCGTCATGCCATCCGCCATTGGATCTGAGAACGGAATGCCAAGCTCGACGACATCGCCGACGGACGCGACATCTTTTAGCGTGGCAATGAAATCCTTGGGCTCCGGATAGCCAGCCGTGATGAAAGGCACCAGCGCAGGTCGGCCGGATTCTTTTGCGGCACTAATCGCGGCGCTCAATCGTTCGTGTGCGCTCATGACCGGATCCTCGCCGGGAGCTTGGTAAGCGTTGGCATATCCTTGTCTCCACGACCCGAGTTACCGATAAGAATTCGTTTGCCGGGATTCTGTTTGGCGTAGTCTCTGGCCGCCGCATAAGCGTGAGCAGTTTCCAGCGCAGTCAAGATACCCTCCGTCGCACACAGCTCTTCAAGTGCCTCAAGTGCCTCGTCATCTCTCGCCGAAATATATTTCACTCGACCCGTTGCCTGCAGCAAGGCATGTTCGGGACCGACGCCGGAATAGTCGAGGCCTGCCGATATTGAGTGCGTCTCCTGCACCTGCCCATCATCGTCTTGCAGGATGATCGTGTATGAACCCTGCAGAACACCGGGCGTTCCGGTGGCAAGCGTCGCAGCGTTTTGGCCCAAGCCATCGCCGGTACCGCCCGCCTCAACACCAATCAACTCGATATCGTCGCCGAGCAGCGGATGGAACAAACCAATGGCATTCGAGCCACCGCCAACGCAGGCGAAAGCAACATCGGGTAAACCGCCCGCCTGATCCAGCATTTGTTGTCGTGCTTCCTGCCCTATCACAGATTGCAGTTCTCGCACGAGATACGGATAAGGGTGCGCACCAACGGCGGAGCCCAACAAGTAATAAATACCGTCTGGATCCGTTACCCACTCCCGCATCGCTTCATCAATCGCCGCACGCAATGTCTTGTCGCCGGTCTCGACGGCAACAACTTCGGCGCCCAGCCGGCGAATGCGATCGACGTTTGGAGCCTGACGCTCCATATCGACCGCGCCCATGTAAACGCTGCAGGAAAGGCCAACTCGCGCACAGGCTGCGGCGGATGCCACGCCATGCTGTCCTGCGCCCGTTTCTGCGATGACGCGTTTCGCGCCAAGCCGCTTTGCGAGCAACGCCTGGCCAATCGCGTTGTTTATCTTATGAGCGCCTGTGTGCGCGAGATCCTCTCGCTTGATCCAGACTTCAGCACCCCAGGCTTTGCTGAGCTGCGGAGCAAAAGTCAGCGCCGTCGGGCGACCAACCCATTCGCGCAATTCTTTCTGGAATTCCGCCTGAAACGCCGGATCATGCAGATGCTCTTTGACGCCGGCCTCCAGTCGATCAAATGCCGGCACCAGCGTTTCCGGAACATAGCGGCCACCGAAAGGACCAAAGCGGCCACGGTCATCCGGCATGTTGCCTTTGATAGCTGCATCGAGAAGCAGTTCAGCTTCGTCTGCAGCGAACAATGTGCTCATAGATTTTTCTCCGCAGCTTTCGCTGCACTAACAAATTCATTAATCATTCGGACGTCCTTTTGTCCTGGCGCAGTTTCAACTGCACTCGAAACATCGACACCGTAGGGCCGAACGGTTGCAATTGCCGCGGCGACGTTAACCGCTGCAAGACCCCCGGCCAATATCATGTGGCCATCGCACGCGATTGTTGCGGCACGTGACCAGTCGACTGTTTCGCCCTGACCACTCTTCTTACCTTCGTAGACATAGGTGTTGCGGGCTTCCGGCTGGCCCTTACCTTCCCGAAAGACAGGCCAGCGTTCAATTGAGTCAGGAACATCAAGCGACGCGAAATCTTTCGCGTCCGTTTGCAGTACGTCAGGTGCGAACCCCCTCAGTACCTCCTGCCACTCGTCGTTCGTCGGATGTAGCATCACCGCAACGCGCTTGATATGAGATGGCACGTTTACGCTTATTGTCGCCGCTTCCGCCGGCGTCACACGACGCACCGATTCGGCGAAAACAAAGCCGACCGCGTCGGCACCCGCGTCGATTGCCGCTTTCACATGCTCGGAATTCCTGAGGCCGCAAATTTTCACGAAGACGCTCATGCCGCCGCTCCGGCTGCCCGCATGGCGGCAGCCAGTGCCGCTGGCTCATCGCTGCGCATCAAGGCAGTTCCGACGAGCGCCATGCGATATCCCCAGCCGGCAACCCGCGCCGCATCGTCAGGAACCCGCAAACCGCTTTCGGCAACACACCTTGCGACCGGGAGCAGTGGAGCCAGATTCTCGAGCCGGTCTGAATCAACCTCGAGCGTCCGCAGGTTTCGCGTATTCACGCCAATGAGCAATTGCCCTGCATCAGCCTTATCGCGGTCAACAGGGTTATCGAGCAATTCGGATGAGCGCCGCAGGTCTTCTTCATCAAAAGATTCCAGCAGCACAAACAACCCGTGTTCCCAGGCGCAATCAAGCATCTCGCGTAGCTTTGCATCGCTCAACATTGTAGCTATCAACAACACACCACTCGCCCCCGCTCTTCGCGCTTCCAGTATTTGCACTGGCTCAACCAGGAAATCCTTACGCATTACGGGCACACCTGGAACGGCAGCAGCGACTGCTTCGAGGTGTGTGAGGTCACCGTCAAACCGACTCGGTTCCGTCAGCACCGAGATCGCGGCAGCGCCGCCTGCGGCGTAGGATTTGGCTCGGGAGTTACGGTCACTGTCACCATAACTATTGGTAGTTTTGAGCTTGCCTTCTGCGGGTGAGCGGTCTTTGATTTCTGCAATTACGTCGAACGTGCTGAACGTCAACGATACGACCGGTTTGTCAAAGTCCGCGGATGAAAAAGAGCGTGATACTGCGGCGGCTCTTTCCGCACTGTGACTTGCCATGGTTTGCAGGAAGTCGCTCATCAGCTCTCGAGGTGCTCACGTAACGCTGCGAGGAATGCTTCGGCTCTGCCGTCGTCAATTGCGGCCGCGGCCTGAGCCACACCGTCCTTCGCGTCTCTTGCCTCGCCTTGTACTTCCAGCACCAACGAAGTGCCCATGAGCAGCGCATCACGATGCGCACCCCTGTCATCACCGGTAAATACGCGCACGAGCTCTTTGGCGTTGTGCTCCGCATCACCACCTTCAAGATCCTGAGGTTGGCATCGTGCCAGCCCGTACTCTTCCGGGCTGCGCTTGCTTTCGGTGACGTTGCCTGGCGTCACATCGTAGAGCCAGAATTCGCCCGCTGGTGTCGCCTCATCCCATCCCGGTTCACCATGCACAACAAACGCGCGTTCCAGCGGCATGCCGGACAGCGTCTCCGCCATTAGTATTGCAGCATCCTTGCTGTACGCGCCGATGAGCTGGAACGGCGGCGCCGCCGGATTGGTGAGCGGGCCAAGAACATTGAAAACCGTGCGTACCGAAAGTGCGCCACGTATTGGCACAACGGCTTTCATCGCCGGATGATAGGCAGGCGCGAACAAAAACGTAAAACTCGTCGCCTCAAGGCAATCGACTGCCTGCTGTTCATGTAGCGGCAATGGCATGCCCAGACTCTCGAGCATGTCGGCGCTGCCAGAGCGGCTCGAAACCGAGCGATTGCCGTGCTTGACGACGCGCGATCCGCAGGCAGCGGCAAGCAAGCCAGTACCTGTTGACAAGTTGAGGCTGCCGGAACCATCGCCGCCCGTGCCGACTGTGTCGACTGTGGGTGCACCGTCAGGAATTTTGGGATGCACAGCAAGTTCACGCATTGCGGTTGCGAAACCGCGAATCTCGTCGGCTGTTTCGCCCTTGGCTCGCAGGCCGGCTAACAGCGCGCCGGCCAGTGCCGCTGGCAATTCACCCTCCGCCAGCTTATGCATCAAATTATAGGCCTGAACTTCAGCAAGGTTCTCGCGATTGAGTACCTTGTCGAGTAATGCGCTGTACTCCTTACTCATGGGGCATTCATCCGCATGAAGTTTGTCATCAGCGTGTCGCCTTCGGGTGTCAGTATGCTTTCCGGATGGAATTGCACGCCTTCGATCTGCAGCGACGTGTGTCGTACGCCCATAACCACGCCGCTATCCGTCTCCGCTGTAATTTCCAGTGTATCGGGCAGCGACTCCACTTCGGCACACAGTGAGTGATAGCGCCCGACCTCGAACGGTTGTGAGATTCCCTCAAAAACCGTTTTTCCATCGTGCCCGATCTCGGATGTCTTGCCGTGCATCAGGCGCTCTGCACGCACGATCTCTCCGCCCTGCTGCTGCACGATGCTCTGATGTCCCAGACACACACCCAGCACCGGTATCTTGCCGGCGAATGCGCCAATCATTTCCAGCGATACGCCTGCGTCTTCCGGCCGACCTGGACCGGGTGAGATCACGAGATGCGTCGGCTCAAGTGCAAGGGCTTCGTCAACGGTGATCATGTCGTTGCGATAAACCATCACGTCCGCCCCATGTGCGGCGAACGCCTGCACCAGGTTGTAAGTGAATGAGTCGTAGTTGTCGATCAGCAGCATACGTACGTGATCGAAAGTTTTTGGGGTCATTACAATCCTCCCTCAGCAATCTCGAGGGCGCGCCTCAGTATGGCACTCTTTGCCAGAACTTCCTGATACTCCCTGGCGGGCACGGAGTCGGCAACAATACCCGCGCCGGCCTGAAAACTGTACTCATCACCGGAAAAAACCAGTGTGCGAATTGTGATCGCCTGATCCATATCACCGCTGAGGCCAAAGTACCCGGCCGTACCGGCGTACAGGCCACGACCGACCCGCTCCATTTCCTCGATAATCTGCATTGCGCGAACCTTCGGTGCGCCGACCAGCGTACCGGCAGGGAAGCTCGCAGCAAACAGGTCGAACTGATCGAATTCCGCTGCGAGTTCACCCTGCACACCGCTTACGATATGCATGACATGACTGTAGCGCTCGATGGCTCGATAGGGATCGACGTGTACCGATCCAGCACTTGCAACACGCCCGAGGTCGTTACGGGCAAGGTCCACAAGCATCACGTG
>JAJFKQ010000281.1 GCA_021773155.1 Woeseiaceae bacterium | reverse complement strand
AATCGGTGAGTTCTTGCGTGAGTGTTTCGCGCAACGTCACATCGTCTTCAATTACCAGTAATCGCATGTTCCCGTCCCTTGGTTGAAGGGTTAACGTCGACGGCCGTTGACCTTATGGGTCCTGACCTTGCCATCCTTGATTACTTTGATGTAATGAACTTCGCGGCCGCCCTGAATCTTCGTTTCAGCACTGAGGACCCTGCCCCCGGTTCGGCGACGCACAGACTCGGTTGCCTGCGCCAAGCTCATACCGCCACTCTGCGATACGCTCAGCTCGGGACTG
Organism: Woeseiaceae bacterium; assembly: GCA_021773155.1. Lineage (GTDB taxonomy): Bacteria > Pseudomonadota > Gammaproteobacteria > Steroidobacterales > Woeseiaceae > UBA1847. Next base: position 3,949 of record JAJFKQ010000281.1, on the reverse strand, counting down.
CCCTGATACTGAACGTGCTGTTCCCGGAGTGTTTCTTCAATGTCGAAAGCACTCGCAGTTAGTGGCAGCAAAGCCGCGCCAATGAAGAACAGCAATGTCAGTATCAGACGCATGCGCCAAGTGTCGTATGACAGCCGGTTGATTGCAATGAAGCGCGTCACACCAAATCTCTCAGCTTACCTGGCCGGCCGTATGTCTACACGGACGCGGAGCTTGCTGCCCGGATCGTACGGCATCTCAGTCACGTATTTCTGACCGTGATAACGATAGGTCACACGGTATCCGTCGATGCGCTCCTCGCGGTGCTCGCGATAGCTCGTTTTGCAGCGCTCTACGGGACGTGAGTGTTGCTCTACACCGTATTGGCCATGACGTTTTCTGGAGGCATCATTACCAATGGCCGCGCCGATAAGACTGCCGGCGACGGTTGCCGCATCGTTACCCCTGCCACTGCCAACCTGGTGACCAATCACGCCGCCAATAACTGCGCCCAGAAGCGTTCCACCGGCCCTGTTGCCAGCATAACGATCCACGGTGTAGTACTGCGTCTCCTCCCAGCACTCGCGTACCGGCGTCTTTACGGTGACGTAGTTAACGATGGGCTGTGCGGAAACAACCTGCGCATAATCGTAGCTAGCGCGATCATTGCGCCCCGCGGGGTAATCATGGTCTGCAAAGGCTGCTGAGGTTCCGAGAAGCATCGCTGCGGACGCCAGAGCTGCGAGTTTCGGTTTGATATTCATTGTCCTGTCCTTTTGTCGTTAACTGGCCTTTTGCCAGCTTGGGGACAAGATTATCGGGTATCCAATGAACCGGGCCTGAACGGCTAACCCAGGCGTTTCTTGGCGGCACGCCAGAATTTGTCGAGCATCTCGAGATTGAAATCTTTCAAGCGCTTGCCGGAATCAGCGATATCAATCTCCATATCCCGAAAACGCCGCTCGAACTTGTAATTGGCGCCAGTTAGCGCCTTCTCGGGGTCTATATTGAGGTGCCGCGCGAGATTGACCACCGCGAACAGTACGTCGCCGAACTCCTCTTCCATGTGCTCCGCATCGCGTGAACCAACAGCTTCTTCCAGCTCGTCGAGTTCCTCCTGGATTTTCTCGTGCACACCTTTGCGATCAGGCCAGTCGAAACCCGCCCGACTCGCACGCTTGCCGAGTTTTTCCGCGCGTTTCAGTGCCGGTAAGCCCCTCGCAACGCCTGCCAGGGCACTCTCGTCACCCGAGTCCGAGCGCTCCATTTCCTTAATTTGCTCCCAGCTACCGCCTTGCTTGCCATGAGCCCGCTCTGCAGCACTACCGAAGACGTGCGGATGGCGCCGGATCATCTTGGCCGATATGCCTTTCGCGACGTCCTCAAAGTCGAATAAACCGGCCTCCTCGGCCACTCTGGCGTGAAAAACCACCTGAAAAAGCAGATCGCCGAGCTCATCATGAAGATCGTCCATGTTGTCGCGCTCTATGGCATCAGCGACTTCATAGGCTTCCTCGATGGTGTACGGCGCGATCGTTGCGAAATCTTGCTCAACGTCCCAGGGACATCCGTCCTGCGGGTGACGAAGCCTGCGCATGACTTCAAGTAATTTCTGTATTTCTAACATATCTTATTGATTTAATATCATTTTTCTTAACGATATAATCATGAATGCCGTAGCTCCCCAGATGCGTTCACCCTGCCAATGAAGTTCGACCATGGGTACTTTCCGGTCATGCGTGTCCCACTCAGTCCGTACGTCATTACTTTTGTCGAGCAAGAACGACAGCGGCACCTCGAATGTGTACTCGACCTCGGTGCAGTCGATCGCGAGTTCAGCATCCGCAGAAACCATCCCGACGACAGGTGTTACTGCGTAGCCGGTAATCGTTGGCATGGTTTGCAGATAACCCAGTACAGAAATGTACCGGGACGCTATACCCACCTCTTCCTCGGTCTCCCTGAGCGCAGTTGCTGCAACGCTTACGTCGTGCTCCTCCATGCGCCCACCCGGAAAACTCACCTGGCCGGCGTGATGCTTCAGTTCCGCTGAGCGTTGCGTCAGTAGCACCGACAGCTCCGTGCTGCGTTCGATAATAGGTATCAACACGCCCGCCGGCTTCAATGTGCCCGAAAGCTGCTCTCGCATCGGTTCCGGCCAGCGCGAACTGCCCGGTGGCATCACAATATCGGTCGGACTGGACGGCAATTCAGTGCCAGCGAGGCGCTGCCGAATAAATTCCGACGTAAGAATTACGTCGCTACTAATGTTTAATACCACCCTCAGTTAGCCCGGCGGGATCCAGCAAGCGATCCAGTTCATCATCGGTGAGGTCTGTCATCTCGCGAGCAACGTCTTTAACCGGGCGGCCTTGCTTATAAGCCTCTTTGGCTACCGCGGCACCCTTCTCGTAACCGATAACCGGATTTAGTGCCGTCACCAGGATCGGATTGCGATCCAGCGCACGATTGATGTTGTCCGTATTCACGACGAATCCCGCGATCGCCTTGTCGGCAAGGCATTTACTGGCATTCGCCAGCAGCTCAATGCTTTGCAACAGGTTATAAGTAACCACTGGCAGCATAACATTCAGCTGAAAATTACCGGACTGCCCGCCCATCGCGATGGTCGCGTCATTACCGACCACCTGCGCACAAACCATGGCCACGGCCTCAGGAATTACAGGATTGACCTTGCCCGGCATAATGCTCGACCCAGGTTGCAGCGCCGGCAGTGCGATTTCGCCGATGCCCGCCAAAGGCCCAGAGTTCATCCAGCGCAAATCATTCGAAATCTTGGTCAGGCTGACGGCCAATACTCGCAACTGCCCCGATGTTTCGACTGCCGCGTCCTGACTGCTGAGCCCCTCAAATTTCGAGCCATCCGACAAGAATGGGATACCTGTCCGCTCGCCCAGTAATACGGCTACCTTATCGCCAAATCGCGGGTGTGCATTGATGCCTGTACCAACGGCAGTACCACCCTGGGCCAGCTGCACCAGGCGCTTCATGGTGTCCTTGAGACGTTCGGCGGCATGATCCACCTGGGACCGCCAGCCATCGAGCTCCTGTCCAAGCGTAACGGGCATTGCGTCCATCAAATGGGTGCGGCCCGTCTTCACAACGTTCCGTGTTTCATCTGCTTTGACTTCCAGCACCTTGGAAAGATGCTCAAGTGCCGGTAGTAGCTGGCTCTGAATCGACATAGCCGCGCTAACGTGCACGCAGGTCGGAATGACGTCGTTGCTGCTTTGGCTCATATTGACGTGATCATTGGGATGCACATCGGCACCCAAACCGGCGGTTGCCAGGTGTGAAATCACTTCATTGGCATTCATGTTGGAACTGGTGCCGGATCCGGTCTGGAAGACATCGATCGGAAAGTGCTCGTCGTAGTCTCCTTCGGAAACTGACAATGCCGCCTTCTGAATCGCGACCGCGACCTCACTCTTGAGTAGCCCCAGCTCCGAATTCGCACCGGCGGCAGCCCACTTCACCAGCCCCAATGCGGCAATGAACTGGCGCGGCATAGGCAGCCCCGAAATTGGAAAATTATCAACTGCGCGCTGCGTCTGCGCGCCCCATAGTGCATCTTCCGGGACCTTAAGTTCGCCCATGCTGTCCTTCTCGATACGAAATGCCTTGTCACTCATTGCCTGTCATGCTCCGTACGACGTTTTGGGACCTCTGGTGAGGGTTAGTTGGTGTATGATTCGCGCTTTGCGCGCGCAAGTCTACACTGGTTAATTAAAAGCTCACACCCATGAAAATTTCCACACTTAAGGCGCTCTCGCCCGCCGACGGTCGCTACTCCGAAAAGGTTAATGATCTTCGTAAGATCTTCAGTGAATACGGACTGATTCGATATCGCGTATTGGTAGAAATTCGCTGGCTGCAGTGCCTGGCTGATGAACCGGACGTACCGGAACTGGCCCCGCTAAGCTCAGTCATGAAAGATGTCCTGAATCAC
>JAJFKQ010000029.1 GCA_021773155.1 Woeseiaceae bacterium | reverse complement strand
CCCGAAAAACGGCGAGGTCGGGAGGTTGGCACTCTCGAGCTATTAGCCCGGGCAAATTACAATAACCTTGTGAAGCCATTTCAGGCACTGATGCACGCGGGCAGGATGGCACCTGGCGCACTTAAGTATGCAGTCGGATTGACACGCGATGACTTCAAACTCTTCGGTTCAAGTGTGCCACGCACACGATTCAACGGTGTTGTTTCGGGCCAGCGCGTCTTCGAGGCGGTGTCGTTCAGCCTTGCTGACATCAAGAAAATCCGTCTGCGAATGCCGGGCATTACCGTCAACGATGTCATGCTCGCTATCGTTGGTGGCGCTCTCCACCGCTATTTAAAGAGTAAGGATGAATTGCCGAAAGAATCGCTGGTTGCGATGGCGCCGGTATCGGTGCGTTCGAGCAGCGAGAAGAGTTCCCTCGGCAATGAAGTATCGGCACTCAGCATCGCGTTGGGTACGCACATTGCCGATCCGATTAAGCGACTGCGGTTCACTCATGAGAAGGCCGAGAAATCCAAGGAAATCTCAAACGCAGTTGGCGCACGCGAGATTTCGGAAATCTCGAAACTGGCGCCCGCGATGATCTCGGGCGTTTCCACACGCCTCTATTCACGTCTTGGACTCGCCAACCAGCTGAGCCCCATGTTCAATACAGTTGTTACAAATGTGCCAGGGCCACCCGTGCCGCTTTATATGGCCGGAGCCCGCATGGTTCGCTCATTTGGTGTTGGTCCGGTCATGGATTCGATGGGGCTGTTCCAGGCAGTCACAAGTTATTGTGGTGAAATCGGCGTCGCGGTCACGGCATGTCGGGATATGTTGCCGGACCCGGCCTTTTACGCCGAGTGTTTGCAGTCGTCGTTTGAAGAACTACTCGCGGCCTAGACATCACTATGGCAAAGATATTAAGCAACGGACTGAAGCTTGAAGTCGAGGAATTCGGCAAGCCGTCTGATCCGTCAGTGTTGCTGATCATGGGCCTCGCGGCACAACTCACACGCTGGCCAGAGGCGTTTGTTGGATCGTTAGTGAACAGCGGATTTCGGGTCATTGCTTTCGACAATCGCGATGTAGGACTGTCAGAAAAAATGATCTCCGATCGAGCATCATCACCTCTGGCAGTAGTGCTTCTTAATACCATTGGATTGGCCGATCTGCTCGCACCCTACAAACTTACTGATATGGCGAAGGACGCTGCTGGTGTCCTTGATGCTCTGGATATCGAACGCGCTCACGTTATTGGCGCGTCAATGGGCGGCATGATCGGGCAGATTCTTTGTGCTGAAAATCCAGAGCGAGTTAAGAGCTTTACGGCACTCATGTCATCGACTAACAATCCTGCTTTGCCGAAAGCCCATCCCAAAGTCTCGTGGGACGTCATGACCGCACGCAAACGCTCCAGCACCCGCGAAGAACTCATCGATATCACCTTGCGGATCTGGGAATTGATTGGTACGAAGAACAGCGGCAGAGATCCCGTGGAGTTTCGCAAGCAGGTTGCTGCCTCTATCGACCGGAATTCATCGCCGTCAGGTATCCGACGGCAGATGGCAGCGATCATCGCTACCCGCGATCTTCGCGACTGGACGCGGAAAGTAACAGCGCCCAGCCTTGTTATTCACGGCTCCGACGACCCGCTTGTGCCGTTTCAAAACGGACTGGATATCGCCGCCGAGATTCAGGATGCCCGCATCGAAGTCATCAAGGGTATGGGTCATGACTTGCCGCCAAGATATTTGGCCGAAGTCGTTGGCCACGTGCTTGAGCATCTGTGCTCAGCAGAGAATAGTGTCGGAAAAAATAACTCTTCAAATCAGGCGGCGTAACGCGCCGACCTAAAGCACACTCAGGAGAAGATATGCGCGGATTGATGATGGACACCCAGTTAATGATCTCGAGCTTGTTGAGATCTGCGGATAGAAATTATCCGGACCAGGAAATTGTCTCGGTTACTGCCGACAACCCGCGACACCGTTATACCTATCGAGAATCTTTCCAACGTACGCGGCAATTGGCAAACGCACTCAATCGCCTGGGCGCCGAAGCCGGCGATCGAATTGCTACTCTGGCCTGGAACGACTATCGGCACTTTGAGCTTTATTACGCTGTCTCTGGCAGCGCAATGGTGTGCCACACGATCAATCCCAAATTATTTCCTGAACAAGTCGCCTACATCGTTAACCACGCAGAGGACAGATTCGTGTTTGTCGACTTGCTGGTCGTGCCCTTGCTGGAAGCTCTCGCGGATCAGTTAACGGGCGTTCAGGGAATCATTGTGCTCACGGACGAGGCGCACATGCCGAAGACGACGCTGCCGAACGTGATGTGTTACGAAACCTTGCTCGCAGCGGAGACCGATGATTTCGAGTGGCCCGAATTCGATGAGAACACCGCGAGCTCGCTGTGCTACACATCCGGAACTACCGGTAATCCAAAAGGTGTGTTGTACAGCCATCGCTCAACAATGTTGCATGCGTATGCAAGCTGTTTGCACGATGTGCTTGGCCTGTCAGG
>JAJFKQ010000280.1 GCA_021773155.1 Woeseiaceae bacterium | reverse complement strand
TCACATCACGGATGCTGATTTCGCCGCGACAACCGGTTGGGATGGCGCTGCTTATACCGGTACGCGAGCGGCAGCGCCGTTTGCGGTTCTGGACTCTATTTACACGGGAATGCAGCTCGTACTGGGCGTTGATGCGACCGCTGGTTTTGCGCCGCTTGATGCTTTTTGGAGCGTTAACAATACGAGAACCGACGGTTCGCCGACCGATATCGACATGGGTGAAATCGGCGGGTCATTTTACAGCAGTGGCATTGATTCCCTGTTTCTTGTCGGCGACGAACTTGTCGATACCGGTGAGTTTGATTTCTATGTGACCCTGCATGAATGGGGTCATTATTTTGAAGACAATTTATCACGTTCGGATTCTGTCGGTGGCCGGCACGTTATCGGTGAGCAAATTGAAGCCAGGGTCTCGTTCGGCGAAGGATGGGGTACTGCGGTGGCAGCCATGGCATCGGGTGATCCGATGGCCTGTAATACCGGCGCAGCCAGCGGCGCCGGAAGTTGGGGTTTCAATATAGAGACTTTCAACAGTGGTCCGCAGGGCTGGTACAACGAACTGTCGGTTGCCGGCCTGATGCTGGATCTGTTCGACACCAATAATGATGGCGTCGATAACAACTCCATCGGATTCGCGCCTATTTACGATGTCATGGTCGGTCCGCAAACAACGACTGAAGCGTTCACGACATTATTTTCGTTCTCCACCCTCTTGCGACCTAATCTGACACCGACCGAGCAAGCTTTCCTCGACGCATTGTTGGCAACCGAAAATATCGAAACTGCAGGCCTCGATATCTGGGCGAGTACGCAAGCCAATATAAATATTGCGCCCAATAATGAGCGGGATGTAATGCCGCTTTACACGGATTACGCCGCGGATGGATCGACATTCAGTATTTGTACCAACAGTGATCATGATCCGGACTTCGATGGCAACAAGCCTGCCGAGCATCGGTACCTGAGACTGACAACAACCTCGTCAGCAGCTTATGACGTCGTCGTGGTACCGAACCCGATACCTCCGCCGACAACGGACACCCAGCCAGACCCTCCCGCTGATCCAATCGTGATCCGCGATCGCAGTGATCCGGACGTGTTCATACATCGAAACGGCGCGCTCGTGGCCTTTGGCGATAGCGGAGTAGACGATTCTGAGACGTTTATGACACAAGTCTTGCCCGCGGATACCTACGTCGTGGATTTGCAGGAATGGCGTTTTGGGGATCCCGACAAATCGTCGGACTACCCCGCCCAGGTATGTTTTGATGTAACGATGACGGCGCAGTAATGGTTGAATACAAGGTGATAGATATGACTCGAGCGAAAATACTGGCAGTTCTCACAATAGCGACGTTTGGACTGACCGCATGTGGCAGCGACAAGGCAGAAGAGCAAGTCGAAACCGAAGAGGCGGTTACTCGCGTTGCTCCTGATGCCGGCATCAAGTCCGTTGATCCCGAGCTCGGGGGTGCAGTTGTCACGCCAGGTTCGCCTTACCGCGTTAGCTACCGCATTATTGGCACGCCTGTCGTTGGTAGCCCGGTTACCGTGGATTTGCGAGTGGAATCCAGTCGGGGTCCACAGCCTCTGAATCTCGAATATCGAATCAACGATGCGACGTCGATGCTCCTGGCGGAATCGCAGCCGGCCAGTGTTCGTTTGGAGTCCACTGGCGACGATGCAGCTTTCACACAGCAGGTGACGATCATCCCGCAACGCGAAGGTCGTTTCTATCTCAACGTCAGCGCCTATTTCGAAACCGTGGACGGAACGATGTCCACAGTGACGGCAATTCCCATCCAGGTGGGCGTCGGAACACGAGAGCTGCAGCCTCATGGTGAGGTGCAGACTGATGAGAATGGTGAAGCAGTGCGGGTACTCAGTGGTGACTAGTGAGAGTTAAGGTCACTGTCACCATAACCGTTGTGAAAGGGAAAACTTTCCCAATTTTTTTCTCAGAATTGAAGCTACATCACAGTTCAAAACGCAACAAGTAACTAGAATATTGACCGAGCTATTGGACAAGCTGGTCAATGCAAAAGGACTTACGAGACAAAATACGGGCTGCCACCGAGGCGTCCGGAATCACGAGGCCCGACTTTGTCGAACTCCTGTCATTGATTGATCAGCATTATGACAAAATGGAAGCGACCATTACTCAATCGGTCCGGACCGCAACCCAGGCTGACTTTGCAGCCGATACTGCAGCTCCCATAGAAGCTATTTTCGACAGCGTGACAGAAGCGTTGATGTCCGTGGGTGCCGACGGCGTCATTCGCAATTGCAACAAAGTCTGTACGCACTATTTCAAACTGACGATGGACCAGCTCGTCGGTACGAACATCTCGAATATATTGCCGGGCGCCAGGGATTTGCCGGTTGCCGATTTTCTCGGGCCTTACATGTCCGATATCGAGGACACGAATATAGATCTCGCCGATGGCGAGGTCGATGCACTGCGCGCCGATGGCGACCGCTTTATAGCCGAGATCAACGCAAGCGGGATTGCAACGAAGGGCAATGCTATTTTCGTGATCAGTCTGCGCGATGTCACTGATCGCATACGGTCGGAAAGCGCGTTGCGTGAAAATGAAGGTCGCTATCGTGCTCTCGTCGAGAATGCACCCGAAGCCATTATTGTTTTTGACATCGACAGTAATCGCTTCACGGATGCAAACGACAACGCCTGCACGTTGTTCAATTTGTCGCGCGCCCGCTTACTAAATATCGGTCCGGAAGCTATCAGCCCGAAGACACAGCCGGATGGCACGCCGTCATTCGGCGTTCATCGCGGCTATATTGATCGCGTTTTCGAGGGCGAACAGCCGGCGTTCGAATGGATGCACAAGGACTCGACCGGCCGACATATTCCGTGCGAAGTACGTTTCAGCCAGTTACCGTCTGACGAAAAACGATTGATTCGCGTCAGTATCACCGACATTTCGGAGCGCAAGCGCGAAGAATCACTGACGTACGCGCAAAATAAGGTCCTGGAAATGATCGCTTCCAGCGCCCCGTTCGATCGAACGCTTCGTGCTATTTGCCGCTTCGTCGAGAAACTGGGCTTTGATTTCAAAGCCGCGATCATGCTTCTGGATAAAAAGAGCCAGATACTTTCCGTCGAACAGGCGCCGAGCCTGCCGGATAAATTCAAGCTCTGCCTCGACTTTGTCAATGTTGACCCGGATAGCATCACCTGTGGGTCCGCCGCTTACCAGAGTCAGGATCGTATTACGACCAGTATTGAGAAAGATGCATCCTGGGAAGGCAAACGAAAAGCTGCATCAGAGAGCGGCATCGCAGCTGCGTGGTCATTTCTGATCGATGGTTCCGGCGGACGAGTTCTTGGCACGCTGGATGTTTACTTAAGCGAATCACGTGCGCCGTCGACTGATGAACTCGATAAGTTGAGTGGCATGGTACGACTCGCCGGTATCGCTATCAAACGTCAGCGTGATGAGGAGCTGTTACGTACCAGCGAGGCACGCTATCGCGGACTGTTCGAAAATGTCATCGACGGCGTCTACATTGCGTCACGTGAGGGCGATATCATCACGGTAAATCCTGCACTCGTAGAGATGTTGGGATACGATAGTGCTGAAGACATGAAGTCCGCCGGTAAGACGACGGTTCTCTATGTAAACCCGATTGACCGCGAGCGTGTGTTCGCGCGCCTGGAAGCAGAAGGTGTTGTAAAGAACTTTGAGTATCGCCTGCGTCGCAAGGACGGTAGCCGGATTGTCGTGCTGGAAAATTCGCGTGCGATCATCGATGACGACGGCCAAATCGTTGCTCATGAAGGCACCATTACCGATATTACCGATCGCAAACGCGCCGAGACTCGAATTTTCGAGGAGAAAGAGCGCGCACAGGTTACGCTGCAGTCCATTGGCGATGGTGTCATTACGACGGATGCGGACGGCAATGTCGACTATATCAACCCGGTTGCGCAGGACCTTACCGGATGGGACATGCGCAGTACACGCGGCACGACCGTCACCGATATCATGATGATTGTGAACGCACACACGCGCGCGACGGTTGAGAATCCGGTAGTTCGATGCCTCAAGGAAGGCCGCGTCATCACGCTCGCCGAGAATTCCGTCCTCATTACGAAACTGGGTGATGAAGTTCCTATTCAGGACTCGGCGGCGCCGATTAGAGATCGCATTGGCAACATCATTGGCTCCGTTATGGTTTTCCATGATGTCAGTAAAGAAACGCGATTATTCCGCCAGCTCAGCTATCAGGCGTCACATGATACGCTAACCGGCTTGATCAACCGGAGTGAGTTCGAGAATTGTTTGGCGAGTGCGCTTTCGAAAACACGCGACAACGCCGAAGAAACACATGCTTTGTTATACGTCGACCTCGATCAGTTCAAGGTCATCAACGATACTTTCGGTCACACCGCTGGTGACGCCTTGTTGCGCCAATTATCCGAGCAAATACAGTCCAAAATACGTTCGACGGATATGCTGTCTCGCCTCGGTGGTGACGAGTTCGGCATTTTTCTTGAACGCTGCAGCGAAGAGCGCGCGATTGAGGTCGCCGAAGATATACGGGGTTTAATTGAAGGTTATCGCTTCGAGTGGCAGGACTCGTTTATGACGGTTCGTTGTTCCATCGGTGCTGTCGTCGTCACGAGTGAAAACACCGATGTTGCGGGCGTGATGAGTTCCGCAGACGTCGCGTGCTATTCAGCCAAAGACATGGGACGTAACCAGGTTCACCTCTACAGAGATAGCGATGCATCGCTTCGCCATGAAGAGATGAAGTGGGTATCACGGATCACGAGCGCGGTTGAAGAAGAACGCTTCGAGTTATTCTTTCAGCCGATCATTGGAATCGGCGAGAGAAACAGCAACAGCCGGGGCCACTACGAAATCCTGCTTCGCATGCGCGATGAAAATGGGCAGCTCGTGGGACCCGACCAGTTTATTCCCGCTGCGGAACGCTACAACCTGATGTCAACGCTGGATCGCTGGGTGATTCACGAAACCATTACCGAACTCGCCGATCGTAATGACGAGGGCGAAGCGCGCTATACGTTGGCGATTAATCTTTCAGGTACATCTCTGAGCGAGGA
>JAJFKQ010000279.1 GCA_021773155.1 Woeseiaceae bacterium | reverse complement strand
ATTCCCAATCAATTCAATCATTAAGACCGCTATTGGAATCGATCTATGTCACAGGAAGAAAATGAAGACATCGTGCTGTCGGGGCTTTCGGACGAAGAACTTGTCGAGCAAATGTTCGACGATCTCTACGACGGGCTGGCGGACGAGATCGCCGAGGGCACGCAGATTCTTCTGGACCGTGGCTGGGACGCAAAAAAAGTCCTCGACGACGCACTGGTCGGTGGTATGAATATCGTCGGTATCGATTTTCGTGACGGCATCCTGTTCGTCCCGGAAGTGTTAATGGCAGCGAATTCGATGAAAGCCGGCATGGTGATTCTGCAGCCGATTCTATCGGCGGCCGGAGCAGAACCGGTCGGCAAGCTCGTGATCGGAACGGTCAAAGGCGACATCCATGATATTGGCAAGAATCTCGTCGGCATGATGATGGAAGGCGCCGGATTCGAAGTCGTCGACCTCGGCATTAACACCGATGTCGATACCTACATTGCGGCGTTGAAAGAACACAGGCCGAATATACTGGGCATGTCCGCGCTGCTGACAACAACAATGCCGTACATGAAAGTCGTCGTTGACGCGCTGGTTGAAGAAGGCATTCGTGACGACTACATAGTCCTGGTCGGAGGTGCGCCGTTGAATGAGGAATTTGGCAGTGCGGTCGGCGCAGACGCCTATTGTCGTGACGCAGCTACTGCCGTCGAGGTTGCCAAGAAGCTCGTGCAAGAACAACGCGCCACCGGATCCTGATGCGACCAACGGTCCTGCTAATTGCGTGCGGCGCGCTGGCAAATGAAATCGTTGCATTGCAGAAACGTAACGATTGGTCGCATATGAAAATTCAATGCTTGCCCGCAGAGCTACACAACAGACCGGAAAAAATACCGGCCGCCGTAAAAGCAACGATAGAAGAACATCGCGAGCACTTTGAGCACATTTTCGTGGCGTATGCTGATTGTGGCACTGGCGGAATGCTCGATCAGGTTCTGGCAGAGTTCAATATCGAGCGGTTGTCGGGTGCGCACTGCTACGAATTTTTTGCAGGTGAATCCGAATTCGCAGAATTTGGGGAAGCCGAGCCGGGTACGTTCTATCTGACCGACTTCCTCACTCGGCATTTTGATCGGCTTGTCAAGAAAGGACTTGGACTCGACAAACATCCAGAGTTGACGACTGCGTATTTTGGCAACTACCGGCGAATTGTGTACCTGTCGCAAACGAAGTCCGACAAACTGGAAGCACTCGCGGAACAGCACGCGCAATACCTGGGACTCCAGTATGAGCACAGACACACGGGTCTGGGCAACGTGGAACACCACATCAAGGAACATACCGTTCGATGGCTAAACTGATCTGTATTTACTGGCGGGATATTCCGGCGCAAGTTGTCGTTCGAGCCGGGCGCAAGAACAGCTTGAAGAAGGAGCTGGCGCCACGCTTCGCGAAAGCGATTGATCGGGCCGCGATGCGTGCCGGCCGCGGATCGAGTGATGCCTACCTTGAGGACTGGCGGCGCGAATCCGAAGAGGTCAGTGGTGATTTCGAAACGCTTGTTGATGAGCGTGTTGCGGCACTGGAAAGTCAATTTAACGCTGAGTTTCTTGAGACCGTGGTGAAAGCTGGCGGCATTATTGAAAAAGGGACGACAGCATGACAGATACAGTAATCAGTTCGAAGACCAAAGAGGTCGTCATCGGCTTTGAACAACCGTTTGTCGTTATCGGTGAGCGAATCAATCCAACCGGTCGCAAACTTCTTGCCGAAGAAATGAAAAACGGTGATTACAGTCGCGTCGAAGCAGACGCACTAGCTCAGGTTGTGGCCGGCGCTCAAATCCTCGACGTGAATGCGGGGATACCACTGGCCGACGAGCCCGCAATACTCGCTGAGAGCATCAAGCTGGTGCAGTCGATCACCGACGTACCGTTGTGCATCGATTCCTCGATCGTCGCGGCGCTTGAAGCGGGGCTTGCGGCCTACGAGGGAAAAGCACTGCTCAATTCGGTGACGGGCGAAGAAGAACGCCTGGAGGCAGTCCTGCCGTTGGTCAAGAAGTACGGCTGTGCCGTCATCGCGATTTCGAATGACGACAGTGGAATTTCAGAAGATATCAACGTGCGTTATGACGTCGCGAAGAAAATCGTTGAGCGTGCAGCAGACTACGGAATACCCGCGAGCGACATCGTTGTCGATCCACTGGTCATGCCGATCGGCGCCATTAACTCAGCGGGTCGGCAAGTTATGGAGCTGGTGCAGCGCTTGCGCAATGAACTCAAGGTCAATACGACGTGTGGCGCATCAAACTTAAGTTTTGGTTTGCCGAACAGAAACGGCTTGAACACGGCCTTTGTCAGCATGGCGATCGCGAGCGGTATGACATCGGCCATTACGAATCCCTTGCATGCAGAGATAATGCAATCTGTACGTGGTGCTAATGTCGTCATGGGACATGATCCTGAATGCGCCAACTGGATCGCAATGAATCGCGATCCGAATGCCGAGACCCGCGAGCGCAGGGGCCGACGCGCTGGTCGTCGCGGCCGCAGCTCACCGGCCTGACACCCAATGAGCGCTCCGGATAAGAACGATGCACTGGTTGTTTTCATGCCCTCGGGCAAGCGGGGTCGTTTTGCACGCTCCACATCGATTCTTGCTGCGGCGCGCAGTCTTGGCGTTGATATAGATTCTGTTTGTGGTGGACGTGCGATTTGCGGTCGTTGCCAGATTGAGGTCGCTGAAGGCGAGTTCGCCAAACACGGTGTTACGTCCAGCTCGAAAAGCGTGTCGCCCTGCGGCGAAGCGGAAGAACAATTTCGTGGCAGACGCGGGTTGGCCGCTGACCGTCGATTGAGTTGTCAGTCATTGCTCGAACACGATGTCGTCATAGACGTACCGGCCAGTTCCCAGGTGCACCATCAAGTTGTGCGCAAACCCCACGAAGCTCACGACATCACTATCGATCCGGTTGTGCATGCTTACTTCGTCGAAGTTGCCGAACCCGACATGCATGAGGCGATGGGCGATTTGGAACGCCTGCAACAAGCACTGCAGGAGCAATGGCAATTAGACGATCTATCCTGTGAACAGGTCGCTACACAAGCATTGCAGGCGGCGCTCAGGAAAGACAAGCGACAGGTGACCGTTGCGGTCCGCAATGATGAACGAATCGTTGCGGTCTGGCCCGGGCTCAAAGAGCAGCTTTGCGGAGTGGCAGTGGATGTTGGGTCGACCACGATCGCTGCGCACCTCTGTGACCTGACCAGTGGTGAAGTGTTGGCAAGCGCCGGAGTCATGAACCCGCAAATTCGCTTCGGCGAAGATCTCATGAGTCGCGTTTCCTACATCATGATGAATGATGGTGGCGAGACAGATTTGATCACCTCAGTTCGCAAAGCGATCAATGAACTGGTTACGGACGTAGTACAGCAGGCCGGCCAGAAAACGACCGACGTTATGGAGATGACGATCGTCGGCAATCCGATCATGCAGCACCTGGTGTTAGGCCTGAACCCGGTCGAACTCGGCACGGCACCCTTCGCCCTGGCAACCGATGGCAGCGTCGATGTACTGGCATCGACGATTGATATCGACATCAATCCCGGAGGCTATGTCTATGCACTGCCGTGCATCGCGGGCCACGTTGGTGCGGATGCCGCTGGCGTTTTGCTGGCCGAGGCTCCTTTTGATCGTGATGAAGTGTCACTGATTGTCGACGTTGGCACGAACGCCGAATTACTGCTGGGTAACAAACAACGAATACTCGCAGCATCGAGTCCAACGGGCCCTGCGTTTGAAGGTGCGCAAATCAGTTCCGGGCAACGAGCGGCACCCGGTGCGATTGAGCGCGTGCGCATCAACAAGGAAACGCTGGAGCCGACGTTCAAGGTTATCGGTTGCGACTTGTGGTCGGACGAAAAAGGGTTTGACGAGCAAACGAAAAAGAGCGGCATAACAGGAATTTGTGGCTCCGGAATTATTGAGGTCATCGCCGAGATGTTTCTGGCGGGAATTCTTGATCCGGACGGAAAAATCAAACAACACGAAAATATCGCATCAAAGCGAGTGATTAAGGACGGACGAACGTTCACTTACGTATTGCAGGAAGGCCAACCGAATATCAGCGTCACACAAAATGACGTGCGCGCGATTCAACTGGCCAAAGCCGCGTTGCATGCAGGTGCGAAGTTGTTGATGGAAAACTTCGGCGTTGAAAAGGTCGATCGCATCAGACTCGCCGGCGCTTTTGGTGCACACATCGACGTCAAATACGCGATGGTTCTTGGACTGATTCCCGAATGTGATTTGCAGCACGTATCTTCTGCCGGCAATGCCGCTGGCACCGGCGCACGGATCACTTTGCTCGATAAGCAATCCCGAAAACGGGTCGAATCGGAGGTGCGCGATGTTGAGAAGATTGAAACGGCCGTTGAACCCAGGTTTCAGGAACATTTTGTATCGTCCATGTCGATTCCTGATGGTAGCGACGCGGCACCCGGTAACGCAGGGAAGCGCCGTGGTCGACGTGGAGCGCGACCCTCGAAATGAAACGCCGCATTACAGATGCTGAAAAACACGTGCTCGCTGAGACAGTGCGTGAGGCGTACATGGAGATTTTCCCGACTGATACGGTCGAGGCCAAACTCGACACGCTAGAGCCGGAGTCCTATGTCGCAGTAACGTGCTCACCCGCTAAAGGCGTTGAGGCCACACTGGATATGTCAGAACGTCTGGCTAAACGTGGTTTCAAAATCGTTCCTCATATTGCCGCCAGAATGGTGAAGGACAAGACGCACCTCGGGGAGATTATGGCGCGCCTCAATGACCTCCCGATCACGAGCATCTTCGTTCCGGGTGGTGATGCACCCAAACCAGCCGGAGACTATTCCAAGGCGCTGGAATTATTGCGCGACATTGCCGACATTGAACACCGCTTCACAGAAATCGGAATTGCCGGACATCCTGAGGGCCATCCCGATGTCAGCAACGAAGACCTTATCGAAGAAATGCTGCAGAAGCAGCAGTACTCAAACTACGTCGTGACGCAAATGTGCTTTGACGCGAAAATCATCGGCAACTGGGTGCGCGCCATTCGTGACTACGGTATTACGTTGCCGGTCTGGTTAGGGCTGCCCAGCGTATCGAACCGCGCCTCTCTAATGACGACCTCGTTGCGAATCGGCGTCGGTAATTCACTTCGTTACTTGAAGAATAACGGCAGGATCGCCGCGAAGTTGCTGTGGTCCAAAACCTATCGACCCGACGATTTGTTGATCGATCTGGCGCAATATCTGGCGGACCCGGAACTCAATATTCAAGGACACCACATCTACTGTTTCAATCAGGTTGAAGAAGCGGAGCAGTGGCGCCGCGAATTCCTGGCTGAACTTGATCCGGCGATCGATGAAGCGCTGGTGGAGCACGTGAACCGACGTAAGGAAGACGAAGATTATGAGACCACAACTTAACGTTCTTTCGGACGATCTCATCAAAGAAATTCTGGATGAGGCAAAACGCATCATGGCAGAGACCGGGATGGAGATTCGCGGCGAGAAAATGCGCCAGCGATTGCTCGATCACGGACTTAAGACGGACGAAACCGGCAGTCGCATCCTGTTCACTCCAGACGTCGTCGACGCGGCGATTGCGAGCACGCCCAAATCGTTCACGCTCTTCAATCGTGATGGCGACCCGTACACCGAAATCGGCGGCAACAATGTTCATTACGTGCCCGGTTCGAGTGGCCTGAAAATTCTCGACCACCGTACCGGCGAGACGCGCCTGACCAACTCCACCGACTTTATCGAATACGCGCGGTTGTGCGATGGACTCGAACACATCGCGTATCTGGCAACGGCGTTTTCAACGAACAAGGATATTGAATCTCAGGTGTCCGATGCCTGGCGCTTGTACATGACATTGACGACGTCGAAAAAGCCCGTTGTCTCAGGTGCATTTAGCGAGGAAGGCGTGCCCCGCATGGCAGCGATGCTTGAGATGTTCCGCAACGACCGTGCAGACCTGATCGCAAAGCCGATGTCGATTTTCACGATTACCGCAACCGGTAATTTCCGTTACGGTGAGGACTCCTGTCAAAACCTGCTGGACTGCGCCGACGCAGGAATTCCTGTAGAGATCGTTCCCGTAACTCTGATGGGTCTCATCGCGCCTGTGACATTGGTTGGCGCGCTGGTGTTTCATTGCGTGGATGTCCTGGCGGGTCTGACGATGGCACAAATAGCACGTCCTGGAACGCCGGTACTGTTCGGCGGTGCTCCTGCAACCTTCCACATGAAAGCGGCGAGTTCGCCCATGGCTGCCATTGAAGCGCAACACCTGAACGTTGCCTACGTACAAATTGCAAAATCGCTTGACCTGCCGACGCAAGCGTACATGGCACTGAGCGACGGCAAGCTGCTTGATGCACAGGCGGGCGGAGAGACTTTCAGTAGCGCATTGCTTGCGGCGATCGCTGGTGTGAACTCTGTATCGGGGCCCGGAATGCTCGACTTCGTTTTGACGTTCAGTTTGCCGAAACTTGTATTCGACAATGAAGTCTGCGGTCAGTCGTTGCACTTTGTGAAAGAAATCGAGCCGCGCGGCGACTTGCCGACGCAGGACCTGGTTGATGAATTGCTAAAGGAAGACCATCTGATTACTTCGCCACACACGCTGGAGCATTGGCCAAACGAGCTATACCTCACCGATCCGGTTATCGATCGGTTGAATCGTGAGACCTGGGAAGAGGGTGGTTCGATGGAGCTTTACGAACGCGCTTGTGCAGAGGTAGAAACCCGGCTGGCTAAATACGAGCCGTTCGAGACCGATCCGGCGATAGATGCTGCGATGCGTGACCTCGTCAAAGACGGGTTCGTGAACCAAACCGAATTGCCGGAATTGCCGCCGGTGCCGGACAAGCCGGCACCAGAAGTTGTGCCAGGACGACGAGGACGCGTCGGACGACGAAGGCGCTAGATGGATTATCGAAATTTATCTGACAGCCACCGGATTCAGGGCGCAAGCCGTTCTATCGTCCAACTCCCGTCGTCCTGTTTTGTGTATTCGAAACGATCGTGGAGTCGATTTCGGCGGCCTTGCCAGAACTCGACTTCCTCCGGAACCACGCGATAGCCGCCCCAGAAAGAGGGCAGCGGAATTTCCTTGTTGCGGAACTTGGCTTTCATTTCCTGAAATTTCGTTTCCAGCAACGAGCGCGAAGTGATAACGCTGCTTTGCGCCGATACCCAGGCACCGATCTGGCTGCCGCGGGGACGCGACATGAAGTACTTCAGTGTTTCTTTCGTCGGAATGCGTTCTGCCTTGCCGCGAATCTTCACTTGCCTTGCGGCGCCGGACCAGAAAAACAGCATGGCGACATTGGGATTCGCCTCAATATGCATTGCTTTCTTGCTTTCAAAGTTAGTGAAGAAAACGAAACCGTCTTCGTCAAAGTACTTTAGTAAAACGGTGCGACTTGATGGCCGGTTCTGGCTGTCGACCGTCGAGATCGATACCGCGTTCGGATCCATTGGCACCGTTTCGCAGGCGTGCCGAAACCAGTCCTCGAATTGCACGATCGGGTCATCGGCAAGGTCTTCACGATCGAGCACGAAGCCGGTCGCAGAGCGCCGCAAGCCCGAGACGTTCATGCCGTGGTGCTCCGGATTATTCTTGTCATCATTAGCCATGTGGCAATACTAAGCATCGTGAGCCCAATAGCCAACTCGTGGTGAATGGGGAATCGCGGACATCCGTTGTATGATCGGAACAATGAACAATTGACCGGGGGGCAAAATGTCCAGCCTTAATGAATTCACCCGCAAGAAACTCACACATCTCTGGCCGATAACGCTGCTGCGTGTCTATTCCGGTGTATTTTTCGCGTACTACGGTTTTGGCAAGATCAAGCGCGGTAATTTCGCAGATGGATTGGAAGGATTCGTCAACGGGAATCTGGAAAACAGCTTTGGCTTGATCCGTCCGTTCCTCGAATCGGTGGTCCTGCCCAATAAGGCGGTATTCGCGATTATGGTCTCCTGGGGTGAGCTGCTCATTGGACTTGCGCTGATCGCTGGGCTGGCGACCCGATACGCGTCGATTGCGGGTGCCGTCATGGTTGCGGTCTTCTGGTTTACCAAAGGCCAGGGTTTTCTCGCCGCACAAAACCATGATGCCATCTGGTTTATGATTTTCATCGTCCTGGCAGCCATCCATGCCGGCCGCATACACAGCCTCGACGCGAAACTGGCAGACCGCTTCCGTTTCCTGGCGTAAGCCAATCCCCATCGTCGAGTTACGGTGACAGTGACCTTATCTCTGGAGATAAGGTCACTGTCACCGTATCTTCCAATCGGCAACTTTGTCACTGTATAATGCCCGGCTGGACAAATAGTGCGGGTATCAACTTAGCACCTCAAATGCGAAAGTGGCGGAATTGGTAGACGCGCTGGCTTTAGGTGCCAGTGGGGTAACCCGTGAGAGTTCGAGTCTCTCCTTTCGCACCAGTCCAATACAGTCATAAGTTACTAATTTATAGAGAATAAGAGAATGGAAGTCACTGTCGAGTCGACAGGTACTCTGGAACGCCGTATGCGTGTCGAGCTGCCTATCGCACCTATTGAACAACAGGTGGATTCACGCCTGAAAACCGTCGGTCGCACAGCCAAGATCAAGGGCTTTCGCCCGGGCAAAGTACCGCCGAAGGTCGTCAGGCAGCGATACGGCAAGCAGGTCCGCGAGGAAGTGCTGAGCGAGGTTCTGCAAAAGAGCTATACGCAAGCCGTTACGCAGGAGAATCTGAATCCGGCCGGTGGTCCGAAAATCGAGACCGAGGATGACAATGGCAAGACCTTTGCGTTCACGGCGACATTCGAGATCATGCCTGAGGTCAAACTCAAGAACCTTGAGAAGATCAAGATCGAGAAACCCGACGTCACCATCGGTGACGAGGACATCGATGACATGCTGACGAATTTGCGCAAGCAAAAAGCCAGCTGGGAAGAGGTTGATCGCAAAAGCGCCGATGGCGATCGCGTTGTGATCGACTTCGTCGGTAAGTTGAAGGGCGAGCTGTTTCCCGGTGGCGAAGGTAAGGAATACCCGGTCGTGCTGGGCTCTGGCCAGATGCTGCCAGACTTCGAGAAAGGTCTGATAGGCGTCAAGGCCGGTGAAGAGACGACATTCAAGGTCAAGTTCCCGAAGGAATATCACGCGGAAGATCTTGTCGGCAAAAAGGCGGACTTTGAGATCAACGTGCATCGCGTCGAGGCTGAAGTGCTACCGGAACTCAACGACGAATTCGCCGAGTCCTTCAACGTTACTGAAGGTGGCCTTGAACAATTCATGACGGATGTGCGCGAGAATATGGAGCGTGAAGCTGGCCAGAAAACGAAAAATGATATGCGTGAGCAGGTCATGAGTGCTTTGCTGGAAACCAACCCGCTCGAAATTCCCGATACGCTCAAGCATCAGGAAATGCATGCACTGCAAAAAGAAGCGATGCAGCGACTGGGCGTTGAGGATGCTGCAATGGCTCCGCCGCTGGATAGTTTTTCCGAAGGCGCCGAGAAGCGTGTTGCACTTGGTTTACTGTTGCGACAGGTTATCGTCGACAAGGAAATCACTGTCGATGAGGCGTTGATGCGTGCTCGTGTTGAAGAACTCTGCGCTGGCTATGAGAATGTCGAAGACATGGTTAACATGTATTTGAGCAATCCTCAGTTCATGCAACAGATCGAGCCGATGGTTGTCGAGCAACAGGCGATCAACTGGATCATCGAAAACGGCAAGACAAAAGACAAAAAGATATCGTTTGAGGAGTTCATGAACACACCCGCTTCATGAGACACTACGACACTGACGTACGACGGAAATTAGAACTATGAGCGCAACAGCATTGAATCTCGTGCCGATGGTCGTCGAGCAGACGGCTCGCGGTGAACGTGCTTACGATATTTATTCCCGGCTCCTGAAGGACCGGCTGATTTTCATCGTTGGTCCGGTCGAGGACCAGATGGCGAATCTGATCGTGGCGCAACTTCTCTACCTCGAGTCCGAGAATCCGAACAAGGACATCCACCTGTACATCAACTCGCCGGGTGGTGTGGTTTCTTCGGGTCTGGCCATTTACGACACGATGCAGTTCATCAATTGTGCTGTGTCGACGATTTGTATCGGCCAGGCGGCCAGTATGGGTGCATTACTGTTGGCCGGTGGTACAAAAGGTAAACGCTACGCTCTGCCACACTCGCGCGTTATGGTGCATCAGCCGAGCGCCGGCTATCAGGGGCAGGTGACGGACATCAGCATCCACGCGGAAGAAGTCATCGCGCTGAAGCACCGCTTGAACGAGATTATGGCCAAGCACACGGGCCAGAGTCTTAAGCAGATAGAGAAAGATCTGGAGCGCGATAACTTCATGGGCGCTGAAGAATCCGTCAAATACGGGCTGATTGATACGGTACTGGCCAGTCGGCAGGAAATGGGCGCCATTGCTGACGAGTGATTGACATCACAAGTCGGGAAGTTGGCAGCTCAACCCGACGGTTAGCCAGTGGCCGAGGCCACCGAGCGCCTACTCCACTGCAATATTTGCGTCTTCCATTAGCAGCGGAAATCTGTAGCCGGCACCGAAGTCTTTGTCCAGGATAATTGTGCCAGTGACTACTACGGTCTCGCCCACAGCCGTTGTTGCCGTGCTGGTCACGGTCAG
>JAJFKQ010000278.1 GCA_021773155.1 Woeseiaceae bacterium | reverse complement strand
CGCGCCGGTGCCGTACTAGGAAGAAATTTCAACAAACGCGACAAGCTGACCGTTGAAAAGAAAGGCCATAACGATTTCGTTAGCTCGGCAGATCTCGCTGCCGAACGCGCCATCATCGACGTCATTCATAAGCATTACCCGGACCACGCCATTCATGCGGAGGAGTCGGGTATTCAGGGTGAGTCCGATCATGTCTGGATCATCGACCCCCTCGACGGCACGACCAACTACCTGCACGGATTTCCCGTGTTCGCAATATCCATTGGCCTGCAAATCAATGGTCGCCTGGAGCACGCTGTTGTCTACGACCCAATGCGTGAAGAACTTTTCACCGCCTCAAAGGGCGAAGGCGCGCAACTTGATGGACGTAAAATCAGGGTTAGCGGCAACAAGGATCTTGAACGGGCCCTGATCGGAACAGGATTTCCATTCCGCCAGGCGGGTTCGGAAATGGAGCCGTACCTCGCGATGCTGGGTAAGGTCGTGAAGAATACTTCGGGCGTTCGTCGCCCGGGCGCAGCCGCACTGGATCTTTGTTATGTAGCCGTGGGCCGTTTGGACGGTTTTTGGGAAACCGGATTGCAGCCCTGGGATCTCGCGGCCGGTACCCTAATCATTCGTGAAGCTGGTGGTATCGTCAGCGCACTCGATGGTGCTGAAAATCATCTCGAGACTGGTCACGTACTGGCCGGCACGCCAAGAATCTATCGCGGCCTCGCGAAACTCTGTGCGAAAGAGATCAAGGCGATCCTACGGTAGATCGTCAATTAACGACGGATCTTTGATCGGCTCGATCAAGTCCTGTGCGTTAACGTTCAGCGCCAGTGCCGTCGCGCTCGCCGTGTAAATTGATGAGTAGGTTCCAACAATAACTCCGACAATCAGCGCGATCGAGAACGGCGCTATCGACTCGCCTCCCAGCACCAGCAATGCAACCAGCACCAGCAATGTGGTCAGCCCGGTAATCAGCGTACGAGCGAGCATTTCGTTAATAGAAATGTTCATTGCTTCTTCAGCTGATCTACCGCGCAGTGCGAAGAAGTTCTCGCGAATTCGGTCGAACGCGACAACCGTGTCGTTTAACGAATAACCAATAACAGCCAGTACCGCAGCAACGACCGTAAGGTCAAACGGCAGGCCGAAGATTGAAAAGAAGCCGACGGTCACGATCGCATCGTGCGCCAGGGCCGCAACCGCACCAGCAGAAAACTTCCATTGAAAGCGGATCATGACGTAAACGAAGATCAACATCAGTGCGACCACCATCGCCAGAGCACCACTTTCGGCTAGCTCAGCGCCCACTTGCGGGCTAACAAACTCAACGCGACGCAAATCGATCTGCTCGCCGCCCGACTCCAGGGTCGCACGCAATCGATTACGAATTTCTTCTCCATCCCCTTCCTGTGGGGGCAACCGAACCAGCACCACATCATCTGAACCAAATCGCTGCACCTGTGCATCTGCGTATCCATCACGCGCAAGATCACCACGAATGGTTTGCATATCCGCAGTTTGTTCATAGCCGATTTCGAGCAAAATACCACCCGTAAAATCGATGCCAAATTCGAGGCCGCGCGTCGCGAGCGACGCCAGCGACGCAACCACCAGAAGCAAAGAGATGGCCAATGCGACCTTACGGCGCATCGGTCCGAGGAAATCGATACTGGTATTTTCTCTAATCAATCGCATGGTTCGATTCCCTAAACCGGCAACGACGTCAGCTTTCGCCCGCCGAAAAACAAATTAACTACGGAACGTGTTCCGATAATAGCGGTGAACATCGAGGTGATGATGCCAAGTGCCAGCGTAACGGCGAAGCCCTTAATCGGACCTGTTCCAACAGCGAACAGTACAATCGCGGCGATCAACGTCGTAATGTTTGCATCCACAATGGACGACAGTGCTTTTTCATAGCCTGTATGAATGGCCACCTGAGGCGATTGCCCGGCAGACATCTCTTCTCGTATTCGCTCGAAGATAAGTACGTTCGCGTCCACCGCCATACCAACGGTTAACACGATGCCGGCAATGCCCGGCAATGTCAGCGACGCCTGCAACCACGATAACAGCGCGGTGATGAATACGAGATTGGACAGCAACGCAAGATTGGCGATCATTCCAAAGGCGCGATAGTAGATCGCCATGAATACGATGACGGCCAGAAAACCAATTTTGATGGCATTGAATCCGCGATCAATATTGTCCTGGCCGAGGCTTGGACCGATCGTGCGTTCGTCGATCATGTAAACCGGCGCGGCCAACGCGCCCGCACGCAATAGCAGTGCAAGATCGCCCGCTTCGCCTGGCGACAGTCCGCTAATCTGAAACTTGTTTTTGAAGACGCCCTGAATCGTAGCAACGCTAACGATTTCCTCGGTCTTGTAATCGCGATACCGTAATTCGCCGCCAACCCGGATTTGCTCACGATGAGACTCGATGAAAACCGTCGCCATTGGCTTCTTCAGATTATTCATCGTCGTTTCAAGCATGCTTTCGCCACCGGCGCCGTCCAGCGTGATTGAAACAATGGGCTTGCCTTCGCTAAAGCCAGCCGCCGCATCGATAATTTGATCACCTGACGCGACTACGCGTCGCTTCAGCACCGCCGATGGTTCGCTACCGCGCCCCTGGTATCGCCTGGAACCCGGTTCATCGCCGGACAAATCAACCATGCGAAACTCGATGGTTGCAGTGGCGGTAATGATTTCGGAAATCTTGTTCGGATCATCAACACCGGGAAGCTGCAGCACGATACGATCTTCACCCTGCCGCTGTACCAACGGCTCGGCCACGCCGAGTTGGTTCACCCGACTTCTGAGAGTCGTTACGTTCTGATCGATCGCGAAGTCCCGTCGCGCTTTAATTTGCGCTTCGTTCATCCTGACCGCCAAGGACTTCCCGTCCGTGCCATCTGTGATGAGAATATCCGGGTCGGCCTTTTGTACAGCATCCCGCGCCGCAAGCATGTCGTCGCCGGAAGTCAGGCGAATTCGAATAACCTGATCTACCAGTTCAACTCGATGGCGAATTTTTGCCGTCCGCAATCGATCACTGAAGTCCTGTTCGTAGGATTGCAGGCGTGAAAGAACCGCCTGATTCATGTCGACTTCCAGGAGAACGTAGACGCCGCCTCGTAAATCCAGTCCAAGACTCATAGGACTAAGTCCGAGGTCTCGCACCCACTCAGGAAGTTTCGGAGCTAACGTTTGCGCGACGCTCGCCCCTCGGCCGTAGCGGTCTTTCAGCTCTTCGCCAACCGCCGCCAGATCGACATCCTTTTCGAACCGCAAAACGGCTCGGCCGTCCTGCAAATAGGCTGCTTCCGGCGATACACCGATATCTGCCACTGCCTGAACATATTCCTGCAGACGCGCATCGTCGAAAGCGATACCGTCATTATCGGCGATTTGCACCGCGGGAACGCTGCCGTACATGTTCGGCAGCGCAAGCAGGCAGCCCGCGAGCAAAATGACGAGGACCAGGGTGTTTAACCAGGCGGGGTACTTATTCATTGTCGTCCGTTATCGTCGTACTTAAGTCAGGCTTCGTCGTACGTACCCTTGGGTACGACCATCGACACACTGGATTTCTGAATCTTGACTTCAGTGTTATCGCTGATTTTGACAATGGCGTAATGCTCGCTGACGCCAGTAATCTTGCCGAGGATCCCGCCGGCGGTCAGAACCTCGTCGCCTACCTGCAATCCGGACACGAGTTCCGTGTGGGCCTTTTGTTTCTTTTGCTGCGGACGAATCAAGAGGAAATAGAAAGCGGCGAACATCAGTACCATCATGATGATGAAGCTGGTTGAGTCGCCCTGAGCGGGTGCACCCTGTGCGTAAGCACTTTGAATGAAAAAATCCATAGTTCTTTTACTTCTTTAGTGAGTGGCTTCGGACCATTGCCGGGAAAAACAGCGCGGTATTATGGCACAAGCGAACGAATTGGGGGCGACATACTCGAACGCAAGCCGGCGGTCTCATAATCGGCTTACTCGACATACACTGCGCGCAGATCGGCGACCAAGTCGGTCATTTTTCCCGCCCTGATCGCATCACGTATGCCCGACATAAGTTTTTGATAATAATGAAGATTATGAATTGTCGCGAGCCGCGGCCCCAGAATTTCCCCACACTTCACCAGGTGCCGCAGATACGCGATTGAATAGTTCCTGCAGGTATAGCAGTCGCATTCCGGATCGGGAGCCGATGTGTCATCACGGTACCTCGCATGCCGAAACTTCACTTTTCCCTGTGTTGTGTATAGCTGCCCGTTGCGGGCGTGGCGCGTTGGGATCACGCAATCAAACATATCGATGCCACGCAATACTCCCTCGGCAATATCGACCGGAGTACCTACTCCCATCAAATATCTCGGCGCATCGACTGGCATGTTCGGCATCAACGCATCGAGCACTGCGTGACGTTCATCGTCCGGTTCGCCAACCGCGAGACCGCCGACTGCATAGCCGTCAAAACCGATATCTGTGAGTCCCCTGCGGGACTCATCACGAAGATTGTCATACATGCCGCCTTGCACAATCCCGAATAACGCCTCGCCCCGATCTGGTTCCGCTGCTTTCAGTTCATCGAATCGTTTTCTGCTACGCGCAGCCCATCGCAACGACAATTCCATAGAGTCGCGGGCTTCTTTTTGCGTCGCCGGGTAAGGAGTGCACTCGTCAAAAATCATCGTGATGTCAGCGTTGAGGTCGTGTTGCACCTCCATCGATTTTTCAGGCGTCAGCATCACTTCGTCGCCGTTGATTGGCGACTGAAAACGAACGCCTTCTTCCGTGAGTTTCCTCATCGCGGCCAACGAAAAAACCTGAAAGCCGCCTGAGTCAGTGAGGATCGGCCGATGCCAGTTCATGAATTCGTGCAGTCCGCCGTGAGCACGAATTACCTCAGCCCCCGGGCGTAACATGAGGTGGAATGTATTGCCGAGAATGATCTGGGCGCCGTCGGCCTCGACCTCCTCGGGCGTAACGCTTTTCACGGTGCCGTAGGTACCGACCGGCATGAAGACCGGCGTCTGGATTTCTCCGCGGCGAAAGTTCAGCATACCGCACCGTGCTGCACCAGATTCATGGCTGATTTCAAACTTCACGCGTTTGCTTCCGGTGTCAGGAACATGGCATCACCGTAACTGAAGAAGCGATACTTCTCACGTACAGCGTGTCTGTAAGCATCGAGAATGCGCTCTTTGCCAGCGAACGCAGCGACCAGCATCAGCAACGACGACTGCGGCAGATGGAAATTCGTAAGCATCGCGTCCACGTTGTGGAACTCGTAACCGGGCAAAATAAACAGTTCAGTCTCGCCATCGAATGGCTGTATTGAGCCACCGGCCGAGGCGCATTCAAGCGCGCGGACTGATGTCGTTCCAATCGCTATGACCCGGCCACCCGCCTGCTTTGTCTCATTGACAGCGCTGCAACAGGCTTCGCTGACCTCGACACGTTCGCTGTGCAAGCGATTCTCATGAATATTTTCTTCGCGCAAGGACTGAAAGGTTCCCGCCCCCACATGCAAAGTAACCCAGGCGTGACGAACTCCGGCATCGTGAGTCTCCGCAAGCATCGCCTCGTCAAAATGCAGGCCTGCGGTGGGTGCCGCCACCGCGCCGGGATCTTTGGCATAAACCGTCTGGTAACGCGTATCGTCGCTGGCATCGGCCTCACGACCGAGATACGGCGGCAATGGCACGTCGCCATGAGCTTCGAGGAAAGGCATAACATCAACCGAAAACTTGAGGGCGAACAGCTCTCCGTCACGACCCATGACATCCACTACGACATCATCCGCAAGCAACATCCGCCCGCCGGGTCTTGGTGACTTGCTGGCCTTTATATGAGCGAGCACTGTGCGCTCGCTCTGGACACGCTCAATAAGAATCTCGGCACGACCACCAGTCTCCTTGGTCGCCGCCAGGCGCGCCTTGATGACACGTGTGTCGTTGAAGACCAGCAGGTCCCCCGGACGCAGCAGGCCGGGAAATTCACTGAATATCCGGTCGGTAATGCCGGAATCGAGCTCAAGCAATCGACTGCCGCGTCGATCGGCAGCGGGATACTGCGCAATCAGCTCGTCAGTTAGCTCGTAGTCAAAGTCTGAAATAAACATGGGCGCGCATGGTATCAACGCCATGCGCGCCCTTCTTTACCGGTGTCAGGTTTTGTCTTTAAGTGGATGCCGTTTCAGGTGCCCGCCTGGGGGGGAGCGGTACCCGGGCCGGCTTGGCGGGTGGCGGTGCAAACAGCGACCCACGCTGGTTTGCAGGAATTTCCACTTCAATCGTGCGCTTCTTCTTGTCACGCATGATGCCAAGCTTCAGGCTCTCGCCGCTCTGATAAGAACTCAGGATTCGCATTGCATGACGAACATCTGTTGGTTCGCGTCCATCAATAGACTGAATGACGTCGCCGTCTTTCAATTCGACACCATCCAGTTCCGGTGCACTGACCACCAGCAAGCCGGTATCTGTACCAAAATACTTGCCTAACCCTTCATTGAGCTCAACGAGTTCCATGCTGCCCCAGGCGCTACCGACCCACGGGAAACTACGTTCAAATTTGAATTCCCTGACGATGTTCGGTACGCCGGGCATGCTCTCAATGTGCAGATTCCGTCCATCAGGGGCCCAGGAAAATGCATGCATTTCCACCACTCGCGGTGACAACTCAACTGACGCTGTCTTGCCGTCTCGCAGATACTCCACTTCCAGCGTGTCGCCTTCTTCAACGCCTTGCATGAAGTCGAGCAAGAGCTCGTTCGCGCCTTGACTGCTCTCAGCGCTCATAGACTCTCCGTTAACAGCTGTGATCACATCTCCGGCGTGCAGCCCCGCATCATCAGCGGCGCTTTCCGGTGTAACGCCACCGATTTCGACGCCTTCAACTGGGTCGGATTTGTCGACGCTGTCGATGGTAATTCCAATACGCGGCGTGTTCGACTTTTCTATACGACGCCTGAATTCCATCATCTGCGGCAGCCGCTCTTGCGTAATTTCCGCAACCTCACGTGCCGCTATTTCCATGCGCACTTCAGCTTCGCGAAGTCGCTCCGAATAAGCGTCCTTCTTCGCTTCCATCGCCCGGAGTTCTTCTTCCTCTTCGGACTGCGCATTAGCCGTGCCGGCAAACAGCAGGATCGCTGTTACAGGCAAAATTAGTTTCCACATTTTCATCAGGTACTACTCCTCATCTAGAATGCTGCCCGTTGCGCCTGCGCATAGCGCAACTGCAGCAGCAATTTCATCAATCGGACGCGTTCGCGCCAAAAAATTTCCTTGTCACCCTCAACCCACTCGGCTGTTGGGTCGTCTAACTGGTAGTCGATAGCGGCAATACGATTTTCAATCTCGGATATCGTTGCCACAGTGCCCGCACGTGCCACCCGCGGCTCGGCCGGTAACGCCCGCAGGTCACTCTCAAGCCGTCGTGAGTAGGCCTGCAATACCGCAAGATTGGAAAGATCAGCAGTATTTGTCACCGCGGCATCCGGCACCGTGATACCCCCGGTCGGTGGTTGCACGCCGGGCATTATCACCGCGGCCATCAAAGCGGCGGCGGCCAGACCAACACCGGCATACCATTTGTTGTGCGTACGCGCTTTCGGCTGAGTCAGCAAACCTTCTGCTTCAGCTTGCTCACGAATTCGTAGCCAGACATTACGCGGCGGCATCGTATCGGGGAGCAATCTCAGCCCCTCCTGCAATGCGACGTGTTCGTCCGCTGTTAATGCACAAATCATCTGCTTGTCCTTTTTACTGCTGTCCTTCTCGTCATTGCTCATCCAAGCAACTCCATAAATGTCTTTTAGTATCCATTGACTGTCGCGCTACTCGGTTGTGCACCATCATTGACACTCAGCATCGGCCGCAATCGTTGATACGCTCTGGACAACTGCGACTTCGAAAAACTCTCTGTCTTACCCATCAGGCCGGCAATCTCCTTGTGGGTGAAACCCTCGACGTCATGTAGCCAAACCACGGCTCGGCTTACCTCCGGCAAATTGGCCAACGCGGCATCAAGATCCATCGCGTCGTCAGGGTGGCTTGAAATTCCGTGGCTCACGGGCTCGCCCGCCGTCATGTCATCCCAATCGTCCGACAGTGACTGTCCGCGCTTGGTCCAGGCCGAGCGCAAGAACATCAACGATTTGGTCACCGCGATGCGCCGAATCCAGCTGCCTAATGCTGCTTCGCCACGAAACTTGGCGATCGAGCGCATGATCTCGATAAACGTCTCTTGCACCAGGTCCTCGGCATGCGCCGGCGCCTTCGTAAATCGGAGGCAAATCGAGTAAACGGGTGCTGAAAACGCCCGGTAGATGACCTCGTGGGCGCGCACGTCCCCGAGCGCTGCGCGCCTGATAATCCCCTTATCGATCTCAATGTCAGCAAACTTGGTCATATCTGGAATATTAGATGCTTACTGTACTGAAAGGGTCGCAAATTTTGGGGAACTATTGCGGAACCTTTGCGGAACGAGGAAACCACGAATATACTGTGCGCCCTTCGAGCGGGCTGAACCCCTCGAATAAGCCCATCACACCATGCCGGGGTGGCGGAACTGGTAGACGCGCCGGATTCAAAATCCGGTTTCTTCGGAAGTGCGGGTTCGATTCCCGCTCCCGGCACCATCATGGGAACTCGCTGACAATATGAAGTACTGCTCAAGTTGCGGCGGCAAGATTAGCCGCAGGACCCCCGAAGACGACAATCGCGAACGAGCGATCTGTGACGATTGCGGGACGGTTCATTATCAAAACCCGTTGATTGTTGTCGGTTGCATCGTCGAGAGCGAAGGCAAAGTGCTGCTCTGTAAACGATCGATCGAACCACGTTACGGTTACTGGACCATTCCAGCAGGTTTCATGGAGCTCGGCGAAACCCTGGCTGGTGGTGCTGCCAGGGAGACACTGGAAGAGGCCTGCGCGACTGTTGATATCAGTCACCAGTTTGCGAGTGTCGATGTTGTCGATGCCGGTCAGGTGCACGTCTTTTTTTGCGGCAAGCTGGTC
>JAJFKQ010000277.1 GCA_021773155.1 Woeseiaceae bacterium | reverse complement strand
AACTCGAGATATTCGCTTGCGAACCGGAATGGGCTGCGCTGGCGGCCGAAATTGGCGGTGCTGAGGTGAACACTTACAGCGCCACAACGGCTTTGCAGGATCCGCACTACATTCAGGCACGACCGAGCCTGATCGCGAGGGTCCGCAATGCGGATCTGGTGATATGCAGCGGCGCTCAACTTGAAATTGGCTGGTTGCCCGCATTGTTGCAAAAAGCAAATAACAGGAACGTATTGCCCGGGAGTGGCGGATACCTTGAAGCGGGCGCTTACGTTGTTCGCCTGGATGCGACGGGCAACGTTGATCGCTCACAAGGCGATATTCATCCGCAAGGTAACCCGCATATCCAGACGAACCCACACAATATAGCCGCAGTCGCAAAAGCGTTGCGTACACAGTTGGCTTCGTTGGACCCGGAAAATACGGCAAATTATGAGGCCGGTTTCGCCAATTTCTCCGAGCGCTGGAAGAGTGCGATCGCAGACTGGGAGAGCAAAGCTGCAGTGCTCAGAGGCACGCGGGTCATTACCCATCACAAGTCGTGGGCTTATCTTGAGCGGTGGTTGGGCATGTCGGAAGTCGCAAACCTCGAGGCCGTGCCCGGGCTTCCCCCGACCGCGACACACCTTAGCCGGTTGACGTTGCAGTTCGGTGATGGTGGCGCAGATGTCATTATTTCCTCACCCTATCAGGACAGTAAGGCCGCCGAATGGTTGTCAGAGCGAACCGGGATAACTGCAGTGGTGTTGCCTCTCTCGGTGGGCGGTACAGAAAACGCGACAGACCTCTTTTCCCTGTTCGATGACATCATTGATCGATTGCTTGGGGCGACTGGCAATGAATGACCTGATCGACCTGAGCATCGTCGGGCCGGCATTGGTTGCGGGACTGATAGTACTGAGCACGCATGTCCCGCTTGGCCAGGAAGTATTGAATCGCGGCATCATTTTCATCGACCTCGCAATCGCACAGGTTGCAGGCCTCGGCGTCATCGCTGCTCACGCAATGGATTGGGACCCGAACGGGCTGGAGGTGCAATTCGCAGCCGTTAGTGCGGCACTTGCTGCGGCGATCGGTCTGAACTGGACCGAGAAGCGTTGGCCTAAAATTCAGGAATCACTGATCGGTATTCTTTTTATCCTGGCAGCGACAGGTGGCATTCTTTTGTTGTCCGGAAACCCGCACGGGAGTGAGCATCTGAAGGAGCTCCTGGTTGGCCAGATCTTGTGGCAGACCTATGCGTCATTATTACCGCTGGCATTGCTGTACGCCGTGATATTGATTTTCTGGTTCACGATACGAGAGCGATTTGGGCCGCTGATGTTTTACCTTGTATTTGCGATTGTTGTGACGGCGTCCGTACAGATAGTTGGTATCTATCTGGTGTTCGCGAGCCTGATCATTCCCGCGTTGGCAACAACAGGATTGCGGAGAGGTAATCGATTAATGGTTGGGTACTTTATCGGAGCGCTGTCATACCTTGGCGGAATTGTCCTGTCCGTTTATCTGGATTTACCAACGGGCGCGGTCATTGTCTGGAGTATGGCTTTGATCGCCGTTTCTGCAGGTTTCGTTCTTTCCGATAAACGTGGGGAGGCCTGAGGCCTACGGAAGCGCGAAAAACCGACTCGCATTTTCCCTGGTTATTGCCGCGATGTGATCCTCGGTTTGGCCGCGCGCTTCGGCGACCACACGTACCACCTCAGGCAAATACATAGGTTCATTGCGACGACTCTTAGGTCGCGGCCGGATGGTTCGCGGCAGAAGGTATGGCGCGTCAGTCTCGATGAGCAGCTTGTCGTCGGGAATGATTGAGACGATGTCGTGCAAGTGCTTGCCGCGCCGTTCATCGCAGATCCATCCCGTGATGCCGATGTACAGCCCCATCGCAATATATTCCCGGAGCGATTCTCCTTCACCGGTAAAGCAGTGCGCTACCGCTCGCGATAAGTCGGGCAGCGCCGGCTCTAACATCTCAACAAAATCATCATGGGCGTCACGTTGGTGCAGAAAAACCGGCAACCCCGACTCTTTCGCTATATCGAGCTGTCGTTTGAAGGCATTAAGTTGGGCGTCACGCGGCGAAAAGTTGCGAAAGTAATCCAGGCCGCACTCGCCAACTGCGACTACGCAGTCTTTCTTGACCAGTGAGCGGATCAGCGCATCGCTGTCGTCGCTGTAATCGGATGCGTGGTGTGGGTGAACTCCCGCGGTCGAATACAAAACGCCTGGGAACTGTTCTGCGAGATTGGCGGCTTGCACGTTACTTTCATCATTGCTGCCCGTGACGATGATCCTGTTCACTCCCGCGTCCACGGCACGTCGCATCATATCTGCTCGATCTTCATCGAAGCTGTTGTGTGCGATATTCGCGCCGATATCAATCAGAGAATGTGTCATCGCCTAGTGCTCCTTGAAGGAGCACTAGTTCTGCCCCCAGCGAAATGTCTTGGCACCGATAGCCAGAAAGACGATGCTCATAGCGGTTAACGCCAACAGACTGGGCGCGACATCGGCTAGCGTAGCCCCGTCCAGCATGACTGCTCGTGCGGAATTCAGCACGTGCGTCAGTGGGAAGATACTGGCCGCTGTTCTAACGGCATCCGGAGCACCTTCTAATGAAAACCAGACGCCGGATAACATCATCATTGGCCAGTTGATCAAATTGAGTAAGCCGCCGGCAAGTTCTTCACTGGTGACGCGAGCGGATACGACCAGCCCCATCGATACCAGAGAGATAGCACCGACGACTGCAATCAGGAACAGCGTGAAGTAACTGCCCTCCATACGTGTACCAAGAATCAAATGCGTACCGGTATAGATGAAGGTCGTTATCAGAAGAATCAGCAC
Organism: Woeseiaceae bacterium; assembly: GCA_021773155.1. GTDB lineage: Bacteria > Pseudomonadota > Gammaproteobacteria > Steroidobacterales > Woeseiaceae > UBA1847. Next base: position 7,546 of record JAJFKQ010000277.1, on the reverse strand, counting down.
CATTCTGGAGGCGACCTGAGCTGCAATAAACTCGAACGATGTAAGAGGGGTCGCACGAAGCCGCTTCAGGAAGCCATTTTTTCGATAGCGGACGACAACGTAGCCGACACCAAACAGGCAACTGAACATCATGTTCATGCCTAGAATTCCTGGTAATAACCAGTCCGCGTACCCGACGGCCTCGCCGGTGATCCGTTGTTTTTCAATCGCTGGAATCTGCGTTGAATAAGATTGCAGCAAAGCGATTTCCGCGAAGTAACCTTTCGGCGATTCGGGGTTAATCCAGTATCCTGGTGTGTCGCCAAACTCGACCAACAGATCGAGCTGGTGCCGTGACACTTTCCGCATGGCCACTTCAAAGTCGTCGTAAGCGACGAAGTTGATGTAACTGGTCTTGAGGAAGGCATGATCCGCCGTATTAATCTCGGCAGCTTCCTGAAATACACCGACGGTGTAGGCGTCGCGCTCGTTGCTGAACGCAAACGATAGTCCAAACATCAGCGCGACCGGCAATATCAGGTTCCATGCCAGGGTTCCGCGATCGCGCACGAATTCTCGATTTCGGGCCTGGAATATGGCGTAGATTCGTCTCAGCATCGTCGCTATTCCCGCAAAGAGTGGCCGGTCAGATCCAGGAACAGGTCTTCGAGGTTTGGCTGCCGAATCTTGATTTGATTGAGGTTGCTGACGTGTGGCGTCAATTGCTGCAGGCTTTCGCTGACATCGGTTGTTACAACCTCGATGATTCCAAGGTTCTCGAAAACGGTATGCTCAATTCCAGAGAGGTCGTCTGTCAGGTCCGAGATCGGTAATTCGATGATCAGGCCGTCGTATTGTTTTTGCAGCAATTCGTCCGGGGTTCCCTGGGTAATTATTTTGCCGGCATCCATGATCGCAATTTCATCGCACAGCACCTGTGCTTCATCCATGTAGTGCGTGGTTAGCAATATCGTGGAGCCGCCTGCACGAATACTCTGCACAAGGTCCCAGAAATTGCGGCGGGCCTGGGGATCCAGACCGGTAGTTGGTTCATCCAGGAATATGAGGCGAGGGCGGTTCACCAAGGCGACCGCGAGCAATAAACGTTGTCGCTGACCGCCTGAGAGCTTGCGATTATCCCGATCCAGTAGCTCACCGAGCGAGCATTGTTCGATGATCTCGTCCATCTCGGCCTGGCGGTCGTAAAGTGCGCGAAACATCTCGATAGTTTCGCGAACGGTTATATTGTCTTGCAAGGCAGTATTTTGAAACTGGATACCGGCTTCCTGTCGGAATCTCGCTCCTGCAATTTCGCCGTAGTAATACACTTCGCCGGAGCTTGCTGCCGTCACGCCCTCGATGATCTCAACGGTGGTCGTTTTGCCAGCACCATTGGGGCCCAGCAGCCCGAAACAGATACCCTCGCGCACTGAAAAACTGACTCCATCGACCGCGAGAACACCGGGGTACTGTTTTCTGATGTTGCGAGCTTCCAGCGCGATTGGCATGCGGCAAGAGTAACCAAACAAATTTGGCGCGGCTACTGCAATTGCCAGCTTGCAACCATTTCGTTGTGAGCGGTATCTAAGAGATAAGAAGCGAATTTAAGGGTGTGAAAATGGCTAAGATGATGACGAAAACGGCTTTTACCGTCGGATTGCTCGTATTGCTGATGGCGGTACCGGCTCTCGGTGCGACAATTAATAAAAGTGTGAGGATTGAGGCCGGTAGCGAGTCCAGCGGTGCCACGTCGGTAAATGGCAGCATCACTATTGGTGAGAATGCGGTGGTTACGGGTGATGTGAATACCGTTAACGGCGCCATTCGTATCGATGCCGGTGCAAAGCTTCGGGACGCGTCTACCGTTAACGGCAGCGTCAGCGTGGCAGAAGGCGTACGGGCTGACAGTTTGTCGACCGTTAACGGCTCCATCAAAGTGGCTGAATCGGTCACGGTCGATGGCGATATTGATGCCGTAAACGGCCGTATTTCAGTCGCGAGAGGATCTGCCGTTGCTGACGATTTGAGCAATGTGAACGGTAAAATCGCACTTACCGGTGCCGAAATAGGTGGCGATGTATCCACCGTCAGCGGCGATATCGATGTCGTCGGCGGCAGCGTCGTTCAAGGCAACATCATTGTTGAAGAGCCGAGCAACTGGGGATTCGGCAAGAAGAGCAAGTCGCGCATGCCACGCATTGTTATTGGCCCAGGATCGAGCGTTAAGGGCATGATCGAGCTAGAGCGCAAAGTCGATCTCTTCATCAGTGAAACTGCCGAAGTCGGCGGTGTTACCGGCGTTATGTCCCTGGATGACGCCGTCCGGTTTAGCGGCGATAGTCCATAAATAACGACGGGCCTTAAAATTACGTAGAATGGGGACTGTGCAAAGCGCAGCGACTCAATTACCCCTGTTTTCGGACGCGAATGCGGATGAGCCCGGCTCCATGTCGGGCTTTTCTGTGCGCGAAAGCGGCAGGGCGAAACGATTGTCGATCAAAGTCTACCCTCGCGGGCGGGTTGAGGTAATTGTTCCCAGGCGAACGCGCTCTGCTGAAGTGCGTGAGTTCGTCGAAGCGCACAGCGACTGGATTCGGAAAGCAAGAGAGCAATTCGCCGCGGAACATCCACCTGAGCCGTTCGTGTTGCCGCGGACGATTCGTCTTGAGGGTATTGAGAGGCAGTTTGATGTCGTTTATGAACCTCAAGCTGGCGCGAAAACGGTCCGATACCGTTCCAGTAACCGAACCGTCATACTTTTCGGCAAGACGGCAGACGAAAGCCTTTGCGTGACTGCATTGAAACGTTGGCTAACCGGAATTGCCAGGAAAGAGTACCTTCCGCATCTGCGGTCTCTTTCTGCGTTAACCAATAATTCGTTCAAGAAAATGCACGTCCGTGGCCAGCGCACGTGCTGGGGCAGCCACTCCAGTACCGGGACGATCAGTCTGAATTACTGTCTGATGTTCCTGGATCCGGCACATCTGCGCTACGTGATGATCCACGAGTTGTGCCACGCGAAGCATATGAATCATTCGCAGTGCTTTTGGCGCTTTGTTGGACAGTTTGAACCCAACTACAAGCGGCTTGACAAGGACTTGAACAGTAGCTGGAAAAAAATACCGACGTGGGTCGGTATTTATTAGTTAAATCAATTAGATATTACTGATATTTAATGTTGATTATCAGCCTTGATCAAGCAACTCCCGCAAGTTGATTACCGCCGAATTGGCACGAGCCAGATAATTCGCCATGACCAATGAATGATTCGCGAACAGGCCGTAGCCGCCGCCGTTCAGGATCATGGGTGAAGACAGGCCCTCAAGGCTTGCCTCAAGTTCGCGAATAATCTGCCGAACGCTTGTCTCTGCATTCTTGTCTGCCAGGACGCCGGCAAAGTCGAACTCGGCGGCGCGGAAAAAGTGCAGCAGCGCCCAGGCTGAACCGCGGGCTTCGAAAAAGATATTGTCGACTTCAAACCAGCCAGTGCGAACGTTGACAGTATCGGGTTGAGAGCCTGCCGCTTCGGCGGATGGATCACCGGCAAGGTCATCGTTGATTCGACTCGCCGCGACGCTGTTGCCGAGCCTCCGTGTCAGGCTGCCGAGGCGTTTTTCGACCTGTGACAGCCACTCCCGAAGATTGTCGGCGCGTGCATAAAACTGTGTGTCCCGATCTCCGTCAAGCAGTCGTTGCCGGTAATCGATAAAGGACTCGATGCCATCTCTGTATTCGGACTCGGTTGCCGGAAATATCCAGGAATTATTATCGAAGAAAAATCGCGGAGCACCTTGCGCAATATCTTCATCTTCCTTGGATTGCGATTGGCTACGTGTGTAGTCGTCGCGCATAACGCGGCCGAGGTCGCGAACCTGAGTTAGGGCACCGAATTCCCAGCTCGGAATATTGTCGAGGAATACGCTGGGAGGCATTTTGTCGTTGGTCAGGTAGCCGCCTTGTTTGTCGAGCAGGGTCTCGGCGACTCGAATGAGCGTGTCTGTGGTTGAAATACCGACGACTGCTGATTCAGCATCTGCCGAATGATTGACCCAAAAGATGTCGGGCTCTCGGGAAAAATAGATGCCGATTACTGCCATGACGAGCAAGGCGGAGCCGATCGTCCACAATACGACCTTTGTCCACTTTCGGGTCGCCAGGATGTTTTTTGCTGAGCGTTCTTTCACTGAGTACTCCAGACCCCGCTGAGCCGTCTTGGACCTTTTGCAACCATATTATGCGGCGAGTTGACGCAGGACGTAGTGCAGGATGCCGCCGTTCTCGTAGTAGTCACGTTCTTTCGGCGTGTCGATACGAACCTGGACCCTGAAAGTGATTGCGTCGCCGGATTCCGGTGTCGCAGTAACAGCCACGGTTTTAGCATCAGCATCAGTCTGACCCGTGATGCTAAACGTTTCGGTACCGGTCAATCCAAGCGACTCGGCATCCTGGCCATCAAAAAACTGCAACGGCAGAACGCCCATGCCAATCAGATTCGAGCGATGAATACGCTCGAAGCTCTTGGCAATAACCGCTCTTACGCCGAGCAACACGGTGCCTTTGGCGGCCCAGTCACGTGACGACCCGGTACCATACTCACTGCCAGCAATGACAACCAGAGGCGTGCCTTCCTTGCGGTATTTGACCGACGCGTCGAATATGGACATCTGCTCGCCGCTCGGCTGATGGCAGGTCCAGCCGCCTTCTGTGCCGGGCGCCAGCTGATTTCGCAGGCGGATGTTCGCAAACGTGCCGCGCATCATGACTTCGTGGTTACCACGGCGTGAGCCATAGGAGTTGAAATCGCTTGGTTTAACGCCCTGGGCTTCAAGGTACTGCGCAGCAGGGCTATCCGCGGCGATGCCGCCGGCGGGCGAGATGTGATCAGTCGTAACGGAGTCACCCAGCAACGCCAACGCGCGAGCGCCTTCAATATTACTGACCGGAGATGGATCCTTGGACATGCCCTCAAAATACGGTGGATTCTTCACGTAAGTCGAATCTGCATCCCAGGTATAGATTTCGCCCTCTGGTGAATCGATATTCTTCCAGTTGGCATCACCCTCGAACACGTGGCCATAGCTGGACAGGAACATATTCGAATCAATGTTATTCGCGACCGCTTCCTGCACCTCTGCTTGCGATGGCCAGATATCCTTCATGTAAACAGGATCACCGTCCTGATCGTTGCCGAGCGAATCGTTGAACAGGTCAACGTCCATGTTGCCAGCAATCGCGTACGCGACTACCAGCGGCGGCGACGCGAGGAAGTTGTGCTGCACCAGCGCGTGGATGCGACCTTCAAAGTTTCGATTCCCCGATAAAACGCTCGTGCCGACAATATCGTAGTCTTGAACAGCGGCGGCGATTTCAGGTTTGAGCGGTCCGGAGTTACCGATGCATGTCGTGCAGCCGTATCCGACGGTGTAAAAACCGACGGCATCGAGGTCGTCGATAAGACCGGACTTCTCGAGATAGTCGGTAACAACGCGTGAACCCGGTGCCAGGCTGGTCTTAACCCAGGGTTTCGCTTTCAGGCCTTTGGCAGCTGCTTTTTTGGCGACCAGACCCGCTGCCAGCATTACAGCCGGGTTTGAGGTGTTGGTACAACTCGTTATTGCGGCAATCAGGATTGCGCCGTCACGTATTTCTGCGTTTATGCCATCGATATTGGCAACACCGCTCCCGCCTTCAGCGCGATCGGCAATGGTCGAATCAAGAATACCTGCATAGGACTGGGCAGCTGCGGTAAGAGCGATACGGTCTTGCGGGCGTTTTGGTCCAGCGATACTCGGTTCTACGCTTCCCATGTCCAGCTCGAGCGTGTCGCTATACAGAGCATCGGGCTCGCCTTCATGACGCCACATGCGTTGCTCTTTTGCGTATGCCTCTATCAGAGCACATTGTTCCTTGTCACGACCGGAGAGTTCCAGGTACCGGATCGTCTCACCATCGATCGGAAATATGCCGCAGGTGGAGCCAAACTCCGGCGCCATATTGCCAAGCGTTGCACGATCGGCGAGTGGCATATGTGCGAGACCATCACCAAAGAACTCGACGAATTTGCCGACAACGCCTTTCTTGCGAAGCATTTCCGTAACCGTCAGAACGAGATCAGTGGCGGTGGTGCCTTCCTTGAGCTTGCCAGTCAGTCTAAAGCCAATAACGTTTGGAATCAGCATCGTGATCGGCTGGCCCAGCATTGCGGCCTCCGCTTCGATACCGCCAACACCCCAACCGAGTATGCCGAGGCCGTTTATCATGGTGGTGTGCGAGTCGGTACCAACGACTGTGTCAGGGTAGGCCGAACGCGTACCGTTCTTGTCAGCGTCGAATACGACACGACTCAGATACTCAAGGTTTACCTGATGTACGATGCCGGTATTCGGCGGAACGACCCGGAAATTTTCAAATGCAGACTGGCCCCAGCGCAAGAACGAGTAGCGTTCCTTGTTGCGCTGAAATTCGATCTTGTTGTTTAGATCGAGAGCGTTTGCTGCACCGTAGTTATCTACTTGTACCGAATGATCGATAACGAGTTCGGCGGGTGACATTGGATTGATGTCGGAGGCGGAGCCGCCGAGTTTGACGACAGCGTCGCGCATGGCTGCCAGATCAACAAGGGCGGGCACGCCAGTGAAGTCCTGCAAAATTACACGGGCCGGGGTGAACGAAATCTCGGTGCTTGGGGCTGCTTTCGGGTCCCAATTGGCCAGTGCCAGAATATCGTCGCGAGTTACATCGCGCCCATCTTCGTGCCGGAGCAGGTTCTCAAGCAGGATTTTGAGGGAGTAAGGAAGGCGGTCTACATGGCCTTCTTTTACAGCGTCGAGGCGATATATTTCAAATTCATTGCCACCGACTTCAAGCGCCGAGCGTGCGCCAAAGCTGTCCGTCATGTTTTCTCTCCGGAATTCGGGTTATACAGCGGCCAGACGGCCGCGCGGGGCGCATTATAGCGAAAGGACAGTGGGGCTGCTTACCCTATTTGGTGTATGACAGAGCCGCCCAGGCATTGATTATCGTCGTAGAAAACAACGAACTGACCAGGCGCCACAGCCTTTTGGCGAGCATCGAAATGAACCTCGACCCTGTCATCATCCAGCGCCTTCACGATACAATTCTGATCGGCCTGCCGGTAGCGAACTTTGGCACGGCAGCGAAGGCCTTCTTCGAGGCCAGCTGGCGCAGCACCGATCCAGCTCGTATCCGTGCCAATCAGCCAGTCGCTAAACAGCATCTCGTGCTCGCCCTGGGCGACAATGAGGGCATTATCTTCGAGGTCTTTGCCGACGACATACCAGGGTTCCTCGCTGCGGTCATTACGGCCACCAATGCCGAGACCTTGCCGTTGGCCCAGTGTGTAGTACATCAGTCCCTGGTGTTCACCAATGTCTTCACCACCCGGTGTGCGCATGCGGCCGGGATTTGCAGGCAGATACGTCGCAAGAAATTCCCGAAACGGTCGCTCACCGATAAAGCAAATGCCGGTGCTGTCCTTCTTGTCATGCACTGTCAGGCCTGCATCACGAGCAATCTTACGAACCTCATCTTTTTGAATATCGCCCAG
>JAJFKQ010000276.1 GCA_021773155.1 Woeseiaceae bacterium | reverse complement strand
GTCGCATTGCGGCGCCGATGGTTGGTGGAATGATCAGTGCGACTGTTCTGGCGCTGGTGGTTGTTCCGGTTGTCTACTTCCTATTGCGCCGTCGGTCGCTGGAATCCGGGCCTCATAAACCACCGGAGACAAGGGTCCAATAGGTTTGTCCTTTGATCCTGTGTTTGGTCGACCTGAATCCTGGCAAAAGCGTTTAGTAGCCATTGCGTTCAAGCACAACTTGCCGATCACACTTATCTAAGTCTACCAGATTGATTGCATTCAGTGCGATCAGCATAGAATTGGATAGGGTCCAGAATGCTCAAATTCCTCGTGAGACTATTTTATCTCCCACTGTTTCTGATTGGGGGAAATGGGATCGCAATTTATGTCGTGACCATGGGTTATTCCAAGTTTTGGCTACTCGTCGTCGCCTTCGCATTCATTGTGCTCGCCTTTTTGTTGGAACGCGCAGTACCCTATGACGCTGCATTCAATAAATCGCACGGCGATCGAGTGAGAGACTTCCTTCATTTTCTCGTTAACGAAGCATCCAATGTGCTCGGCATTGCAAGTGTTCCGATTGCCGCCAGTTTCATCGCATTGCCAAGTGTCTGGCCAGATTCACTCCCGCTGTGGCAACAATTGCTATTGGCAGTCTTCATTGCTGATATCGGCATTACGCTTGCCCATTTTGCGAGCCACAGGATAGGTGTTCTTTGGCGCTTGCACGCCGTGCATCACAGCGTCAAACGCATGTATGGTTTCAACGGCTTGATGAAGCACCCTCTACATCAATTTATTGAAACCATCGCCGGAACGACTCCGCTTTTGCTGATGGGAATTTCGCAGGATGTACTGGCGTTGTTCGTTGTTGCCGTCGTGTTGCAACTTCTCCTACAGCATTCAAACGTTGCCTATTTTACTGGCCCACTCAAGTATCTTCTCGCGATCAATGTGGTGCACCGATTTCATCACCTCAAGACAGCAGAAGAAGGAGACGTCAATTTTGGCTTATTCACTACGCTGACTGACTGGTTCCTTGGGACCTATTTTTATGACAAGAGACGAACCATCGGCGAAGGTGATTTGGGCATCGGTGATCAGCCAGATTACCCAGTGGGGTACCTAAAAGAGTTGGTGATGCCATTTCGAAAGTCGCGCCCTGAGCCGACCATGGCGCTCGGCCACGAATCAAATGCCGAAGGCGGTAAGCCGTGAAAATGAAGCGCAAGTTGATATGGACAGCGGTTGTCGCTGGGTCGATCAGCATCGGCCTCATTTGGGGGCAGTTTTCGGGAAATCAGATCGACCGCGATGCCGTCGCTGCGGCGGAGGAACAATTTGGCATTGAGCTTGAAAGCCAAATGGTGTTGGTGGATGACGTTTGGCTCCATGTTGTTTTTGCAGGACCGGAGGACGGGAAGCCAGTGATTTTGCTGCATGGCTATCCGGAGTTTTGGTACGCATGGCGTGGGCCGATGGAAGTCTTAGCAAGGGCAGGATTTCGCGTCATCGTTCCCGATCAGAGGGGCTACAACAAATCCGACAAACCAAGAAAAGTTGAGGACTACCGACTGGATGAATTGGCTGGGGATGTGGTCGGGTTGGCAGATGCACTTGGTTACGAGAAAATATTTCTTGCGGGCCACGATTTTGGTGGGCTCGTCTCGTGGTGGACCCTAATGCTTTATCCAGATCGGATCTCCAGATTTGCGATCGTCAACAAGCCACATCCATATGCCCGTGCTGAAGATACAACAGGTGATGACACGATTAGCTGGTATCGGACCTTCCTGCGGATGCCTTGGTTGCCGGGATATGTAGCCAGGGTAGGCAATTGGGCATTGTTGGCCAAAAATCTACGTGCCACGTCGCAGCCGGGTACTTTTCTCGATGCAGATTTGGACCAGTTCCGTTCAGCGTGGGATCGCGATGGCGCAATTCATACGATGGGAGCGTGGTATCGCGCCAATGCGGGTTTCAGTTTGACGCATCTGGACGGACATATCGCTGTACCGTCCTTGATGATACTGGCGCCAGACGACGCTTTCAGCTCTATTGAGCGTGGTCGGCGGAGCTCCCTGTTCTTACAAGATGGCCAGGTTTTGGAGTTGGATGCGGGTACTCATTGGGTGATTCAGGAGTGTCCGCAGGTGATAGGTGATGCGTTGACAGATTTCTTCTCGCAACCCTGACAACTAGCCGCGCTGCTTCACACTCAATGGGAATGAGCGGAAGGAATTTCGGGCCATTGATGTTGCTCGGGACCGTAAACCATCACGCTTCCCCAATATCCGTTGAGGCCAACTAACAAGGCGGTCACAAAGAGCGCTGTCCGATAGGTTCCGAGCCACATATAGGGACCACTGAGACGTCGTTCTGCGAGCCAGAGTGTAACGAGTGAGAGTAGAGCGACTGATGTGCCATTCCACCGATGCAGTGCCAGCGTGCTATCCGTGTCTGTGAGTTGCAATCCACCGTACAGCCAACCAAGAGCGGTGGAACCCACAGCCCCCAAGGCACCTAACCAGAGACAGAAACGGGCTGCATCGCGGAGAAAATTTGTATTGAACCGAAAGGCTGCAATCTCAGCAAACGCGGCGCCCAGCAACATGGCGATTGGGAAGTGAACAGCAGCCGGATGAAATTTTCCAAGCCAGAAAAGGAAGCGCCCAAATGCTGTTTCGAGCATCTCGTTGCTGGGAGCGTGCGCGGAGTGATCGTGTGGCGCATCTTGTGGGGTCACGCTAGAATTGTCGTTTAGATTGGCTAGACCGTTCTCGTGATGATCAGGGGTCATGCTATTTGAGTGATGAACATCGCCAAGCGTATCATCGGAGTCCACCAGCATTTCCATCGTTGCACGTTGTGAGGTCACGCCGTCATGGGTTTCAGACCCATGAGCAAATGCGCGCTGAGGAGTCACTAACAGCAGCGTCAAAATTAGAAACGTGCCCAACAATATGAAAGTGCTGTGTGAGGTGAAGGGACGCCCTATGATCGGAATTTGGATTGAACCTATTTCCCTTTTGTCTTCCAACCGATAGACGCATCGGGTCAATTTGGTGTGAATGCATGACATGAGCGCGTACTTCTCTCGTATTGTTGGATAGGACGAAGGCTTGGGGATTTCAGTGCTTGTGCGCGGAGCCATTGTCAGAAATAGATTGGGTTCGCAGGTAGGCCCACTCACCGACAAACACAATCGCGAGGCCTGCTGAGGCGATCACCGCAATAAACGGATCAGACTCCAGCCTCATCCAGATAAATGCTCCAAGGATTGACACATCAAGAAAGATAGCCGTCAAGAGCACAGCGGCGCGTGCGCCAATTTCATGGCGGAGGTGGCGGAAGACACCCCAGTGAACAGCAACATCCATCACGAGATAGAAAATGGCGCCAAGGGCAGCAATCCGGCTCAGGTCGAAAAAGATGGTCAACAGGATCGCTATGACAACCGTATACACCAACAAATGGCTTCTGATGGGACCGGGCATACCAAAATGGCTATGCGGAATGAGTTTCATGTCGGTCAGCATGGTCAGCATGCGCGAGACTGCGAAGATGCTTGCGATCAAACCCGACGCTGTTGCGACAATTGCCAAAATAACTGTAAACCAAAGTCCGTAGTTTCCAAGCAAAGGTCTTGCTGCTTGTGCGAGTGCGAAATCTTTTGCTTCGACTATTTGGCTCAGAGGCAGGCTGGAATACACAGCCAAAGCCACCAACATATAGATGATGAAACAGATGCCCATCGCATAGATGATCACCCGTCCGAGGTTTTTATGCGGGTCTATTAGTTCGGAGCCGCTATTCGTGATGGTTGTGAAACCCTTATACGCCAGGATTGCAAGCGCAAGTGCGGCGACGAAGCCAACAATTTCTGTGTCAGGTGTGCCCGTTGTATCGGGCGGCGGAAAAATGCCGCCTGCGATCCACAGGCTTGCAAGCGCAAATACCGCTATGCCAACGACTTTTGCAATGGCCATTATCAATGAAAAAAGACCAACGGATCGATTGCCGGAGATGTTTACAAGGAAGGCAAAGATAATCAGCCCAACGCCCAGTGTCGGAACGAGCACGGAGCTCGCTGGGATATCAAACAGCTGCAGCGTATAAGTGCCAAAGGTCCGCGCGACGAGGCTTTCATTGATGACCATGGATAGAGCCATTAGGATCGCGCTTGCGCCCGTCAGTGTTCCCCGCCCATAAGCTTTTTCCAGATACATGGCGATCCCGCCTGCTGATGGAAATGCATTGGACATTTTTATGTAGGAGTAGGCGCTAAAGCCGGTGACAATCGCAGCGACAAAAAAAGCCAGCGGGAAATAGGGCCCAGCAAGCTCAGCAACCTGTCCGGTCAACGCGAAAATTCCGGCGCCGATCATCACGCCGGTCCCCATAGAAACAGCGCTCGTTACCGACAAACTGTTTGCTTCGTATTCTTCCTTCAAGGGAGTCTACCTCGTTCAATTTTTCTGCTTGAGGGGCGCCGACAAGGCTTCGAGAATTGGGCAATCGGGGCGATCATCGCCACTGCAATTGTCCATCAACGTGGAGAGAGTGTCGCGCATGGCCTGAAGTTCTTCTATTTTGCAGTCGATTTCTTCCATGTGAAGTCGCGCAACTTTCTTTACCTCCCCACTGGCACGACTGGGGTCCTGATAGAGTGCCAGGAGTGAACGACAACTCTCGATTGTAAAGCCCAAGCTTCTTGCTCGCCCCAGAAAATTGAGCATATGAAGATCGCGTTCATCATACACGCGGTATCCGTTCTCCGATCGGTGAGAGGTGATCAGTCCGATGTCTTCGTAATATCTGATTGTTTTTGGCGGTATACCGACAAGCTCCGACGCACTAGAGATATTCACAGCTTGATCCTCCGCAGTCTGAGGGCATTTCCAATCACTGAGACAGATGAAAGGCTCATGGCGGCGGCCGCCAGGATCGGCGATAGCAAAATGCCAAAAACCGGATAGAGAATACCGGCGGCGATTGGAACACCGGCGGCGTTATAGACAAATGCGAAAAATAGATTCTGACGGATATTGCGCATTGTGCCTGTCGCCAGAGTTTTTGCTCTAATAATTCCGGTGAGATCACCTTTAACAAGGGTTATGCCGGCACTTTCAACTGCGACGTCGGCGCCCGTTCCCATGGCAATACCCACATCGGCCGCTGCAAGCGCTGGAGCGTCATTCACACCATCGCCAGCCATGGCGACAA
>JAJFKQ010000275.1 GCA_021773155.1 Woeseiaceae bacterium | reverse complement strand
CCTATGTTTCGAAATGTACGTTACTACCGTCTGGACGGTAGCTGGCCCGAAGGCGAAGAGGCGTTATCGGAAAGTCTCGAAAAAGCAGGCTTCGAACCCTGCGGACCCCTCACAGAACGCAGCTCGGGCTGGGTTGCGGTTGATCCGGATAATAGTGATCTGCTTGCGCGCCGCTTGCACGGCGCCGACCTCATTAAGTTGCGCAGTCAGTCGCGCGTGTTGCCACCATCGGTTATCAATGAGGAGCTGGAAGCGCGCATCGAAGAATTTCGTCAGCGCATGCAGGAAGCTCCAAACCCGCGCGAGAAACGCCGTCTCAAGGCCGAGGCTCGTGATGAGCTAATGCCCAAGGCGATGCTCAAGTCTGACAGGATTTGGGCCTATGTCGACCTGAAAGAAAAGGTGATAGGCATCGATGCTCTGCAAGACTCTGCCGCAGAACGAGTGCTTCGACGTCTGCAAGCCGCGGTTGATGGCCTGAACATACGTCCACTGCAGTTCATGAAGCCGGTCGATGAATTGTTAACCGGAATATTTTTCGACGATGCGCCAAAGCAATTTGCAGTAGGTCGCGAATGTCGCATGCAGGACCTGGCCGATGCCGGGTCCGTTGTGCGTTGGTCCGATTTTGATCTGAGCGATCGGACCATTCGTAATCATGTCGCGAACGGCATGCGGCTGACGCACCTTGCTATCGTGTACGACAATGTTATGAGTTGCGTGCTCAATGAAAACGGTGTGATTTCAAAGTTACGTTTTATCGGTATGGACGACGACGTTGAGGACCACGGTGATCCGCTGGCCAGACAGGACGCTGAGTTCGTGCTGATCACGGGTACCCTACGCGGGCTGCTGGGTGACCTCAAGAAACAGTTGGGTGGCTTTGCCTAGCGTTCGAATCCTTATCATCGGCGGCGCATCGCTCGACACACTGGATGATTCGGATCAACTGGTTGCTGGTGGCGCGGGCATGTACACGGCGATGGCATCCCGGCACAGCGGAGCTTCGATCACCTTGTTCGCACCGCGACCCGATCCCATGCCGCCTGCCCTGCATGAGGTAGCCAGAAGCCTGGAATGGCTTGGCCCGATAGTTGAGCAAGAAGACCTTCCGCATTTTGAGATAACGTATAAGGACGGCCATGCCGAGTATTTGCGCTCGTACTTTGGTGCAGAGGACTCACTCTCGCTGGAGGGGCTGCCAACAGACCTCTCCGGGTTCGACTATGTTCATATTGTGCCGCTCGGCAATCTCCAACAGCAACACGAATTCATGCTCGCCTGTCGGGAAAGAGGCGCACGATACATCTCCGCAGGAACCGCGCTACACCTGATCGACCAACAGCCGGAAATCGCATCGACTGTATTGAAAGGGTCCGACCTGTTTTTCATGAACGAGAAAGAGGCTGTGCGCCTGTTCGGGTCGATGGCAGCGGTGACATCCAGGCCGGGTCAAACGATTTTCATTACCAAAGGGAGTGAGGGTGCGACCATCGTCCAGGGTGAGGTCACCACGCATTTGCCCGGCACCGCGGCCAATGTCGTAGACCCAACCGGCGCCGGAGATACTTTTTGCGGCGCAACGCTTGTCAGTCTCGCGCTGGGCCAACACCCGGTTATGGCGGCGCGACAGGCGATAACTCTGGCAGCAAGAACCATAGAGGCTATAGGGCCCGCCGCGCTCCTGCAGTTATCACCACCACGTCCACCCCTGGATGAGCAGGTCGTCGTAAACGTTGAAAACGTCAGTAACATCGCGCAGCTGATCGCAGGCGTTACGGATATCACGCCGTTTGCGTTCACGGGCCCCGACTTGCCGGCGTCGGATCATCCGGCGACGCTCGATTACTTTTTTGCTACTGCCCTGCAACAGTTTGGTTTCTGGACAACGGCAGATCAACGCTACGAGCGCCCGCTTATCGCGACCGTTGACGGTGAAGAGCGCAAGGGATCGTTTTATCTGTTTCGCGCCTGGCTTCGTTGGCTGGAAAGTGAGCCGCACAAACTAACGCCAGCCGGTCAGGCCGAGCTCACCGAGTCAGACATGCTGGCAGTTCTACGTGCCGATGACGGCACTGATCCGATGCCGGCTCTGGATACGCATCTGACGATGGCGCAACAATATGGACGTGACATGTTGGCACTTGGTCTGACGCCGCAGAACATCGTTGAACAGGTCAATGTATCGACCTCGCCGCTGCGCACACTGTTTCAAATTCTCGATCACATCAGTGGTTACAAGGAAGACCCGCTACGCAAGAAGACCGGGTTGCTGGCGATTATCCTGCAACAACGACCTGAAGCGTTTCTCGCAAATTGCGAAGAGGAGATGCCGCCCGTGGTCGATTACCACGTGATGCGTTCTTGCCTGCGTATGGGCTTAATCGATGTCGTGGACAGGTCATTTGCCGCCAAGCTGGCCGGACGAGAGTTGTTAACCGCAGCCGAAGAGTGGGCGGTACGAGTTAGCGCTCATGCTGCCATTGAGCAAGTCGTCGCCAAGTCCGGTAAGAGCATGGGCGCGGTGGATTGGTTCTTTTTTCAGGCACGCAAGCGTTGTCCCGAAATGAGTGAACCGCATTGTGAAGAGTGTACGGTCAACCCTGCCTGCGCCCACAGGAAAGAGCTCTTTCAACCTGTGCGCAGAACGAGCTATTACTGAAAACGTCAGTTTGCCAGCAGTTTCTCGATAACTTCTGCGTCCTGACCTACCACTTCCTTATCGATGGTTGCGTAGGGCTCCACCGTTGTTGCGACAGAAATGGCATCACGAAGCACGCCTAAAAACCGTGGCGCAGCCACTAGCGCAAACCCGCGGCTACTACCGTCGCGCATGCCCTGTGCAACACGTTCGGCAATCTGTTTGGCGAACGCCATCGCAGCGGTTTTTTTCGGATCGGATTTCTCGTGGCTCATTGTGTGTCGGCCTTTGCCGTAACTGTCAAAGCTACGACCACCGCTGTCGCTAATGAGCTGCTCGGTTTTCTTTCGGGCCATCTCGTTGTTGAGCGAAAATAGTTCGCGCAACGGACCACTCAGTGAATCACGGGCATAGAACATAGCACTCGATTCATCGGCCACCACTACCGCCCAATAGGGTGTCATCATAGACTCCTGATCATCATCTTCCCGTATACAATATGAGATGCCGACCGCGCAACAACAAGTCGTGAATTTACGTATTGATTAGGGTCTTAAGAGCAAAGACTCTGGCGATAGAGTTACAATAACAAGTGGCGGTGTCCAATGACTTATTCACTTCAGTTTTTTGGTGCAACGGAGCGGGTGACCGGTTCTTTGTACCTGCTGCGAACGACGAACCATACGGTGATGCTCGAATGTGGCTTGATACAGGGTGGGCACACCGACGAGGAGCACAACCGCGACCCATTTCCCGTCGCCGTCGATGAAATAGACGCCGTGGTGGTAAGCCATGCGCATATCGATCACTCTGGGCGACTACCCCTGCTTGTGAAGCGCGGATATAAAGGGCCGATTTACACTCAGCACGCCAGCAAGGCGCTGTGCGAAATCATGCTGCCGGATTCCGGCTATCTGAATGAAAAAGACGTCGAGTGGGAAAATAAAAAGCGGATCAAGACTGGCAAGCCGCTACTGGAGGCTTTGTATACGCGTGCCGATGCAGAAGCAAGCCTGGCGCAGATAGAGGGTATTGCCTACGAGGAAGTAACGGAAATTCTCCCTGGCCTTTCCCTCACGCTTCACGATGCGGGGCATATTCTTGGATCATCAATTGTTGAAATGACCTGCACCGACAACGGCAAGGATCGAGTACTAGTGTTTAGCGGTGACCTTGGCTACCGCGATGCACCGGTGATGAATCCACCTGTGAGACTAAAGAAAGCCGACGTTGTGATGCTGGAAAGCACCTATGGTGACCGCTTACACCGCGCTTTCGATGCCACCACAGAAGAACTGACGGAGCTCTTCACTTCTGCCAGCACAGCGCAGGGCAATATCCTTATTCCGGCGTTTACCGTTGGCCGAACGCAAGACCTGCTCTACCTGATGTCGAAAAATATCAAGGAATGGGGCCTCGATAAATGGAAGATATTCGTCGACAGCCCGATGGGAATAGAAGCGACGCTTACCTATGCGCGCTATCGAAATCTGTACGGCGCCGACCTCTTCAAGCCAAGCTCGGATCTACCCAACTTGCCTAACATCTTCATGACGCGCTCAACCGAAGAGTCAATGACGATCAACTCGATCAAGTCCGGGGCAATCATTATTGCCGGTAGCGGAATGTGTAGCGGTGGACGCATTCATCATCATTTGAAAAATAACATCTGGCGTCCCGAATGCCACCTGGTCATTGTTGGCTTTCAGGCACTCGGCACACTTGGCCGACGAATAGTCGATGGCGCTGAGAAAATCCGCTTGTGGGGCGAGTACTACCCGGTACGTGCACAGGTACATACTATCGGCGGACTATCAGCACACGCGGATCAAGCCGATCTTCTCGACTGGTATGGTGCCTTTGACGGTCACCCACCTGTCTACCTGGTGCATGGTGAGGAGCGTTCACAAGTACCGTTGGCAAAAAAATTGCGCGCGAAATTCGATGCGCCTGTCACAATAGCCCGACACGGGCAGAAGATTGATATTGGTTAAAGAACAGGTGATGCAATGAATGAAAACGACCCGGAGGCTTCCCGCAGGGTTAGTAACATCCTGCAAAGCCCTGTGTACCGAAGAGCCGATCGCGACGTCGATTTTCTGAATGACAATGATGTTCGCGGTGCGCGCTTGCAGCTTGATTACCTGAAGACCGAACTCAACCTGCGCCGCCACGGCATTAAACAAACCATTGTCGTGTTTGGCAGCACACGAATTCCGGATCCGGTTGTTGCGAGGAAACGCGTTGATGATATTCACGCTGCGCAGGAAATGACGCCGGACGATGCGACACTAACGGAAGAATTGCGGATTGCTAAACGCATTCTTTCGAACAGTCGCTACTATTCTGTCGCCAGAGAATTCGCAACGTTGGTCGCAAGTTCAGGTGAGGGACCCGATGACCCGCGTGTCACGATAATGACCGGTGGCGGACCCGGCATTATGGAGAGCGCAAATCGCGGTGCCTACAACGTTGGTGCCAAAAGCATCGGCTTGAATATCATGCTGCCACATGAGCAGGCTCCAAATTCCTATATGTCTGAGGAGCTGGCCTTCTCCGTTCATTACTTCGCTATTCGCAAGCTGCACTTCCTGCTGCGCGCCAGAGCGCTGGTCGCATTTCCGGGCGGCTTTGGCACACTCGACGAAGTCTTTGAAACTCTCGCGCTGATTCAGACAAAAACCATTGAGCCACTGCCGGTCGTCCTTGTAGGCGAGGAATACTGGCGGCAGGCGTTTGATCCTGATTTCCTGGTCAGCGAGGGCGTAGTCTCGGCAGAGGACCGACAGCTTTTCTGTTATGCCGAAACCGCAGACCAGATTTGGAAGGAAATTTGCGCTTGGCACCGGGTAAAGGGCGAAGCGCTGCTATGCGATCTACCCTGAATCATCCGGATCTTTCCAGCACATGGAGCGAGGATGCTGATTCAGTGCTTACCGCGCTCTCGGTAGATCCGGCAGTGGGACTCGATACCGCAGAAGTCATCTCGCGCCGCAATGAGTTTGGAAGCAACCAATTGAGCCCGGCGAAGCGGCGCGGACTCTTATATATAGTCGCCGATCAGTTCAGAAGCGTAGTCATCCTGTTGTTGTGTATCGCCGGTGTGCTCGCGATAGTGTTCTCGGATCCCGTTGAAGGAATAGCGATCTTCGTCGTTGTCGCTATCAATGCGAGTATCGGGTTTGTTACCGAGCTGCGGGCCACTCGCTCGATGGAAGCCCTAAGTCGATTGGGACAGGTGGAGACTGTCGTAATGCGCGACGGTCTGTTGAAACAGATTCCGGCTCAGGATCTGGTGCCGGGCGATATCGTATTTGGCGAGGCCGGCGACATTGTATCCGCTGACATTCGTCTGATTGAAGCGGCGGATTTGCAGGCAGATGAGTCGACCCTTACGGGTGAATCGATGCCGGTCCGGAAATCCAGCGAAACAATCGCGGCTAAGACGCCTGTTATGGAACAGGCGAATATGTTGTTCAGAGGAACAGCGATTACTCGAGGCACCGATAAGGGAGTCGTGGTTCGCACCGGACTGGGCACCGAGGTCGGCCGTATCTCCGCGATGGTCAGCGAAGCTGAGTCGCAGCATACACCGCTCGAGAAACGATTGAATTTGCTGGCGCGGCGGCTCGTCTGGGCAGTGCTGGTGCTTGCCGTTTTCATTGCCGTTGCCGGCATTTTATCCGGCCGTGAAACGTTTCTCGCGATTGAAGTGGCAATCGCGCTCGCGGTTGCTGCCATACCCGAAGGACTACCGATAGTTGCCACCATCGCACTGGCGCGTGGCATGTGGCGGATGGCGAAAAAGAACGCCCTCATCTCCAGGTTATCGGCGGTCGAAACTTTGGGCGCCACCAGTGTGATCCTTACCGACAAGACCGGTACATTAACGGAAAATCGCATGGCCGTGACGTCGGTTCGAATCGCAGACAGGGATATCGAATTTTCTGGTGCGAGCGGTGGCCAACCTGCCGGGATTTTCGAGCAGGGCAAGGATATGGACGCCGCTACGGCGGAACTGCTGGACGACCTGCTTTCCATGGCATCACTTTGCAGCAATGCGTCCATCGATTCGGATGTCGACGGCGAATCACATGCCGTCGGCGATCCGACTGAAATCGCATTGCTGCACGCGGCGGAAAACCGCAACATCAAACGACAGGCGTTGCTGAAACGTAATCCTGAGTTGCAGGAACTGGCGTTTGATCCCACCGCCAAACTGATGGCAACACTGCACACTGATGATGGCAGTGTGCTCGTCGCCGTAAAAGGCGCCCCCGAAATGGTATTGCCCATTTGTACATCAGTGCAAACTCCCGCCGGATCGATTCCGTTAACCAATTCGGACCGCGACACCTGGTTGGAACGGGCCGGTAAGCTGGGCGAACGTGGATTGCGGACTTTGGCGATTGCACGAAAAACACAGCAGAGTGTGAACGAAGATGCCTATAGCGGACTAACACTTCTCGGTGTCGTCGGCCTCGAAGACCCACCCCGAAAAGGCGTAAGAGATGCCATTCATCGCTGTCGCGACGCGGGCATCACCGTAATCATGGTGACCGGCGATCACGCTGCGACGGCGCGCAATATCGCGACTGCAGTCGATATTGTTGAACCTGAGGCGGACTCGAAACAGTTTATTGGCGGCGCAGCCCTCGAACCCGTCTTCGATAGTGATGTGCGAGTTTTCTCGCGCGTTTCGCCAGAGCAAAAGCTCATGCTGATCGATGGCTATCAGCAGCATGACCAGGTTGTTGCGATGACCGGTGACGGCGTTAACGATGCGCCGGCATTGAAAAAAGCCGATATCGGTGTGGCCATGGGAATACGTGGCACACCGGTTGCGAAAGAAGCGGCGGCTATGGTTCTGCAAGACGATGAGTTCGGAACCATTGTCGAGGCAGTGGCACAGGGTCGAGCGATCTACGAGAACATTCGCAAGTTTATTGTCTACTTGCTCTCGTGCAATATCAGTGAGGTGCTGATTGTCGGCATCGCGACCATCGCAGGTGCCCCGTTACCATTGTTACCGCTGCAAATCCTGTTCCTGAACCTTGTGACCGACGTCTTTCCCGCACTGGCCCTTGGCGTTGGTGAGGGCTCGCCCGAGTTGATGCGGCAGGGTCCGCGACCATTCGCTGAGCCAATCCTCACTCGAACGCACTGGATACGAATTTTGCTGCATGGTTTTGTTATTGCGGTGACCGTACTCGCCGCCATGGCGATAGCCGTCTTTCAACTGGGCGCAAGCACAGAACAGGCAGTCACCGTGTCGTTCTGTACGCTGACACTGGCGCAGCTCTGGCACGTATTCAATATGCGGGACAATATACGTAAACCTTTTGACAACGAGATTACCCGCAATATCTGGGTCTGGTTGGCGGTAGCGATTTGTGTACTGTTACTGCTGGCGGCTGTTTACCTGCCATTGCTAAGCGATGTACTGAAAATAGGTGATCCCGGACTTGATGGGTGGCTGCTAATCACGGCTATGAGCGTGGTACCGGTTTTCGTTGCTCCCATAGTTCGCTGGACTGCGAATACTCTGTC
>JAJFKQ010000274.1 GCA_021773155.1 Woeseiaceae bacterium | reverse complement strand
AGCATCCGAAAAGCGTATCGCGGTCACGCGCAACGCATCATGATGGGCATATGGTCGTACCTGAGGCAGTTCACGTACACGAAAATGGTTATCGTGACTGACGATGACATTGATATTCGTTCCTGGGACGAGGTTTTGTGGGCCATTTCTACGCGCATGGATCCGGCGAGAGACACCACGATACTGGACAACACGCCGGTCGATTATCTGGATTTTGCCAGTCGGACATCCGGCCTTGGGTCCAAAATCGGGCTCGATGCAACCAATAAATGGCGCGGTGAAACAGAACGCGAATGGGGGCGGCCGATCAGTATGTCCAAAGATGTGGAGAAACGTCTGGACGCCATTTGGAACTCGCTGAAAATTGATCATGATTGAATCAACGGCCACAAAGACAAGCCCTGAGCTGCCTGCGTTATTCCAGGCACCGCTCCGAATGCTGCCGCAGGCATTGAAGACAGCGCCGCTGCAGAAATTCCTGAACACGGTGTTTGCGGAGCAACTCGCCGACGATGAATTGCAATTCCTTGTTGAGCGCCGCATAACGGTTGCTGTCAGTGACGCACACCTTGAGTTCTCGCTTACGGTGTTAGAGGACAAGCTGATCGTTGGACCTGCCCTTCCCGATCCCGAGCTGCGCATCCAGAGTACGATCTATTCGCTAATGCAGCTTGCAACTGGTACAGAAGACTCCGACACATTGTTTTTCCGCCGCCATTTGAAAATGACAGGCGACACGGAACTCGGCTTGTTCATCAAGAATTTTCTCGAAGGCATCAGCATCGAGACGTTGCCGCTGCAGCCTGTCCTTGGCATGAGCCTGAATCTGGGCTTGCGGGTAGCTGATACTACGACGCGGCTACGCGAAAAACTTCTGCCCGGTCGCCTTCGTCGAGACAGTTAATCGTCATTTCCTGGTGACGTTCCCATGTCGAACGGGTATTGGGGAAATCGTCACGAAAATGAGCACCACGGCTTTCCTCGCGCTGTAAAGCGGCCTGTGTAACGAGACGTGCGACAAGCACGACGTTGCGAACTTCACAGTAGCGCAGCAGCGCCCCATGCATCGCAAAATCAGTTGGCGGAAGCGGGCTATTTGCCTTCTGGCGTTGCAGATCCAGATCGACTAGCACGGATAATACTGACTCCAAACCGTTCGCTGAGCGCAAAATGCCAACGAATTCGGACATTGATTGTCTTACTGTGTCGAGCATGGAATTTAGGTCGACGGAGGCCAGAATCGATATGATCGGTGGTAAATCAGGCTTGCCGTGTGCTCCTGCCCTTTTGCGGACACTTTGACTGCAGACATCCTTCGCAACCCTTTGGGCGTAGACCAGGCCTTCGAGCAAAGAGTTGCTGGCCAGTCGGTTGGCGCCGTGAATTCCAGTCGTTGCAACCTCACCGCAGGCCCAAAGACCGTTAATGGAAGTCCGCCCGTTGCGATCGACCTGCACGCCACCCATGTGATAGTGCGCGGCCGGCGTGACTGGCAGTGGCTGAGATGCTGGATCAAGGCCCGCTTTTCTTGCTGCTTCCAGAGCCCGCGGAAAAAGAGTGGCTTGTCCACTATCGATAACGGGTCGCAAGTCCAGGTAGACCGCCTGCCCCGACGAAGTCCTGTGCTGAATTGCCCTTGCGACAACGTCACGCGGCGCCAGATCAGCATCGTCGTGTTCGGCAATCATGAAACGCTGGCCAGATTGATCCAGTAGCACGGCACCCGCACCACGCAAGGCTTCCGTTAACAACGGCAGTCGCGCACCGTCACCGGTTACGGCCAGAGCGGTGGGATGAAATTGCATGAACTCGAGATCCGCGAGTTTTGCACCCGCCCGGGCAGCCATCGCCAGACCGTCACCGGTCGACTCTATTGGATTCGTTGTTTGCCACCAGATCGTTCCGATGCCGCCCGTTGCGAGAACAACACGCGATGACTGACGAAAAATCCAGCCGTTGTCAGGATCAAGAGTGATCAGTCCTTCGACTTGCCCGTCGTTGACCGCAAGGTCGTACACGAATGTGTTGTCGAGGACCTGAATTGAAGGCGTCGCAAAGACCATTCTGGCCAAGGAAGAAATCAGCACTTCACCGGTGGAGTCGCCGCCCGCATGCACCACCCGAGGTCGGGTGTGCGCGGCCTCACGAGCAAGTTCCAGTGTCCCGTCCAACGCGCGATCGAACGGTACGCCCTTCTCGACCAGCAAGCGCAGACTCTCAATACCATCCTCTGCCAGTTCCAGAGCCTTTTCCGGATCACTAAGTCCGGCACCCGCTTGCAGTGTATCCCTGGCGTGATTTGACGGTGAATCGTCAGCTCCAACAGCCACTGCAATACCACCTTTTGCCAGAACCGACGAACCACCGGCCAGGCCATTCGTTTTGGTAATTAAAGTGACGCGCCGAGGTGCCAATGCCAAAGCGCAAACGAGACCGGCGACACCGGATCCGACAACGATGATGTTGTCGGTCTGCACTGCCATGTTTTCGCGATACTGCATACCGGTCACTAGCGACCAATCGCGAGCATTCTCTCAACCGCGGCACGAGCCTTGTCCGCGACTACCGGATCGATCTCAACAGCAGGGTAGAGCATCTCCAGCGAGCGTTGAATATTCGCCAGCGTGATGCGCTTCATGTGTGGGCAGAGATTGCACGGACGAATAAATTCGACGTCATGAACATCGGCCGCAATGTTGTCGCTCATCGAACACTCTGTGACCAACAATACTTTGGCGGGTCTGTTGCTCATCACATAGTCTTGCATCTGTGCCGTGGAGCCAACGAAGTCCGCCTCACCCAGCACGTCAGGTGGACATTCGGGATGCGCGATAATACTCAGATCATCGTGGCTGCCACGGAAGTCTCTTAATTCCTGCGCGGTGAAACGTTCATGAACTTCGCAATGACCTTGCCATGGAATAATTTCAACATTGGTCTGCTCTGCTACGTAAGAGGCGAGATACTCATCAGGAATAAAAATGACCTGGCCGGTATCCAGCGACTCAACCACTTTGACCGCATTTCCCGAGGTACAGCAGATGTCTGATTCGGCTTTGACTTCCGCCGACGTGTTGACGTAGGTCACGACCGGAACACCCGGGTGCTGCCGGCGCAATTCGCGGACATCTGCAGCCGTGATGGACTCCGCCAGCGAGCAGCCTGCTCGCGCATCGGGAATCAAAACGGTCTTGTCCGGATTCAACAGCTTTGCCGTCTCCGCCATGAAGTGCACGCCGGCCAGTACAATGACATCAGCGTCTGTTTCGCCCGCTCTGCGCGCGAGTGCCAGGGAGTCACCAGTAATGTCAGCGACACAGTGAAAAATCTCGGGTGTTTGGTAGTTATGCGCGAGGATGACCGCGTTGCGCTGTTTCTTGAGATCGTTAATAGCCGCCACATACGAGGCATGAACAGGCCATTCGATATCCGGGATGACGGATTTGACACGCTCGTAAAGCGGCGCCACTTTGGCCAGATCAGCGGCATATTGAGGATTGATTGCCATGTTTGTACCTGTTGTTGGGATCACCTATATGCTCTAGTCGAGCATATAGATTATACTCACAAAGAGCATATAGTGTGTCAAGCTGAATTTTGCTAAATCTGCTGTCGGAATTCCAAATATGGCCCAAGAGTCAAGTGCTGCAATCATCAACCTGACGGGGGTGATCGTAGCAGTGACCAGTGAAGTACCACGGGTGCTGGTCGTCGATCACGGCGACGAGTGTATGCTGCCAAATGGCCACTTCGATCCTGCCAATCACGCCGGCCTGGAGGAAGGATTTCGCAGCTTGATCGAAGCTCAGGCAGGACTCAACCTTTACTACATCGAGCAACTCTATACCTTCGGCAATCGCTACAGGGATCCGACAGAAATAGAGGGCGGCCCCAGAGTTATTTCGGTCGCCTATATTGCGCTGACCCATGAAGACCCCGTTGCTGCGGAACACATCCGCTGGGCCGACTGGTACCGGTGCCTGCCCTGGGAAGACTGGCGCGGCGGTCGGCCGGCGGTTATTGAAGAGATTATCGAGCCAGCTTTAATCCGTTGGGCACAGCGAGTACAAAGTCCGCGCCGCAACAGTCGCCGGGAAAGAATCAATGTGACTTTCGGCAACAGCAATAGCGTTGAAATGGACGCAGTTTTGCCGCTCGAGCGTTTTGAGTTGCTTTATGAGGCCGGTGTCGTTTTTGAAGCGCAAAGAGATCGGCGTGCCATTTCAGGAGTCTCCAGCAAGAAAAACGGTGTGAGCCCGAGCGAGGATATGGGCATGCCAATGGCGTCCGACCATCGGCGTATTCTGGCGACTGCTCTCGGACGACTGCGCGGCAAGCTTGCCTATCGGCCCGTCGTGTTTGAATTGTTGCCGGGTGAGTTCACGCTATTGCAACTGCAGCGTGTCGCGGAAGCACTCAGTGGTGCAAGAATTCACAAACAGAACTTCAGGCGACTAGTTGCCAATGCGGACCTGGTCGAGCCCGTTGGCCGCACGACTGCGGTAAGCCGCGGTCGGCCGGCAGAATTGTTTCGATTTCGCCGCGAAGTTCTGGGCGAACGGCTCACGGTTGGTCTGTCACGACCCATCATGCGGATAGGCAATACCTGAGCGCTGTACTTTTACGTATAGGCAAGCACCGGCCCAGGCTCTTAATGTGACTGCGACCGGCCACTTATTGCTCCAATAGCAACGAGGGATGAAATGCCACTTCTAACTTAAGTTTTTGGAGGCACATCAATGTCCACTCGATCCTGGGCCGAACCCTATAAGATCAAAGCCGTCGAACTCATCAGGATGACGACTCGCGAACAGCGTGAAGCCGCCATACGCGAGGCCGGCTACAACACCTTTTTACTCAGATCGGAAGACGTCTATATCGACCTGCTCACCGACTCTGGCGTCGGTGCGATGAGTGACCGCCAATGGGCGGGCCTGATGACCGGTGACGAGGCTTACGCGGGCAGCCGCAACTTTTATCATCTGCGGGACACGGTCGAGAAATATTACTCGTACAAGTACATGGTACCAACCCATCAAGGCCGCGGCGCTGAGCACATCCTCAGCCAGATCCTGATATCAGACGGTGACTACATTCCCGGCAATATGTATTTCACGACCACACGACTCCACCAGGAACTGGCCGGCGGCACTTTCGTCGACGTGATCATCGACGAAGCGCATGATCCGTTGTCGGAGCATCCCTTCAAGGGAAACGTCGATATCGAAAAGCTCGATGCACTCGTCGAGAAAGTCGGTGCCGATCACATTCCGTATATTTGCGTGGCGACCTGCGTCAACATGGCAGGTGGACAACCGATCTCTCTTGCGAATATTCGCGAGGTACGAGCGTGGTGTGATCGAAACAATGTACTCCTCGTCCACGACATGACCCGTGTCGCCGAAAACGCGTACTTCATTCAGAAACGCGAAGACGGCTACGCCGATAAATCCATTCAGGAAATTGTTTTCGAGATTTGTTCACTGACCGATGTCGCGACGATGTCATCCAAGAAAGATGCAATGGTCAATATCGGCGGCTTCCTCGCAATGAATGATCCAGATCTCTATGAGAAAGCCTGCGGTCTGGTCGTTGTCTACGAAGGACTACACACCTACGGCGGCATGGCGGGTCGGGACATGGAAGCACTTGCGATCGGAATAACCGAAAGTGTTGATGACGATCACATACACGCTCGGGTCGGCCAGGTTGAGTACCTCGGCGAGCGACTGGAACGGGCAGGAATACCGATAGTGAAACCCATTGGCGGCCACGCTGTATTTCTCGATGCACGCCGTATTCTGCCGCACATCCCGCAGGAGCAATTTCCGGCGCAGGCGTTGGCCGCGGCGCTGTATTTAGAGTCAGGCATTCGCTCTATGGAACGTGGTGTCGTATCGGCCGGACGAGACAAGGTGAGCGGCGAAAATATCATGCCGAAGCTCGAGCTTGTCCGACTGACAATACCGCGTCGAGTCTATACCCAGGCGCACATGGACGTTACGGCAGATGCGGTCATACGCATTACAGAAAATGCAGCGCAAATTCAGGGTTTGCGATTTGTCTATGAGCCTAAAGTACTGCGCTTCTTTCAGGCCACATTCGATCCAGTTATAGATTAGATCAGTAATTAACATATTGTTATTACAATTCTTTTCTTTGCCGTTGACCTTTTTTCTATAAGTCTATAGAATCCGTCAAACACCAACTCAGGTAGAACGACGTGACGGGTACCGGCACATTCAAATACGTACAGCAGCGCCAGACGGCTATACGCGCCGCCGCCACCGTATTTGCAGAGAAAGGCTTCCACGGTGCCTGCACTAAAGACATCGCCGAGCGAATGGGCATCAAGCAAGGCAGCCTCTACTACTACTTCAAGTCGAAAGAGGAAGCCTTGGGTGAGGTCTGCCTGTACGGCATCCAGAACTATGTTGAGCACATGGCGACGATTGCCGACAGCGAGCAACCGTTCGAGGCAAAATTAGTCGCAACGGTCACCTCTCACTTGAGCAGCTACCGGGAAAGAAACGAAGCGCTAAAGGTTTATAACGACGAGCGACTATACCTGCCAAAAGCCCGGCGCAGCCGGTTGAAAAAATTGGGCAGCGACTACAGGCAACGGCTCGAAGGCATCTTCGAAGAAGGAAAAGAGACTGGCGCGGTTCGACGATCGGTTGATTGTCATTTCGCGGCACAGGCAGTCATCGGTATGTGCAACGCGTGGGGCGATCTCATCGTCCGTGACTCGGAACTCGACCTGTTCGAGGTCATACAGAAATGCACAGACCTGTTGATTAACGGATTTACAAAACAATCATGAATAAGTTGAGGTGTTAAAGTGGCAAATCAAAAAGCAACCAACGTAACCTGGCACGACGGTGAAATTTCACGCGAAGATCGGGGCAATATTCTCCGACAGCGTGGCGCAACAATCTGGTTCACAGGACTGTCAGGCAGTGGCAAGAGCACTATCGCCGTCGCGCTGGAACACGCACTGTACCAGATTGGCAAACTGTCCTACCGACTGGATGGCGACAACGTCCGACTCGGCATCAACAAAAATCTCGGATTCTCGGAAGCGGATCGCAAAGAAAACATACGCCGTATCGGTGAGGTCGCAAAACTAATGGGCGATGCCGGAGTGATTGCTCTGTCGAGCTTTATCAGCCCCTACAAAGGCGATCGAGATGAAGTGCGAGAGTTACACAAACAAGCCGGTCTTGATTTCATCGAGGTATTTGTAGACTGCTCGCTCGCGGTGGCCGAAGAGCGTGACCCGAAGGGTCTGTACAAGAAAGCGCGTGCCGGCGAAATCAAAAACTTCACCGGAATTGATGACCCGTATGAATCACCGGTACACCCGGAGATCCATCTGCACACTGACCAAATGACCGTCGAACAGGAAGTGCAATTCGTGCTCGACCATTTGGAAGAGAATGGCCTCATTCTCAGACAGCATTTCACTCGTGCTGACGATTATATCGAAGCAGGAGCAACTTCATGATCAAGCCACACGGGGCCGATGCCCTTAATCCGCTATTGGTGACTGACACCGAAGAGCGTGATCGTCTGATTGCCGAAGCAGCCGCCCTGCCCTCGTTACTATTGAGTT
The DNA here is from genome assembly GCA_021773155.1 of Woeseiaceae bacterium. Lineage (GTDB taxonomy): Bacteria > Pseudomonadota > Gammaproteobacteria > Steroidobacterales > Woeseiaceae > UBA1847. The sequence goes on along the minus strand of JAJFKQ010000274.1, from coordinate 1,981 downwards.
CAGCTGCCGCTGCGAATGCGGTGATGTTAGGCGGCGGCTACTTCACGCCACTGACAGGTTACATGAATGTCGCCGATGCGCTGAGCGTTTCGCAGAATATGCACACGGTAGACGGGCTATTCTGGCCGGTGCCCGTGCTCAACCTGGCCAACGACATCAGCGGCATTGATGGCGCGAGCCGAATCGCTCTACGGGACCCGAATGTTGATGGCGAACCGGTCATAGCGATCATGGATGTCGACGCAATTGAAGAGATCTCGGCGCAACAAAAAGACACCATGACAGAACAGGTTTTCGGCACACTTGATTCGTCACACCCGGGCGTTGCGGCTTTTCAGGCACAGGGCAATCAATGCGTATCCGGCTCCATTCACGTTCTCAACTTAAGCTACTTCGCATCCGAATTTGCCGGCACATTCCAGACGGCCGTTGAAATACGGGCTGATATCGCCGCCCGTGGCTGGGAAAAGGTTGTTGCGTTCCAGACTCGGAACCCAATGCATCTGGCCCACGAAGAACTGTGTCGTATGGCAATGGAACGACTCAAGGCTGACGGTGTTGTCATTCACATGTTGCTGGGCAAACTCAAGGCCGGCGACATTCCAGCTTCCGTTCGTGATGCCTGCATCCGCAAGATGGTCGATCTGTATTTCCCGGAGAACACTGTGCTTGTCTCGGGCTACGGTTTCGATATGTTGTATGCCGGTCCACGGGAAGCAGTGCTGCACGCCGTATTCCGCCAGAACATGGGGGCAACGCATCTGATCGTTGGCCGCGACCATGCCGGCGTTGGCGATTTCTACGGGCCGTTCGATGCACAGGATATTTTTGACGAGATTCCCGATGGCGCACTTGAAATTGAAATCTTCGGTGCCGACCACACTGCCTGGTCCAGGAAACTCAACAAAGTCGTCATGATGCGGGAAGCGCCGGACCACGAGCCGAGTGACTATGTCATCGTTTCAGGTACCCGGCTTCGCGAAATGCTGGGCGAAGGAATCACACCTCCACCGGAGGTTGCACGGCCGGAAGTCGCACAAATCCTGATGGGCCATTACCAGGCTGAGGCCAACTAAGCACGATTCGTGCGAAACTCGCACGCGATTAGTGAGTCCATAATCACAATGATGATTGTGGGCTCTCTCTTATCGACTACATTGTTGGCCGCGACTTTGAATATCGAAGTCCGACAACCTGTTGATGAACGCAAGGCAGCGCAAATCATCGACTGGATCGAATCTACGGCTGAAGATGTCAAACTTGTCTACGGACGTTTCCCCAACCCTAAAGCGAAGATAATCGTCATCCCCACAACGGAAAATTCCTGGGGCAGCGATTCGGCAGTGATATTCGGTCGCGTCACCCGAAGACGTAGCGAAACTGTCGAACTATTCGTCAATCCAGATCGCCCGATAGAGGAGTTTTACTCGGATTGGACTGCAACCCACGAGTTCAGCCACCTGATGTTGCCGTTACTCAATCAGAGATACCGGTGGATATCCGAAGGATTCGCCAGCTACTATCAAAACGTGCTGATGGCCCGTGCCGGGCATTACACCCAGGAGGTTGCCTGGCAACGTTTGAGAGATGGCTTTGAACGCGGACGTGAATCTCGACCTGACCTTTCCCTGAACGAAGCAGCCGCAAGCGGCATTCGTTACGCAAGAATGAAGGTCTATTGGAGTGGAGCGGCGATCGCGCTTCTCGCTGACATTGAATTACGACAGCGCTACGGCGGCAGGGAGTCGCTCGACACGGTTCTCGGGCAACTGCAAGCGTGTTGCCTGCCATCAAGGACGCAATGGTCCGGGCAACGATTGTTCAAAAAACTGGATTCCTTCCTGGAGGCGCCCGTGTTCATGCCGCTCTATCGCGAATACGCGAATGCGGAAGGGTTTCCAGACTTCGCACCAGCGCTCGTGGACCTTGGCATTGATGTCACCGGGAACAACGTGGCCTTGAGAGAAGACCGTCCACTCGC
>JAJFKQ010000273.1 GCA_021773155.1 Woeseiaceae bacterium | reverse complement strand
CGTATCCGAAATCGGTGAGCAGTGGTCACCAAACACACCGCCACCCAGTATCGCACCGAGCAATAATGACGGTGGCAGATCCAGCGAAATCGCCAGAGGCATGCCCAGCGGAATCAGGATCGCGAATGTCCCCCAGGAGGTACCGGTTGAGAACGAGATCAGCGCGCCTGCGAGGAACAACATCGCGGGAATCAGGAAGTCCGGCAAATTACCACCGACGATGTTTGCGATATAAACACCCGTGCCCAGCGCACTCAGACTTTGTCCCAGCGCGAGAGCCAGCAACACGATAGCAACCAGTGGCAATAACTCGCCCATACCGTCGAAGCCGATCTTGACGAGCCTGATGTGATCGAACTGGCCGCTAAGGAGCATTTGTAGATACGCAACGGCGGTGGCGAGCGTCGTTGCATACAGGACGGACTTCGAGCCACTGCCGTCGGCCAGATTGCCATTGCCGGTCCAGTACATGAATCCGAGCATGCCGAAAATCATGACTGAGAGCGGCACAATCATGAAGCGTGTTCTTGTCGCGACAACCTCGTCGCCAACTTCCCCATCGCCAACCGCATTGGGTTTGCTCCTCGCCAGCGGACCCAGGTATCGCCCCGACGCCGCTGTAAGAAACACAATGACAAGTGTCACCAGCGGATAGAAATTAAGGTGCACAGTGCCCCACAACACCGCTGCGGATGACATGCCAAAGTCGTAGTTGTTGAGCAAAACCAGGATGAACGCGCCCCAGCTATTCAGCAAAATGAGAATACAGACTGGTGCCGATGTACTGTCGATGATGTAGGCAAGCTTCGCTCGACTCATTCGGTATTTGTCGAATAAGCCTCGCGACAGGATGCCCGCAGTTAATACACTCAGATTCGACTCAACAAAAATGACGCCGCCGACGGCGCTGGTCAGCAACGCTGCCTGCTTGCCGTTCTTCGCAACGCCTCGATTCACGATGCTCGCAACCATGGCAGCAACACCGCCCGACAATCGTATGAATGCCAGCAATGCTCCGATCATGAGACTGAATATCAGTAGCCGAGCGTTGTCAGCATCACCGAATACACCGACTATGCGTTCGATCGTGTTGAGTGTTGCCGGAATCGGCGCGTGCCATGCTAAGGCAACCTGCAACAATTCTGCAGAAAAAATCGCGAGTAGCAAGGCGATGATAACTTCCTTGCGCCACAGCACCACAACGACGGCGACGATGGGCGGAATAATCGAAATCCAGTCCATAGGCTAGTGGTCCAACAAGTGGCAATTCAAAGAGCGGCCAAGCTAATCATTTATTCCTGGGCAGTCAACCAATATAATATTTTATTCCAAGAATTCAGGGATCCACACCATGACTGCATTTGCGTATCGCGACGGCCACTATTTCGCTGAGGATGTTTCGCTCAGACGAATCGCCGATGCCTGCGGCACACCCTTTTATTGCTATTCGCGTGCCGCGGTCGAAGCGCGGTACGACGCTTACGTGGAAGCACTGAAAGATTTTGATGCCCTAATTTGCTATGCAGTCAAAGCCAATTCACATCAGGCGATTATCAAGTTGCTCGCAGATCGCGGTGCCGGCGCTGATGTCGTTTCAGAAGGCGAATTGAGACGCGCGCTCGCAGCAGGCGTTCCTGCTGCGAAGATCGTGTACTCAGGCGTGGCCAAAACCGTGCGTGAAATCGAGTTTGCACTGCAGCAGAATATCCGCCAGTTCAATGTCGAGTCGGAACCTGAACTCGAAGAAATCAGCGCCGCCGCCGTCCGCCTCGACAAGACCGCGCGCGTTTCGTTTCGCATAAACCCCGATGTCGATGCCGGCACGCATGAGAAAATTTCGACGGGCAAATCCGAAAACAAGTTCGGCGTGCCCTTGGAGTCAGCGAGTTACGCCTATGAAAAGGCGGTCGGCCTTCCGGGCATTGAGGTCTGTGGTATCGACCTGCACATCGGCTCACAGATCACCAGCCTGACGCCGTTTGCACATGCTTTCGCACGCGTCGCGGAACTCGCAGAGAAGTTGCGTAAGGACGGACTCACAATTTCGACGATTGATCTCGGCGGTGGTCTCGGCGTCAACTACGACGAAAAAAACGACCACGCTCCTTCTCCCGCCGAGTACGTGGGTGTCGTAAGAGACACACTGGGCCATCTCGATTGCAACTTCATCGTAGAACCCGGGCGATCGCTCGTCGGCAATGCCGGCGTCCTGGTTGGCAGTGTGATTTACGTCAAGAAAAGTGGCCAATCGACATTCCTGATCATCGACGCCGCCATGAACGACTTTCTGCGACCCAGTATGTACGACTCCTACCATGCGATCGTCGGTGAACGAGACTCTGGAGCAAAGAACGTCATGTATGACATCGTCGGACCGGTTTGCGAGACAGGCGACACTTTCGCGCGGCAACGCGAGATGCCGGCACAGGAAAGTGGTGACCTGATCGTAATCGAGGGAGCAGGAGCCTATGGCAGTGTTATGGCGTCAAGCTATAACACGAGACCCTTGGTGCCCGAGGTTCTGGTTGATGGTGACGAATTCCGAATTATCCGGAAACGGCCGAGCTACGACAGCATCATCGGGCTCGACCTGGACTGGGAGTCGGCCTAGCCGGTAACTCTATTCAGAGCGATAATCAATTCCGCGGAAGAACTTCTCGGAAGCAATCAACCTCCGGGTAGTATTGTCAGCTCGCTGCCAGGCTTGCCTGACCCTCACCTCACTATCTGCTTCCTTCAAAAGCACACTTACCTGGGCACGCTTGAAAAGAGCCATCGGGTAAGCAGGATGAAATCTGGAAACTTTGTCCAGGCTCGACGCCGCATTGGAAAACTGTCGATCGGCCAGGTAGAGGACTCCAAGTTCAAGATTTTGCTTGAAGCGCCGATCGAGAACCTGACTGGCTTGCTCAAAAGCGCTGATCGCAGCCTTTGTATCGCCTCTGGCCATGCGCATTTGCCCAAGCCGGACCAGTTCCTGCCCGGGTGAGTCTTTGATCTTTACGACCTTCTCAAGCAGTTGCATCGCCTTTTCATCTTTGCCCTGCCGCGTGTATATGCTCACCAGCCCCTGCAGGGCGGGCAGTCGATCCGGCATTTCCAGCAACACAGATTCGAACAAAGGCTCGGCCAGATCCCGCTGCTGATTACGCATGTAATGCATCGCGTGGTAATGACGAAGATCTATCGAAGAAGGGTTAATGGATCTGGCGCGCTCAAAGAACTCTTGAGCCTGGTCTTTTTGGTCGGTAACAGAATAGGCAACAGCCAGACGCATTGCTGCCATGAAGTTATAAGGATCAACTTCCAGAATCCCGGAAAAAACCTGAATGGCAGCATCGTAGTTTTGACGGGTGAAGTGACCTGAACCAATATCCAGATCACGGTAGATATGCACCATGTCCTTGGGATTTGGCGCCACTTTACGAAGGACAGGACGACCAGAGGTGCCAACGTATCCCAGGCTGGCCAACCGCTCCACCGTTTTCTGACTGAGTGCCTCTTGTATTTCAGCCAGATTGCTCTGTTCTTCAAGCGCTCGGGACGAGTAGCCACTAATTGCCCCCTGAAGTTCAGGAACCAGATCCACACTACCCACCAAATTGTCGGTTTCACCCGGATCGGCTTGCAAATCGAACACTTCGATATCGCCGGACTGGATCATTTTGATGCCGTCAAGTACTACCATAAATTGTGGCTGCCATCCGTACTGCAGGTATGGCTTCAAAGCCTCGGCAAGAACGGGTTCGCTTTTTGATCCGAGCAGACTTCGTTCACCATTGCCCCCAGCCCACTCAAGTACCGTATCGAAAACTTGCCGGACGCTAACAGCACGATCAACGCTTCCCGGGGCGATGCCATCTCCGGCAACAATCAAGGGTACGCGCATGGTTCCCTGATACAGCAGATTGCCATGTAGTTCTTCGCCATGATCGCCTAAACCCTCCCCGTGATCACCAACCACTATGATCTTCTTTGGCTGCCCGGAAAAACGCGCCTCGAACGCCGACAACAAGCGGCCCACTTCTCCGTCCATGAAAGCCAGCTCTCCCGAATAGGGACTGTCCGGATATTGAGAGAGAAATGGCTCAGGGGGTTCATAGGGAGCGTGTGCGTCAAAATAATGTACCCACAAAAAGTCTGCTGTTTGAGCAAGCTCCAGGTATTCCAGTACGGCGTCGGTTGTAACTGCTGCCGAACGCTCATTAGCGTTCCCTCTAAAAGCATCGTCATATTTATCGAAACCTCGCGCCAGACCGAACTGTTGGGCCAGTGGAAAGCCGGAAACAAAAGCCGCCGTGTGATAACCGAGCCCTTTTAATCTCGTTGCCAACAACTCAAGTTGCCCACCAACCCGGCGTCCGTTTTCACGAATCCCGTGGTCTGTCGGGTAGAGGCCTGTCAGCATCGACGTGTGGGACGGTAACGTTGTCGGGGTGGT
>JAJFKQ010000272.1 GCA_021773155.1 Woeseiaceae bacterium | reverse complement strand
CGTTGCGCCCCAGCAAAGTCAGAATTTGCACATCCCTGATGCCATTACCTGCCATTCCGAGTCGCGGCAAATCGCGAACGACGATTTCCGCCTGGCGGAGCAGCTGCGTTGCAGCTTTTGGGTTATTTCGTTTTTGTTCGATGTAGGCAAGACGAACAGCGGAAATTACGTTATTGCGATCCACCGTGGTTTCAGAATCATCTTTGAGCATCGGATTGCTTTTTATCAAAAGGTTAAATGCGCGGTCGTAGTCATCAGTCAGCATGGCCGCGCCGACCATCAGTGGGTACACAAATTGAAACGCAAAAGCAGAATCGTCATCCAGACTGTCGAGTACCTCGAGCACGCCTTTGTAATCGCGTTTGAAGTAGAGCCAGTAACCTTGCCCGGCAGGGTAGAGCGGATGATCTTCCGGGAACGCTTCCATGAACTCCGTGATCGCTTTGTCATCTCCGAAATCCTGGTATATGCCGAGCAGGTTGGCACCGGTTGCCGGATCTTCACTCAACAGGGCGTCTTTTTGGCCCCAGGCCAGAGCTTCGTCCAGGCGTCCCAGTCCCTGCATGTGATTACTCAGGTAAGTGTAGGGGGTCGCCCAATCGGGAAAGATATTTGTAGCGTGTAACAGTAATTCCGTGGTGCGCGCATTTTGGCCCTCTTGCGCCAGAGCGCTGGGCAAATTGACGTACGGAATTCGGCTAAGAGGGTCTATAGTCAAAGCTGTGCTGAGCAGATCAATTGACTTCTCGATCTCTCCTTCGTCCTGGCGCAGCGATGCGAACCAGACGTACGCGTCTGCCAGATTCGGATTAAGTTCGAGCGCTTTTTCGAACGAAGCGGCGGAGGCTATGTTGCCAGGGCCAATTCGCGTTTGTTCCCACTGAATCATCTGCAGCAATCCGCGGGCAGCGAAAGCCGACGCTAACTGGGGGTCAATTCGAAGTGCTTCATTCAAGTGAGCAGTTGCAATCTCGAATACTTCATCTGGGGAAATGGATCTGTGATTTGAGAAGATAACCAAGACTGTTTCCGCGAGTGCAGCATGTGCTTGTGCATACTCCGGGTCGAGTTCAATAGCGTGTTCGAATTTTTCTCTCGCCGTATTCAGCGTCTCGAATTTACGTTGTAATAGATTTTCTCTGCCCGCCACGTATTCGGCATAGGCCTCAAGACTGTTGGTCGGGATTGTCGCGAGTCGAAACTCCTGCTCAGGGGTCAAGGCGGCGCGTAATGATGACGCGATCTCAGAGGATATTTCGCTTTGTACTTCGAAAAGGCTCGTTATCGTCAATTTCCGGTCATAGGCTCTTGCCCAGATATGCTCATCGGTAGCGGCATCGATCAACTGCACGGTAATACGCACCTGATCGCCGGAACGTTGTACGGCACCCTCAACAATCGTTGTTACGCCAAGCTCTTCGCCGATTTTGCGCAGGTTTCTGCTGGCGCCCCGGTATTCATTCACGGAAGTTCTCGAGATAACTCGCAGCGATTTGATTTCTGCCAAACGCGTAAGGATGTCGTCATGTATGCCGTCGGCAAAAAACTGGTTTTCCTGATTGGAGCTGCGGCTCTCAAATGGCAGCACGGCGATGGAGTTGTGAGTGGCCTTGTTACCCAGATCGAGCACATCACCGCGCATGCCGGTGATGTTGAACGTAATAGAAATGCCGAGAGCGACAACCAGCAATCCGATGATCAGGTAGTTCTTGCCAACGCGGTTCTTTGGCTTGTACGTGGAACGATCAATGTCTCGCTCAAGTTTTACGCCGTCGGGCGTCACTTCGAAAATCCAGGCTGCTATCAATGCCAGGACGAAACCGGCCGTGACTATGATCACGTATACCTTGAAGAACCAGTCCGGTGCGCCAAATGTCGGTAGCAAGACAGAGCCAGCTTCAATGAGTATCCAGGAGACCAGCGCGTACGCGGTCGCGACACGCAGGACGTTCCTGCGTTTTAATTCTGAGACGAATGAGGCCATGTCGCGATTATGGCGTGATTTGATGAACTTCGCAGCTTTCCGCGTAATGTACTGTCTGGGTATTTGATGATCGTCGTATTGATGATGCTACTATTTCGGTATGCGAACTATTCTTCCATTTGCCGGCGTCATTCTCGCTCTTATCGCGGCTGGTAGTGTTGCCTTCGTCGCCTGGGAGCTCACCAAAGAAGCAATACGTGAAGGTGAGCCAGACGACGATTAAGCGCTAGCGCTCCCTGCGATCGCGGCTTCGGCTGCGACTTTCGGACCTGCCGCTGTTGCTACTCTTGCTTTCCTGGGTTCGCGACGCCTGTGATTGAGACGGTTGCTCGCGTTGACGTGATTCAGGCTGCCTTTGCTCACGTGGTGCAGGCGCTCGTTGAGTTCTCGTCGGTGCACTTTGTGTCTGCGTCGGCGCCCGTTGTTGTGTTCTTGTCGGCGCTCGTTCCGTGCGCGTTGGTGCTCGCTGGTTGGTCTCGCGCGAGCGAACGGGCGCATCCTGACGTCGTGTATCGCGCGTTTGTACCGTCGGACGCTGTTGCCGATTATCTCGTGATCGAACAGCTACGTCGCCACTACGGTTCTCAACGTTATCGGGTCGGTTATGGGCCACCCGTGATTGCTGAGAGCGCGTGTCACGAGTTCGCTGCGATGTCCGGTCGTCGCGTTCTCGGAAGGTTATCGGCTCGTACTGACGTTCTTTGTGAGCCGTACGCTGCACCGTCTGGTAGTCGTGCCTGGCGTAGCCTTCACGTCGTGTGTACGCACGACGCGTTTCTCTGGGGCGCCAGCGATCACCGTGAGAATAGTGGTTCGCATATACGTTTGAGTGGTTTACGTACGTGGTGTTGTAAACATTGATTGACGGACTGCGATACCACCAGTTATTCCAGTACGAGCGGCCGTAGTAAGGATGTCCGCGATAGCTGTGGTGGTAGACGTGAAGACTGTCTGTCATCCAGCCGATTGTGAATGCGGTGGTAACGCCCCAGAAATAGCCATGATCAAAATAGTGACCGGCTGCATAAGGGTAGTAGTAGACCGGGTATGAACGCGGGTAGTAGTGGTAGACAGGTCTTGGTTGGTAATAGACGACCTGTGCCGGTTCATAGTAAGGCACGTAGATGACATCTTCTTCGACGGGCGAAATATAGATTACGTCATCGTCATCACGCGACACTGTCTGGTATTCATCGCTTTTTAGATTGCCGGCAGCGTAGGCGCGATCACGAAAGCCTTCGACGGCGTCGACAACGTCAGTCTGTTGCACGACCACTGCCTCACCCAGACGCAGCGTCCAGTCAAGATCATCGTTTAGCAGTTCTATGACTTCAGGGTAGTTGAGCAAAGCGACGATTGAATCGTCCCAATCGTCGTTCGGTTTCAGTGTTGGGTCGGATTCCAGCGCTTCCAGAAAACGAGCCGCCTCGACGACTTGCAGAGGGTAGGCCGCGGCAGGCAGAACAATGGCTAACAGGTCGTCCGGGTACAGCGCGATCGGACCCACCAATTCCTGCAATTCAGCCTGCGATTCATAGCTTCCAATGACCTTTCCAGAGTCATCTACGGGCACCTGCGCCAGTGAAATGGCGGGTAACAGCAATAACAGGGCTATTCTTGTCTGAGCTTTCATATGGCCTCCGGGTCCATTTACGGGCGGACCTGCCTACATTGGAGCCAATAATAGCGGGCGTTAGCTGAACGGCCCCTTAACCGACCAGAAAATATGCCAATACTCTAGTCGTCACTCGCTCTTGTTCGAAGTAATCAAGACAATCAAATCCGAGATCGACTCTGTCGACAAAGTCTCCGAATCATCGTAATGATAGATGTCGAGCAGGTCGGCTTGCGATAAATAGGCGGGATGGTGGGCCTCGATGATGGTTGCATACTCGAACACCTGGTTACCTCTGGCAAGCAACAGCTGATAAATATGCAGGGCCAAAGTACTGCTGACC
>JAJFKQ010000271.1 GCA_021773155.1 Woeseiaceae bacterium | reverse complement strand
TATGTCGCAATTGCGCCCGTCCACTCACAGCGTAGTGTTTATATCATGGCTTTCCGATGGCTTAGCCAGCCGCAGGAGGTACTGATGTCAATCATCAACGTACTCATCATCGGCGCACTCATCGCGACCGTCGTCGTCCTCACGCTCGGCTTGCGCTCCATGGCTCGCGGAGGAACCTACGACAAGGAACACGCCGAGAAATTCATGTGGGAGCGAGTCGCGCTGCAGCTGCTGGTGGTTATTCTCCTCGTCACCGCAGTGGTGCTGTCCAACACATAGTCCAACATAAATCGGTTGCAACAGTGGCATCAGCCTATCGCGCGCGACACAGCTTCGGTCAATGCACCATCTTCGGCGGGCAGACTGTAACCGATTCGCATGGTCGGCTTTTCGATATCAATGAGTCGCGTGAGATCGATCGGTGTTGCCACGAGGACCAAATCGCACTCGACGGCATTGACCGTCGCTTCCAGATCCCGAATCTGAGCGTCGCCATATCCCATGGCTGGCAATAAGTCCCCGATGTTGGGATATTGCTCGAAGGTCGCTGCAATTTCGCCAACAGCCCAGGGCCGGGGATCGACGATTTCTGCGGCATGGTTATCCGTCGCCGCCAATATGCCCGCACCAAACGGCATACCGCCGTGCGTGGTAGTGGGGCCGTCTTCGATGACCAACACACGCTTGTCCCTGATCGAGTCAGGATCGGGAACGTGCAACGGTGACTTGCGTAGAACGATTCTGGCGCCGGGGTTGATCTTCTTTGCGTTTTCCTCGATTGCTTTGATATTTGCTGCATCCGCGTAACCGATTTTGCCGATCAGAATGAGATCGGCGCGCTCAAAGTTAACAGTGCCCGGGAAGTACTCGAGTTCATGGCCAGCGCGGTGTGGGTCGGCGACGACTATCCAGAGGTCGGGCTTGTAAAACGGCGTGTCGTTGTTGCCGCCATCCCAGACGATGACGTCTGCCTCCTCTTCTGCCTGCGCCAGGATCGCCGCATAGTCGGCGCCTGCATACACGATGGCGCCATTGTTAATATGCGGCTCGTATTCCTCTCTTTCCTCGATCGTACATCCATGCCGTTCGAGGTCTTCGTAGGTTGCAAAGCGCTGCACGGCCTGTTTCGCAAGATCGCCGTAGGGCATCGGATGCCGGATGGCCACGGTCTTCTTGCCGAGCTCCTTCAAGATGTCAATAATACGACGTGCAACCTGACTCTTGCCGCAGCCGGTCCTGACGGCGGTGATCGCGATTACCGGTTTTCTGGACGGCAGCATCGACGCTTCTACGTCGAATGTGGAGAACGCAACGTTTTGAGCTTCGACTCTCTTGCGACGTTCGTCGACGTAGCTGAGGTGTACATCGGAGTACGCGAACACGACTTCGTCGATATCATTGCCACTCAGCAAATCATCGAGTTCTTCTTCCGCGTAAATCGGAACGCCGTCCGGGTACAAAGAACCGGCAAGCGATGGCGGGTATCGTCGATCATCAATGTGAGGAATCTGCGTCGCTGTAAAGGCAACGACATCGAATTCCGGGTTGTCCCGGTAACAGCAATTGAATAAATGGAAGTCGCGTCCTGCAGCTCCCATGATAATAATCTTGCGACCCATGGCCATCTCACCGCAAAATTGACAGGTGACCGATCCTACAGGCCGCCCCCTCCGACGCCGATACGAGGTTCTACGTAGCGAATCCCGTACTGCCGCGCGTATAGTGAGACAGAGTAAAAACGCGAGAGGTCGCTAACTATGAGAATTGCGGTATTGGGGGCAGGCGCAGGTGGCACATCGGTGGCATTTGATTGTGCCGTGCACGGACACGATGTCAGGCTTTTTGATTTCCCGCAGTTTGCCGAGAATATCCGGGCCATCGCCGAACAAGGCGGAATACATGCCGAAGGCGATATCTCAGGATTCGGCAGCATCGTCAAATCAAGTCACGATATCGACGCAACGCTGGAAGGTGCCGAACTCATCTATGTCGTTGGGCCCGCCTACAGCACGGAGCCTTTTGGCGAAGCGGTATCCGGTAAACTACGCCCGGGACAGACGGTCATCGTCAGCCCCAGTTCCTGCGGCGGAGCACTGGCATTTAAACGCGCTGCCGGCCTCGCACTTGAGGATGACACCCTTCGCGTTGCTGAGACATCGACACTGCATTACGCAGTACGTCTGACCGAGCCGGGTCGAATCCGTGTGTTCCTCAAACTCAAGGCAGGCAACCTCCTTGCTGCCCTGCCCGGCCACCAGACCGGCAACATACTGAAGTTGATCGCTGACGTCTATCCGGAAATGGAACCAGCGAGCAGTGTGCTGCAAACCAGTCTGCAGAACGCGAATCCGATCATTCACCCGGCGGTCACGCTGGCCAACGCGGCGCGGATCGAGGGTACGGGCGGGGATTTTCTGTTCTATGAGGAAGGTGTATCCGACTCTGTAGGCCGGCTCATCGAGGGCCTGGATCGCGAGCGCATCGCCGTCGGTGCCCAACTGGGCATCACAGTCCTGCCCGATCCACAGATGGGCATGCGCCAGGGATACATGCTGGCCGACGACTACGGTTCTGCCTATCGTGAAGCGCCGGGCTTTCTTGGAATCGGAGCCCAGCCGCAGCTTGACCACCGCTACCTGAATGAGGACGTGGGGTACGGCCTCGTTTTTATGTCCCGACTCGCGCAGCAAGTCGGTGTCGAGACACCAACAATGGACGCCATAGTCCACATCACTTCAACACTAATGGCTCGTGACTACGCGGCGGAAGCTCTGCGCACGCCAGCGTCACTCGGAATCGGTGATTTATCGGCTGAAGAACTCGGCAAACTATAATGCCCGAGCCGCCCCAAGATCTGGCCAGGTTGCGAGCTGACCAAGCGGGCCGCAGGCGGTGAGAGCAAAAGCAATGTATGCCAGGCGAATTAATGTTTTGTAATGCATTGGCGATCGGGCGCCGAGCTACTACTCTGATTCTTCGGGCACAGTGTAACGAGCGAAGTGCCGCAGACTCTTTTCTAATACGTAGGTGATGTTGCTATTGTTGCCGAACGAGTGTCCCTCATTGTCAATAATGTTCACTTCGGCGTTGTTGCCAGCCTTTTTCAACGCGGCCTCCAAGCGCTCTACGTCTTCTTCCGGAATCATCCCGTCTTGCTCGCCGTGAAATATCAACAATGGCAGTTTCATTTTGGCAACATTATTGATTGGTGAAATTCGCATCAGACTGGCTTTCTCTCTCTTGGGATCACCGGTCGCTGTTTTCCAAAACTCATAAGCAAAATATTCGTCTTCCTTTTTGTATTTCTTAAGCTGAGCCAACATGTCAACCGGAGCCGACCAGGAAACGGCCGCAGAGTATAGGTCAGGGTAACGCACCGAACTCATCAGCGCAGCGTATCCGCCATAGCTGTGACCGAAAATAAAGACGGCGCCCTCGCGTGCATAACCTTCCTGAATCGCCCAATGAACACCATCTGCGATGTCATCAATCATAAGTGTATCGATGTTCTTGATGCCGGAAAGAACGTGCTCTCTGCCGTATCCTGTGGAACCTCGAAAATTGACGCGCAACACGTTATAGCCGCGAGTCGCGAAATACTGAACCCAGGCATCAAAACGCCAGTTGTCGCGGGCCCAGGGTCCACCATGGGGAAGTACGATCAATTTCCTTTCGGTGGCATCTTGCCCGGTCGCGGGATTCAAATAGCCGTGTAGCGCGTAGCCGTCTCGAGCCATAAATTCGACGACTTTCGTTTTTGAGAGTCTCTCGACATCGAGTTCATCATTCGTAATCGCGATTGTGAATACTTTTCTCGTATCCGGATGGAAAATCGAATAACGCCCCGGGTCAACGTCGCTACTCGAGAAGACGAGGAGAACTTTCGCGTCGTCGCTCCAATCAAAAATGCGGTTCTCATGGTTCGGCTTGTGTTTGTCGACAATGGCCTGATACGACTCGAATCGCTCGTCGAACCAGATCGTCTTTCGCCGCTCTTCATCGAGACGAATTCCAATCAACTTCTTGTCGGGGTCATGAAAAAGTAATGATGTATGGTCGTTCTCGCTACCACCAACGTCATATCGATCGCTTGCGAATATGTCCTCAACGATTTCGCTGTTCTTAATGTCGTACTTGACTATCTTGAAGCGGTCGCTGTCGCGATTCGTAGCCATATAGATATGATTGTTGTTGTAATCGAACGATTCTAGATTGACGCGTTTGGTCAGGTACGTTTCACCTGAATGCCCCAGTGTGTTGGTCCCGTCCTGAGTAAAGTCACTGTAAACCGCCCACTTTTTATTGGCTGAATCGAAAGTGAGTAGCTGTAGCTCATCTTTCTTGCGACGAACACCCAGTCGCACGTCGCCATCCCGGTCCACAGCCCAGGTGTCGATGTCGAGCCTGGGTTCGAAGACGAGTTCGAGTTCCTCCCCGGTGTAAATGTTGACTCTGACGATCGCCGGATGGCCAGCTGAATTCCATGATTGCGCGAGAATGTGTTCCGGGTCTTGCGGCAGTAAATGTTTTATAGACCAGGCGCGAAAATTCTTACGGTAATTCTTGCCGCGATCGTCGTCGTAATTGCTCAGCAGCTTCAGGAAGTTCGTGCCGTCAAAATCAACAGCAAAAACTTCACCGGCGCGACTGTAGATAATCCGGCGAGAGGTCAACCAACGCATTGCAGACGGTCTGCTTTTGCCGAACGGAACGTCGCTCATTTGCTCGCCGTCCACTGTGTTGTGGACCATCATGAAGTAACCGGACGGCGACCACTGCATGAAAAAAACTTTGGATCCATCCGGAGAGATGCCGAATCGGGAATTTACGGCCTTCTTCAATAATACGGGCAGCGACGGCGGCTCAACAGGCACGGCTACTGAAGTTTCGTCTTCACCTATTGCGCCGGAAGAAACTGAAAAAAAGATGGCTGCTATTGCCGTTAATGACAGATAGCGTTTGAGCGGTTTCGAGGCATTTCTTGTCTTTATCAAGTTACCGACTCTCAATGGCTGCACGAATATTCAGTTGATTCCCTATCCGCCTAGAATGCCGCAATAGGGCCCTCAATACCATATCAGTAGTGCTCGTGGTTTCGCTGGCGCAGCTCAACAAGCCTGGGCACTCGGAAATCGAGTCAACAGCGTGTAAGCTCGAAAGAAATATCCTTGCCCGAATCGTATCGTTCTGATCAATCGAAGAAGAGCTAACGCGAGCGAAACCACCAGATGGGACTTTACTAAGAAGCAACTGGCCCTAAACTTGGGGGCAGATCACCCCACCGAATAAGTCTTTGAGAATTATGGGGTCAGAGTCAAGTGCCACAACCAACTCCAACACCTTTGGCGGCCATCGCTGCCCAATAAAAAAGGCCGCACCCTTTCGGGGTGCGGCCTTTCATAAATAAATCCTGGCGGTGTCCTACTCTCACATGGGGAGACCCCACACTACCATCGGCGCTGAGCGTTTTCACTTCCGAGTTCGAAAAGGGATCGGGTGGTACCCACTCGCTATTGCCGCCAGAAA
>JAJFKQ010000028.1 GCA_021773155.1 Woeseiaceae bacterium | reverse complement strand
CGGCACTAATTGCCAAGCACCAAGGCATCTTGTTACGGATGTCGATCAGGGTCACGGCATATTACATCGCAATGGCCGCGCTGATCGGGATGGCTGCTTATTTCGTCCCCGGCTTTGCTGATCAATTGCCGCTTGGTGGTGTTAGCGAAATCGCCGATTTCGGTGGCTCGAGCGTGTATGACCTTGAGGAGGCGCTGTTAAGTGCCGATGACGAGGAGATTCAGGACATTGTTACGGAAAGCGCTCAGACGAGGCTGGCCAGTGCGCCGCCCTGGTTGTCAGGAGCAATGTCGCTGCTGTACGCGATGATATCGACCCTGTTGCTGATGTTGCCGGTCTCCTGGGTGTACAAAGCTATTCACACCGACAGCATCTACGATCACTCCATTGATACGACGACGCTGGTTCTGCCAGCCGTCGTTGCAGGTATCGTGACCCTGGTACAACACAGCCTGGCCCTGGCATTTAGCCTTGCCGGAATCGTAGCAGGTGTCCGGTTTCGAAGAGCACTCAGCGATACATTCGACACCTTGTTTATTTTGGCGTCCATTGGCGTCGGTATTGCGGCAGGCGTCAAGTCGATCGAGATTGCAGTGGTGCTTACGGTGTTCTTTAACTACGCTGCAATCGGAGTTTGTGCGTTTGGCGACGGACTGGAGTCGCAGCATGTGGTGCAACGTGAGTTTCGCCGCAAGAAGGCCAAAGCAGAGAAGAACAAGATTCGCCCTCTACCGGGCGGTCCGACGTCTAGTCTTTAGTTGGAGCTTCTTCGAGTCTTTCGCGACCACGACAGAGACCAACAATATTTTTTTCGATTTTCTCGGGGCTGTTCAGGATTTCGAAATACTCATCGATGAACTTAAGTGATCTTTTCCGTCGGTTCGCCGAGAGTTCTGCCGTGTTTTCGAATAATGCTGTGATTTCATCGCGCTTTGATTGAATCTCCGCGATAGCGTGGTCCAACACTTCTCGCGGCTGACAGAGACCCATGTAGTAACGAGTTCGAACTGATTTTATTGGCAGACGTTCGGGGGGTGCCGCGTATGGCGCATTAACCAGCCCTGAGAAATCGAAATCGTACGGCACGGGAAAACGTAAATCGGCGTTGTCTTTCGATGCCAGTACTTCTGTATTGTGGCAGCAACTGTCACCGTCCCGCGCGGCCAGCACAGAGTAATCATTGTTGGCGATCAAAAACTGGAACAACTCCGCCAAAGCGGTTGTCGCACTATCAAGTTGGTGAAACTTGTTGGACGCGACTCGTAACTTCTTCAAGTTAAGGCGCTTTGCAACGGCATCGTCATCTTCTATGACGAAAACCAGATCTGTCCAGGGTTCAAGTTTCTCATCGCTGTCCAGGTAGCCGAGTCGAATGAGCCGCGTCCCGAAGCTTTTGTCTGTCAGTATCTGAAAGGTCTGGTAGGCCAGGTATTCCAGGATCAGGTTCTGGTTTGCCCCCGGGCCCTGCAAACAGGGTACGACCATCTTCAACTTGTTTTGGCCGGCGAACAGGGTTTCCCTGACCTGCTCCTTCTTGAAGTTCAGCTGTAGCGGCGGTGTCTTGCAGGTCGCACGGCGGAAGACGCCGCGTGTTCGTATCCCGATATCGAGCCTCTGGGTTGTGCCATCCTCTTTCGTGTAGGACCAATGTCCCGGAAAGTAAATACGGACATCCTGAGTTCGTTGCGCATACGCTTGCGATAATGGCGCTGTAAGCACAGCCCGAAGAACAGAAGGGTCCTGGAAAAGAGGGTCTCTTTCTTGCGCATGCGCGCCGACCGCCGCGCCAAGCATATATAATAATAATCCGGAGATGAAAGATTTCACAACTCCACGTTTATACGGAATCAAGCGTGGATTGTTATACGAAGTTACCGAAAATTTCGATCGCGAAGGTTTCGCTACGTCCTCGTGCCGTGAAAAGGCTGGCACATGACCGACTATACGATTAGGTAAAACCCCGGATTGCCCTCCACCAAGCCTTCCCCTGACACTACTAATTGGGGATGGTAAGGACGTTTCGGCGCCCACATGGAGGTCTGAAAAATGCGTAAATTCCAGATATTGGCTGCAACCATTGCTTTGGCGCTCGTCACCGCGGTCTGGGGCGGCGATGCTCAGAAAGGTCTTGATGCCTATAATTCCATGGACTATGAAACTGCGCTCGCAGTATGGCAACCGATGGCTGAGTCTGGTGATGCCGGGAGCCAGTTCGGTCTCGGCATGATGTACGGCAACGGTTTTGGCGTTCCGATGGACGACGCATTGGCTCTCAAGTGGTATGGCCTAGCGGCTGAGCAGGGTCATGCCGGCGCACAGTGCAACCTGGCGGTCATGTACCAGAATGGCTGGGGCGTGCCACTGAATGAGGAAGAAGCTATTCACTATTACATGCTTGCCGCTGAGCAGGGCGTACCGGAAGCGATGACCGCTTTAGGCCGGCATTTCGCGATGGACTATTCTGAGGCCTATGATCCCGTAGAAGCTTACAAATGGTTCAGTCTTGCTCATTTACTTCAAGACATGGACGCCGGCGTTAAACGCGAAACGCTCGCCGCAAAAATGACGGTTGAGCAGGTCGCAACCGGTAACGGACTGGTCGAAATCTGGTCGACTGAACACAACGAGCTATTGGCTAATCAGTAGCGTTATCAGGTAGCGTCCGACTGGGCTTCGGGTGCTGCATCCTTGAACGCCCCAAGCTCGTCGCAGTGGCCGACCGCTGCAACGAGCTTGGGATAATCATCCAGTGACACTTTGAATCTTCGCGCGTTATACATCTGCGGGACCAGCAAAGTATCCGCCAACGTAAGCCGATCACCAAAAACGAAAGGTCCGTCACTTGCGAATTGCTCTAACGCCTTAAATCCTTCATGAATCCAGTGCCCGTACCAGTGCGTTGCCGGGTCGGCGTCGAATTCTGTCTTGATGTACTTCAGGATTCGGAGGTTCAGGATCGGGTGTATGTCGCACGCAATCACATTGCAGAACGCACGTACCTGACTGCGCAGCGGATGTTTATTCGGAAGTAACTGCACTTCAGGGTAGGTTTCCTCCAGGTACTCCAGCATGGCCATCGATTGGCCGATCGCCACATCACCGTCTTCCAGGAACGGTACCAGCATTTGCGGGTTTTTCTGACGGTAGGCCGCTTGTCGATGCTCGTCCTCGCCAGGTGCTAACGATACCGGTACGATATCGTGCTCAAGCCCCTTGAGGTTGAGGGCGATGCGAACGCGATAAGCAGCGGAAGAGCGCCAGTAGCTGTAGAGTTTGATCGACATTCAGCCTTCGTATTTTGTGACAACCTGGTCAATCGCACCGAATATGGATGCACCATTCACGTCATTCATCTCTATTCGGATGCGGTCACCGAAATGCATGAATGATGTGCTGGGCTTGCCGTTGTTAATGGTCTCGATGGTGCGGATTTCTGCGATGCAGGAATATCCGACACCGCCGTCTTCAATGTGCTTGCCGGGGCCATCGTTTAGCTTATTCGAAACAGTTCCGGAACCGATGATGCAAGCAGCACCAAGCGGTCGTGATTTCGCTGCATGTGCGATGAGCTGACCGAAGTCGAACGTCATATCCACGCCGGCCTCAGGTTTTCCAATCAGTTCGCCATTGAGTGTCGAAAGCAACGGCAAGTGTACTTTTGCGTCTGACCAGCTGGCGCCCAACTCATCGGGCGTTATCGCTATTGGTGAGAACGCACTTGAAGGCTTGGATTGGAAAAAACCGAATCCTTTCCCCAGTTCACCCGGTATCAGGTTTCTCAATGACACATCATTGACCAACATGATCAGCTTAATGTGCCTAACAGCATCGGCTGCTGATGCACCCATCGGTACATCGTCCGTAACGACCGTTACTTCGGCTTCGAAGTCGATGCCCCAAGCTTCATCGGTCACAGGAATGTCATCGCGCGGGCCGAGAAACGAGTCGGAGCCGCCCTGGTACATCAGGGGGTCAGTCCAGAAAGACGCCGGCATCTCCGCGCCGCGCGCTTTGCGAACGAGTTCGACGTGATTGACGTAGGCTGAGCCGTCGGCCCACTGGTAAGCGCGTGGCAATGGTGAGGCGCAAGCGGCCTGGTCGAAGTTGTCGCCACCGCCAGCCTCCAGCTCATTGGCGATCGCCTCGAGTGCCGGACGTGCATTTGCCCAGTCATCGAGTGCAGCCTGCAGGGTTGCTGCAACGCTCGCTGCCGACGCACAACGCGTGAGGTCATTGGATACAACGACGAGGCGGCCGTCACGGCCGCCTTTTAGGGATGCGAGTTTCATTTGAATTCCAGTTCGTGTAGCCAGGCCGCGTGGCGTGGAGCTTTCTTGGTTTGGCTCCATTCTTCAAGCATAGCCGGAGCGACACGCCTTAGCTCATCAATCTGCTCCTGCGTCTGCGTATTCGCAACCAGTTCCAGACGGTGCCCGTTCGGATCGAAGAAATAGATGGATTGGAAAATGCCGTGATTCGTCGGACCGATAACATCGAGGCCTTCGCTCTCGACATGTTCTTTGGCAGCGAGCAGCGCATCGTAATCTTCAACTTCGAAAGCGATGTGCTGCACCCAGGTTGGTGTGTTGTGATCACGGTCCATATCGGGTTGCGTCGGCAGTTCGAAGAACGCGAGTACATTACCCATGCCGCAATCGAGGAACACGTGCATGTAGGGATCCGGCTCCTTGGTGGAAGGGACCTGGTCTTCTGCAAACGCTACCGTGAACTCCATGTTTAACACGCGCTGGTAAAACTCGACGGTCTCCTTCGCGTCCTTGCAACGGTAGGCAACGTGGTGAATTCGTTTCAGATTCATAATTCGTTCCTCTCAGGCTTCTGCATTTACTACGCCGCGCGCAACCTGATCGCGCTCGATCGATTCGAACAGCGCTTTGAAATTGCCCTCGCCGAAGCCCTCGTCCTGTTTGCGCTGGATGAACTCGAAGAACGTCGGTCCGACCATGTTGGCTGAAAAAATCTGCAGCAACAAGCGTGGCTCGTCGTCATCGGTGGTTCCGTCCAACAGGATGCCGCGCGGCTGCAACTCGTCGATGGGCTCGCCATGTCCGGGAAGGCGCTCTTCCAGCATCTCATAGTAAGCCGCAGGTGGCGCTGTCATAAAATCGATGCCCTGTTTTTGCAGCCGGTCCCAGCACTCGATCAGGTTGTCGCAACTGAACGCAATGTGCTGAATGCCTTCACCATTGAAGTCCATCAGGTATTCTTCGATCTGACCGACACCTTTCGATGCTTCCTCGTTCAGCGGGATACGTATTTTTCCATCGGGCGCGGTCATCGCTTTAGACAGCAGTCCCGTGTACTCGCCCTTGATGTCGAAGTAACGAATCTCGCGGAAATTAAACAGCTTCTCGTAATAATCAGCCCAATACTCCATGCGACCACGGTAGACGTTATGCGTCAGGTGATCGATGACGTCGAAACCGCAGCCCTTGGGATGCCGGTCAACACCGTCAATGAAATTGAAGTCGATGTCATAGATCGAGGTGCCTTCTTCATACCGGTCGATCAGGTAGACGGTTGCACCACCGATGCCTTTGATCGCCGGCAAACGCAGCTCCATCGGACCTGTCTGAATTTCTATCGGCTGTGCGCCTTGCTCGAGTGCTCGAGAGTACGCGGCGTGCGCATCCTTAACCCGAAACCCCATGCCACAAGCACAAGGGCCATGTTCCCTTGCGAAGTAATAGGCAGGACTATTGGGCTCGTTATTGATGATGAAGTTGATATTGCCCTGGCGCCAAAGCGTGACGTCCTTCGAGCGATGCTTTGCAATTTCGGTGAAGCCGAGCAGAGCGAATGCGGTCTCAAGTACGGCTGGGTCAGGAGCGGCGAACTCTACAAACTCGAAGCCGTCGAGGCCCATGGGATTTTCAAACAGGTCTGCCATTGCTATGTCCTCTTTTATACAACACTTTTCGACAGTATGCGCGAGTTGTGGAGAAATAGTGCCCAAAGTGCGCTCATTTGATAAGATAAGTGAAACGTTTGTTTCAATTAAGTACAAAAAATGATCGGATGGCGCAGATGAATTTATCCAGGACGGATCGACGTCTACTCAACGAGCTGCAGCGCGATGCAACGCGCAACCAAAGTGAGCTCGCCGAACTCGTCGGCATGTCCAGGACTTCCTGCTGGCGCCGGATTCGTGAGTTCGAGGAGGCGGGACTCATTCAGCGGCAGGTCGCAATACTCAATCCCAAATTGGTGGGCTTCAATATTCAGGTATTGCTGCTGGTCGCGATGACCGAGCACACGGACAAGAACCGTCAGAGTTTCGAGCGGCACGTGTCGATACTTCCCGAAGTCACCGAGTGTTTCTCCGTATCAGGTGATCGCGACTATGTGCTGCATGTCGTTGTGCAGGACATGGATACTTACAACGATTTTCTGAATACGCAGGTCTTGAAGCATCCCGCTGTTCGTTCGGCGAGCTCTACCTTCGTGTTGCGGCGCGTGAAGTACACAACGGTACTGCCGCTGAAAGACTAGTGGTCCAACAAGTTTGTATTGATGGACCACTAGTGCGACAGGAGCAAAGTAACGGACTGTCCGGACAGTTCGAGACTGTCTCCTGCTATCTCGTCAATGAGCTCGTCACAACTGGTGAACGCGATTCGCCAACTGCCGGCGCCCTCTAAAGCAGGAAGGTATAACGTCGATGGCCCGTGATGGCCGTTTATCGCAATCGCGATGACGGACACGTGTTCATGGTTGTTGCTGCATTCGATTTGAAGCGTAAATGCCCGGCTGTACGTCCACTCATCGTCGTGTTTGTGTTCGCCATCACGATTGATCCAGCTGATCTCGATGTCGTTATTTCCCGATTTCAGACTGCCGTGAATATAGTCGCCGATCCTCAGTAACGGAGACTCGCGTCGCAACCAAATGAGCTCGCGAACCTGATCGACAAACCCGGGATCATCTTGAAGCCCCGACCAGTCCAGCCAACCGGTCTCGTTGTCTTGCGCGTAGGCATTGTTGTTGCCCTGCTGCGAATTGCCGAATTCATCACCGGCCAGCAACATCGGTGTGCCCTGCGATAGCAACACGGTTGCCAGCATGTTGAGTCGCTGCCGGCGTCGCAGCGAATTCAGATCCGGATCGTCGCTGCCACCTTCGGCGCCGTAGTTGCAGCTGTAGTTATGGCGGTGACCATCGCGATTGTCCTCACCGTTCGCTTCATTGTGCCGCTGCTCGTAGCTGACAGTATCCTGCAACGTGAAACCGTCGTGGCTCGTAATGAAGTTCACGCTCGCGAAGGGCGGGCGACAGCTACCCTCGAAAAGGTCGGCCGAGCCGTGCATACGCTGCGCCAGAGTTCCGCTGATGCTGTCATCGCCACGCCAGAACTGCCGCACCGTGTCGCGATACTGATCGTTCCACTCTGCCCAGCCCTGGGGAAAGTTACCAAGTTGGTAGCCGCCGGGACCCGGGTCCCAGGGTTCGGCGATTAGCTTCGTTGACGCCAGGCGTTTGTCGTTACTGATCTCATTGAGGAGAGGGTGGCCCGTCGAGAAGCCATGATCATGACGCCCCAGTATTGACGCGAGATCGAAACGAAATCCGTCAACGCCGATATTTTCGGCGAAGTGTCCGAGGCTATCAAGTATCAACTCGCGAACCCGTGGATGGTCGACATTCATCGTATTGCCGCACCCGGTGTCGTTGATGTAACCGGCCGGGTTATCGTTTGGCGTTCGGTAATAGGCGAGATTGTCGATGCCGCGAAAAGAAACCGTCGGTCCATGAAAACCGCCTTCTGCCGTGTGGTTGTAGGCAACGTCCAGAATCACTTCCAGCCCGGTGTCGTGAATTGCGTGGACCATATCGCAAAGCTCCCCCGTGGTGCCATAACGTGGCATCGGTGCGAGAAAAGCGATCGTGTTGTAACCCCAATAATTTCGCAGGCCCTGCTGCGCGAGGTGATGCTCGTCGATAAATGCCTGAATCGGCATTAACTCGATCGACGTGATACCGAGGGCTTTTATATAGGCAAGGACCTCCTTGTTTCGCATGCCGGAAAATCGACCCCGATCCGTGGCAGAGACGTCCGGGTGACGCATCGTGTAGCCACGTAAATTGCATTCGTAGACAACGGTCTCGTTCCAGGGGATGCGCGGTCGGGATTGCGCTGCGACAGGATTCGAGCGAGCCACGACTGAGAGCGGAACGCTGGCTGCGCTGTCGGCGGTACAAATGGAGTAATTCTGCCCGAGGTCACCCGCAACGAAGTCGAAAACCGCGTCCTCCCAAACAAATTCGCCGTCCAACTCGCGCGCGTAGGGGTCGATCAGTAATTTTGCAGGGTTGCAGCGAAGTCCCCGTTCCGGGTCCCACGGGCCATGAACGCGGTAACCGTATCGTTGGCCGACGCCGCAGCCGGGTACGAAGCCGTGCCAGACTCCGTGATCACATTCAGGCAGAAACCACGTTTGGGTCTGATTCCGCTCGCCGTCATAAAAGCACAATTCCACTCGCTCGGCGACACCTGAGTAGATCGCGAAGTTCGTTCCATCGGCTAGCGGTGTCGAGCCAGGTAACTCGGGATTTCCGGCGTGCATCAATGTCAGTCGAGAACGACAGGCGTGAGACGCCAGATGTCCTGGTTGTAATCGCGCATCGTTCGATCCGTTGAAAACCGGCCGGATGATGCGGTATTGAGAATGCTCATTTTCGTCCAGTGCGTTTCGTCCCTGAACGCTGCCGACGCGGCTACCTGTGCGTCGACAAAGCTGCGGAAGTCCGCCGCGGTCATCCACGGGTCCGCCGGTTCTCGAATTGATTGTGTGATCCCATCCATGATACCGGGCTCAAAGCGATTGAAGTGACCACTTTCGAGCAGCTCCATCACGCGCTTGAAATCCTCGTCCCCATTGATAATCGTTTTAGGATCGTAGCGACCTTTAAGGTTTTCGATTTCGTCGACGGTAAGGCCGAACAAGAAGAAGTTTTCCTCGCCAACTGCCTCGCGAATTTCGACATTGGCACCGTCGAGCGTGCCGATCGTTATCGCGCCGTTCATCATGAACTTCATGTTGCCGGTGCCAGACGCTTCTTTTCCGGCCGTTGAAATCTGTTCGGAGAGATCCGCAGCGGGGCAGATCAGTTCCATGCCGGAAACATTGTAGTCGGGGTAAAAAATCAGCTGCAGGCGGTCCTTCATCAGCGGGTCGAAGTTGATGA
This sequence comes from Woeseiaceae bacterium, assembly GCA_021773155.1. GTDB lineage: Bacteria > Pseudomonadota > Gammaproteobacteria > Steroidobacterales > Woeseiaceae > UBA1847. Next base: position 4,526 of record JAJFKQ010000028.1, on the reverse strand, counting down.
CTCGGGCGACGTTATTAATGCACTTGATAATTGCTTTGGCCATCGCGTAGCCGGGTGCGGCCTTGCCACCGATGATGATGGTGCGCGGCACGACGTCGTCACCATCGCCACGGCGGATGCGGTCGTATAAATGAATGGCGTGCAAAAGGTTCAGTAACTGTCTTTTGTATTCGTGAATGCGTTTCACTTGCACATCGAACAACGAATTTCTCGATACCGTTAGCCCGGTTTTGGTTTCGATATTCGCAGCGAGCCGCTCTTTGTTATTCTGTTTGATGGTACGCCACGCAAGCTGAAAGTCGGCGTCGTCAACCAAAGCGGCCAGTTTCTCGAGTTGTGTAAGATCGGTAGTCCACCCAGAGCCGATTTTTTCGTTGATTAATTCAGCCAGTTCGTGATTGCAGGCGGCGAGCCAGCGCCGCTGTGTAACGCCGTTGGTTTTGTTGTTGAATTTCTGCGGCCAAAGCTCGGCGAAGTCCCGGAACAACCCTTCCTGCAGCAGCCTGGAATGCAGTTCGGCAACCCCGTTAACCGAGTAACTGCCGACGATGGCGAGATAGGCCATCCGGATCATCGGCTCGCTGCCTTCCTGAATTAGTGACATGCGCCGAACTCGATCGCTGTCACCCGGACAGCGCTCGTTGATTTCGGCAATTAACCTCGCATTGATTTCGTAGATGATATCGAGGATGCGCGGCAGCAGGCGGCGGAACATGGAGACAGGCCACATCTCGAGTGCTTCGGGGAGCAGTGTGTGGTTGGTGTAAGCCATTGTGTTACTGGTGATGTCCCAGGCTTCATTCCACGTCAGTCCGTGTTCGTCAGTTAACAATCGCATTAGCTCCGCAACAGCGATCGCGGGGTGCGTGTCGTTCAACTGGAAGCAGTTTTTTTCGGCGAATGTTCTGAGGTCGGTGCCGTGCTGTTCGATCCACGCGCGAATGGTGTCCTGCAAGCTTGCGGACGCAAGGAAGTATTGCTGCCGCAAGCGCAATTCCTGACCGTTCTCGGAGTCGGCATTCGGGTAAAGAACCATCGTAATTTTTTCCGCAGCATTCTTGGACGCAACCGCATCGACATAGCTGCCTGCGTTGAATTCTTCCAGATCGAAACCTTCACTGCACGACGCCGACCACAGCCGCAGGGTATTCACTATGTTGTTTTCAAATCCCGGGATCGGTATGTCGAACGGGATTGCGAGTACATCATGCGTATCAAGCCATTGATAACGAGTCTCGCCGCTTGCGTCAGTGTGGCTTGTGCTGTTACCACCGAAGCGAACCGTCTGTGCGAACTCGATACGTTCGATTTCCCAGGGGAAACCCTCACGTAGCCACGAATCGGGTTGTTCCACCTGATAACCATTCTCAATGCGCTGCTGAAACATTCCGTACTGGTAACGGATGCCGTAGCCCATAACGGGTAGTGCCAGCGTTGCGCAGCTGTCAAGAAAACAGGCGGCGAGGCGGCCAAGGCCACCGTTGCCGAGGCCTGCGTCCTTCTCCCGCTCGCAAACATTTTCAAGCTCAAGGCCGATCCGATTCAACGCGGCCGTCGTTTCATCCTCGATGCCGAGATTCAGCAAGGTATTGCGCAATAAACGACCCATCAGGAATTCGAGCGAAAGATAGGAAACTCGCCGACTGTCCTGCTGCTCCATCGCATCGCGCGTCCTGCCCCAGCGCTCCATAAGCCGGTCGCGTGCCGCGAAAACGACAGCCTGGTACAGAAACGGCGAATCCGCACGAACCGTACGCCGTCCCAGCATGCGACCGAAATAATGCGAAATATCCTTCAGTATCGCGTCCGCGGTCATGGGCAGGTCTTTGCCCCGCAACAATTCGACAGGTCCGGAATTCTCTTTGGATTGAGCGGGCATGCATCAGGCTCCGTTGGCTGGTGTTTCGTTTGGATCAAGAATGATCGTCGCCAGCGGCGGTAACCGCAAGCTTATGGTATAAGGTCGTCCATGATGTTCGTTCGGCGTAGTTGCCATTGCGTTATTCATCAGCCCGCTTCCGCCGTAGCACTTGTTGTCGGTGTTAAGCAGCTCGACATATTCACCTTCCAGCGGCACGCCCAGTCGGTGGTCTTCACGGATAATCGGCGTCAGGTTGGTCACCGCCATTACGAATGCGCCGCTACTGTCTTTGCGCAGCCAGGACAGCACGCTGCTGTCCCTGTCATTCCAGTCAATCCACTCAAAGCCTTCAGCACTGCAATCAAGCTCGTGGAGTGCCCGCGTGTCTCGGTAGAGAATATTCAGGTCGCGCAGCAATCGCTGTATGCGCCTGTGCGGTGCGTGATCGAGCAAATGCCAGTCAAGCGACCGGTCGTGATTCCATTCGCGGCGCTGGGCAAATTCGTTGCCCATGAAGGTGAGCTTCTTGCCGGGGTGTGCGTACATGAATGCGTAATACGACCGCAAGTTCGCGAATTGCTGCCACTCATCACCCGGCATGCGGCCGATGATCGAGCGCTTGCCGTGTACCACTTCGTCATGTGACAGCGGCAAAACAAAGTTTTCATCGAATGCGTAAACAAGACCGAACGTCATCTTGTCATGATGGTGCTTGCGATGAACCGGATCCTCGCCCATGTAAGACAAAGTGTCGTTCATCCAGCCCATGTTCCACTTATAAGTGAACCCAAGGCCTCCCGCCTCAACCGGCCGGGACACACCGGGCCAGGCTGTTGACTCCTCGGCGAACGAGGTCGCGCCGTGCGCGTGAATTTCGGTGTTCAGGCGTTTCAGGAATTCGACAGCCTCAAGATTTTCATTGCCGCCTTGCTCGTTGGGTATCCACTCGCCTTCATCGCGCGAATAGTCGAGGTAGAGCATGGACGCGACGGCGTCGACACGGATACCGTCGACGTGGAATTCATTCACCCAGTAAAGCGCACTGCCGATCAGGTAATTGACGACCTCGCGTCGTCCGTAGTTGAAGATCAGTGTGCCCCAGTCGGCGTGCTCGCCCTTGCGCGGGTCTTCATGCTCGTAAAGCGCACTGCCGTCAAAACGCTGCAGACCGTGTTCGTCACGAGGGAAATGTGCAGGCACCCAGTCGATGATGACCCTGATACCGGCCGTGTGGCAGCGGTTAATGAAATACCTGAAATCGTCGGGATTGCCGAAACGCTGCGTCGGCGCGAAAAGTCCGATCGGCTGATATCCCCAGGAGCCGTCAAACGGGTGCTCTGTCACCGGCAATAACTCGATATGCGTGAAGCCCATCTGTCGGACGTAGTCGACAAGCTCTCTGGCAAGATCTCTGTAGCCAAGGCTGGAACCGTCATCTTTGCGTCGCCAGGAGCCGGCGTGAACCTCATAGATGCTGATCGGCTGATCCATCGCCGGTATCGACGAGCGCTTACTCATCCAGTCGTCGTCTTTCCAGCGGTAGCGGCTCTCAAACACGATCGACGAGTTGCCGGGTGGTGGCTCGAAATATGCCGCGTAAGGGTCGGTCTTGAGTGGTAAGAGCTTGCCACCGGCGTCCTGAATCTCGTACTTGTACTTGGCGCCAGGACCCGTTCCGGGTACGAAAATTTCCCAGATGCCGTTGCCGGGATGCAAACGCATCACATGACGGCGACCGTCCCACTGATTGAAATCAGCAACGACGCTGACTCGGGATGCGTTTGGCGCCCAGACGGCGAAACGAGTACCGAACACGCCCATGATTTTCATGATGTGCGAGCCAAGTTTCTTATAAATGTGCTGGTCAGAGCCTTCGCCGAGCAGGTACAAGTCCATTTCTCCCAGGGTCGACGGGAATCGGTAGGGGTCTTCCGTTTCAAACGTCGTGCCGTCTTGCGCTACGATACGCAGCGCGTAACGGCGTTGCCGTGGTGGCAATCCGGCCTCGAATAGTCCGCCCGCGTCGATCTTCTGCATTGCGACGGCGACGTCACCTTTGGCGTTGATCAAGGAAACCTTTTCAGCGTCCGGCTGGAATACACGGACTATTCTTTCGCGGCCCCGCCGATGCGGCCCAAGGACCGCAAAAGGATTGTTGTGGCGGCCCTCTACAATCGCTTTGAACTCAATCGGGTCAGTCATGTTTGGTCTCATACAAGTACCGAATGGTCGCTTTCGCCGAAGATGACCAGTCGAAGCGCTGCCGGGAGGCGTTCTCGCAAATAGACCGCCATTGCTCGGGGTCGGAATCACGTATCTGCAACGCGTGCGTCGTGGCAGCGACGAATTCGTTGGCTTGCTGCGCATGATTATTGCCGAAAAAGACGAATCCGGTAACGCCGGCTTCAACAGTATCCAGCAGACCACCGACACCGTGAACGACACACGGAACCCCGGCGCGCATCGCCAGCAACTGGCTGATCCCGCAAGGCTCAAAGGAGGAGGGCATCAAGAACAAATCGCCGATCTCATACAGCGGATCGGCAAGATTCTCCGAGTAACCCTGCAGAAAGACGATGTTGTCGGATTGTTCCGCCATCGTCAGCAACGCGCGTTCGTATTTTGGTTCTCCGCTGCCGAGAATGATCAGCTGCCCTTCTTTACC
>JAJFKQ010000270.1 GCA_021773155.1 Woeseiaceae bacterium | reverse complement strand
CTCCGGCGACAGTATGTGCATGCGCTTGAAGCTGTGTTGCGCAAAAAACAGGTAACTGCCCAGCGCCGAGGCGATGGTCATCGGCAGCAACACGACGAAGAAAGCGGTGTCGAAGCCACCGAATATCCACAGCACCGCGATCAGTGCCGCGTGGCCGGCAAGCGCCAGCAAAGAGTCCCAATGTCGTGCCGGGTCTTTTAGTAGCGGCAACAACGTGATGCTGAAGAAAAAAATCGTTATATATCCCGTCAGCACGGTGAGTGGATGCCGGACGATCCGATAGCTTGTTCTCGTCGCGCGCGACGCTTCATGCCACATCTGTGTGGTCATGATCGGGAATGCACCGATGCTCGAGGAGGAGGTCTGGCCAACATGGCCATGATGATAGTTGTGGCTTTTCTTCCAGGAGCGCGGTGGCGTAAGCGCAAGGGCCGAATAAACCCGGAACAGAATCCTGGCGATACGCGAGCGCACCAGGATCGCTCGATGCATGTAGTCATGGTAAGTAATGAAGGCGCGTACCATCAACATAGCCGCAAGCAGGGAGAACAGCAGTCGCAGCGGCCACCAGGTTGCGAGTCCGGCACCGACGAGCGCCGTTGCCAGCAATGCGAAGGTCGAGCCGACGTGCCACCAACTGAGCCTTACCGATTTCTCCGAGAACGGCACGGTCGCCGTGACCAGATCTCGCCCGATACGCAGTCCTTCACTCGATTCGGTGGAATCTTCGTCAAGTTTCAGAGTTCCCTCGCACATCCTTCTATATCGGCAGGAATTAGCAGTGATATGAATTGTACTGCATCATCCGGTTGACGATGACTTCGGAAAGTGCGAATTGCCGGCATCGACGATTGTCGCCAAACTGGTGGCTGAGATTGCAGAGAGGTGAGTAGCATGCGTGCCGAAACCCGCCATATTCTCACTGAGCACGCGCTTGATCGCAGCCTGATCCGCTGGATTATGGGGCGCGTCGGCAATCCAAACATTTCGATTCGACTCTGGAACGGCGATGAGTTCCGGGTGACAGAGGCACCACCCGTCGCGTGCATGGAGCTTTGTGAACGACGCGCCGTATTCGAACTCCTGCTATCACCTACCGTTGGGTTTGGCGAGAGTTTCAGCAGGGGGCTGATCAAGATCCACGGCGATTTCCGGGCATTCGCCAATGAGATTACTTCCGCGATTGCCCGGCAGCAAAATGGCCGCTATTACGGTCCGAAAATCCGCTCGATGCTGTACGCCATCCGTAGTAATACGCTGGCTCGTTCATGGCGAAACGTCCATCATCACTACGATATCGGCAACGAGTTCTACAAACTGTGGCTGGACGAGCGCATGGTCTACACCTGCGCGTATTTTGATAAACCTGCCGCGTCGCTGGCCGAGGCCCAGCTCGCCAAGCTCGAACATGTTTGCCGCAAATTGAAATTGCGGCCCGGACAGAAGGTCATTGAGGCGGGCTGCGGTTGGGGCGCGCTGGCATTGCATATGGCAGAGCATTACGGCGTAAACGTGATCGCCTTCAACAATTCCAGCGAACAGGTTAGTTTCGCAAGGGAGATAGCGGCAGCCAGTGGACTCGATAATCGGGTCAAATTTGTTGAGGATGATTACCGGAATATCGGTGGGCGTTGCGACGCGTTTGTGTCGGTCGGCATGCTCGAACATGTTGGATTGACCAACTTCAAAACGTTGGGCGAACTGATCAGGCGCAGTCTCAAGCCTGAAGGAATTGGCCTGATCCATTCGATCGCTCGCAGTTATCCGGACAGAGTGGATCCCTGGATCGGCAAACACATCTTTCCCGGCGGTCATATTCCAAGCCTTAGCGAAATGATGGCCGTCTTCGAGCCGCAAAAATTTTCAATTCTCGACGTCGAAAACCTGCGGCCGCATTATGCGCGCACCTGCGCGATGTGGCTGGAGAATTTCGAAGCAGTAGCTGACAAAGTTGCAGAAATGTACGACGAAGAATTTGTGCGCATGTGGCGACTGTACCTGGCTGGATCGTCCGCAGGATTTCAATCAGGTACTTTGCAGCTCCATCAGATCCTGTTCGCGCCGCTCGGTAGCAACAACGTACCGTGGACGCGTGACTATCAGTATCTGAGAGAGTCGGGGTCCCATTGACGTGCAAATGGCCGACGCCATTGTCGTAGGCGGTGGCCCCGCAGGTTCAACCTGTGCCTGGAAGCTCCGCGAGGCTGGCCTCGATGTCATTGTGCTGGATCGGGCGACATTCCCGCGCCATAAATTGTGCGCGGGGTGGGTGACGCCCGAGACGCTGTCCGACCTCCAGCTTGACCCGCGAGACTATCCGCTCAGCCTCATGACTTTCGACGAACTCCATCTCCACTGGAAAGCACTCACGGTCAGGCTCAAATCCCGGCAGCATTCGATTCGCCGCTTCGAATTCGACGACTTTTTGTTGCGCCGCGCCAGCGTGCGGGTGCTGCAGCACAAGGTATGCGAGATTCATCGGGATGGCGGCGATCACATTGTCGATGGCGAATTCCGCGCCAGGTTTCTGGTCGGTGCCGGCGGCACCGCCTGCCCGGTTTACCGGACGCTTTTTCACGACCGCAATCCGCGCAGCAGCGCGCTGCAGACAGCTACTTACGAACAGGAATTCGCCTATGACTGGGCAGACCCCAGGTGTCACCTGTGGTTTTTCGATGACGGCTTGCCGGGCTACGCGTGGTACGTGCCCAAGGCAAATGGCTATATCAATGTCGGATTGGGAGGCATGGCCGACAAACTGAAGCAAGAGGGAGGGCACCTTCGGGAGTACTGGCACAGATTCGTCGACAAGCTGCGGAGCAAAGATCTGGTCAGTTACGACAACTATCGTCCCACAGGCTACAGCTACTATCTGCGCGGTAATGTCGATGTTATCAGGGACGACAACGCCTACATCGTCGGTGATTCTGTCGGTCTCGCGACTCGAGACATGTGCGAGGGCATCGGCTCGGCAGTTAGAAGCGGTCTGCTCGCGGCCAACGCCATAATTACCGGGGCAGAATACTCACTCGCCGGACTCAGCCAATTCACTGGCAGAGGATTGGCCAGCCAGATACTCGAACG
>JAJFKQ010000269.1 GCA_021773155.1 Woeseiaceae bacterium | reverse complement strand
GAGAATTGGCGACGACCTGCTTCGTTTGCGCATGTCGAAAAACTCCACGGCGCCGTTTTCCGGTACCGGAATCGCCAGCGTTCGAGAGTCCGAAGTCACAATACCATCCAGCGGAGCACCATTGAGGTCGTAACGAGCTGTCACGCTCCCATCGTCAATATCGATGAATACAACATCTCCGGATTCACCGACAGCGGCTGCTGTCGTATCCAGCCAGCCGGGGTTTATGAACACGGGATGATCGACCGCCGGAGACGTGTAAATCGATTCACCGCTTGCTGTGGAAATGGCCGTCAACGTGCGGCCACCGTTATTTGGAATTAGCATGAAGCGTCCGTCGGCGGTGCCCCACGGTCGGCCCGGCCTGTTTCCGACTTGGATTTTCAGCAAAGGGGCGAACGCCATCAAATCGATCATATGCACGACATTGGCTGATGCTTCGCTGACAAAGGCAACTCTGCCATCAATACTGCGCGAGATCGCGGACAAGCCCGACCCGGGCGTCGTCAACTCGATGCTCTGTCTTTCCGACCAGAGGTCGACCGCATCAAATGTCCCCTTGCTCTCATCTACCCAGAATATCGTGGCACCGTCGGCACTGAACGTGAACTCTGTTTCCGTTCTAACATCATCGACCGATAGAAGCACCACACGGCGGCGAATAGCGTGCACCTCCAACCGGCCTGTTTCGCTGTCGAAAATGGCCACCGTTTCACCAACAGGGCTCATCGCGACGATCGAGGGCATCAAGTCCAGTGGATATTCAATTTGTGTCAGCTCCGGGCTGCTGAGGTCGATCAGCGTCAAACTTCGGTCCTCTTCATGCCCTATGACCAGCGCATTCAGTCGCTCAGACGCCACCACGGACGAGGGGGCTCGTGTCAGCTCAATGGTGTGCGCCAAAGACTTTTCTTGCAGATCGATGACAAAGATCGATTTGCTACTGGCACTGGCGATGAAAGCAAAACGCGCCCCGTCGTCGAACTGTGCGAATGCTGTTGGCGAGAGCAGAGGGATCAATATCAGACTTGCCACGAACGCGCCAATAGTTTTCATAATCAAGGTATCAGCTATCCAGACCCAACCATGGGTAGATCAAATCGCTCAAGGCATGAAAATTGTCGGTGACAAGAACAACTCCGAACGCGACGATAAGCAGCATGCCGACAAAACCAATTCTGGGAGCATACTGATGAATTTTCGACAACAGCGGCATAGTTCGTGACAGAAAAAAGGCCGCCAGAAGAAATGGAATGGCAACGCCTAACGAAAACCCGAACATGACGGTGGCGCCGACCAGTGCGCTACCTAAGGAACCAACGTAAATTAGCAGGGTGGCGATGATGGCACCACCGAAACAGGTAATGCACCCCAGCGAAAAGCCAACCGCAATCAACGCCGACCCAAAGTACGAGGCCGCTCCATCGGATGAGACTCTCAGCATTTTCTCCGGAACCAGTCGACAAACCAACGGCGCTCTTGAGCGAATACCAACCCACAAGCCCATCAGGATCACGATTACCCCGGAGATGATACTGAGCGTTGGACTCCATACAGCAAAAAACATTTGCATTTGCTTGCCCGCGTGCCCGATTCCGGCGCCGGTCAGAGTGAACAGCGCCGTTAATCCTGTGACGAACGACAACGCGACCATGAGGAGCTTTCGTTTGACGTCAGCCGGAACGGCGGCAGTATTGCTGCGCAATTGATCCGTAGAAAATCCAGTCAGCGTTACTACGTACACGACCAGCAGTTGTAGCAGACACGGCGTCAGCACGAACGACAACAGCCCGGCCGACAGGGCGAGCACCATAATCGGTGTCCATGGGCTGGGATTCACCAGCTGCTCTGGATACACCAGTGGCAGCTCCCAATTCATGACGCGCGGCGCATTGTCCGGGTCCCATGTATTGAAGAGTTGCAGTTCCAGATTGGTTGCGTTGTCGGCCAGGACCGGCTTGCCATCCTCGTCGTACGCTGGAAAACGAAGCGTCACCACCCTATGGTGATAAACCTCCAGCGGTCCCTCCACGTCGAACGGTGCGTACTCGCGACCATCAACCGTCAACACCGCGTGCGGCAACTGAAGTGGCAGATCTTCTACATGCGTCGTCTCCGTAATCAGGAACACCAGGTAAAGATCCGGCCTGTATTGAGTGACCGCCTGAGCACGATCCGTGACCGAAAAATACTTCGGTGTTGCGTACAACACATCGACCTGCGCCTCTCCTGATCCGAACGTTGTTCGGTTCAGGAATTGACCGATACTGATGGCATTTCGTAGCTTTTCCTGCTTTACGCTGCCGCCGACGGTCGAGATCAGATTTTGACCTTTCACGAAATAAGGAAAAATCAGCCAGCTGGCGGCTATCACTAATGTAAACGCCACCAACAGCGTTACGACGATTCCCTGGTGTCTGGACATCCATGAGCCTCGTCCGGGTTGTGCGCTTAACGGCAAGGCTTTATCGAGTGATGTGGTTTCCGTGTTCATTTCATGCTTTACATCGTGCTGTCCGTGGACGTGCTGACTGGCACAACCTGGTGGAAGGCTGCAGCGCTCGCAGCAACGTTTACAGTAAAAAACTGACCTTTGAGCTTGCAGTCTGTGCAGTACAGCGAGAACTCACCTTCTGTTTCCGGCGCATGCCACTGCAGGGTGCCGCTGCTGCGCCCCGCTATGATCAGGTCGTCGACAGGCATGTTGTCACTCTTGAATGTGTGCGCCTGAATGCTTGAGTTCTGGATGATCAGTTGCACGTTTGTACCTGGCCGTATGCTGATCTCTCCCGGCAAAAATCGTCCACGCTTTGCCAGTGTCCGTGCGGCCTGCATGCTGCCAAGCCTGCCAACATAGGCGGCCACGGCTTTTATTTCATCCTC
>JAJFKQ010000268.1 GCA_021773155.1 Woeseiaceae bacterium | reverse complement strand
GGTAGGCGATTCCGGGTCGTGGTCCATAGAATGATTGTGTAGTAGCACGTGCTTGCACAGATCGTTCGGGCTCTTTAGCGCATCGGGTCCCTTAAGCAGACGAGGGCTACACATTGGTGTAACCGTTTCGTCGAAAAGTTTAATTGCTTCCAGACCAAACCACTGTCCACTGCCTAGTCTGATCGCCGCGTCAAAATCGTCGCGCTGAAAATCGACCAAACCGAGGCTGGTCGAAATCCGAACATCAATACCCGGATGTAACGCATAGAATTTCTGCAGTCGTGGGATAAGCCACATAACTGCGAAAGTGGGGGCGACACTTAAGGTGAGCGTTCCGCGCGAATCGCTGTCTATCACGCGCTCCATGGCCGTATCCAGACGGAGAAACACCTCACGCAACTCGGACAACAGCAACTGTCCGGATTCCGTCAGCAACAAACCGCGCGCCCGGCGCCGGAACAGCGGCAGGCCCAGGTACTCCTCCAACTTTTTAACCTGATGACTAACAGCGGCCGGCGTTACCGACAACTCTGCAGACGCTTTCACAAAGCTGAGATGACGCGCGGAAGCTTCGAACGCACGCAGCGCGTTCAGTGGGTAGATTCGCCGAGGCATGGACTTACCTTAGTTTTTCTAAGTCTGCGTGAGAAATTGTCGTTTGTCTAGGCTCTGTAAACGGCATAAAACGTTACTTCGGCCACAGCTTGCTGTAAGCCGACCTAGGTTTGCTAACTCATCGAACTGGAGAAATGACATGAGAGACAAGCTCGATTCAAGCGCATTCACAGCGACTGAAATGCGCCTTGCACTCAGCGAAATCTATCCGGATACAACCTACGGTGCGGTACCGGCCCTGGATCGGTATGACGCGGTGGAAGCGTATCGCGCGTACGACGACGGTGGCATGGAAGCGGTACCGCAGGCGCTCGCGGCCTACGTCGACTTCCACCAACGCCAGTGGCTGTAGGAAGAACTGATATGCAACGACCTCCAATTCCGCCTTTTACACGCAGCATGGCACTGGAAAAAGTTCAGGCCGCCGAGGACGCGTGGAACACACGAGACCTGGAGAAAGTCGCTCAAACATATTCACCGAACTGTATTTGGCGAAACCGCGAAGAATCTTTTCAGGGTCGAGCAGCGATCAAATTCCTCCTCAGGCGCATGTGGGCGATTGCGTTGCATTGCCGACTGGTTAAAGAAGTTTGGGCCTTCACGGACAACCGAATTTCGGTGCGCCTGGAGTACGAATGGCAACACGCCAGGACCAGCCAGTGGTATCGAACTCACGGTAACGAACACTGGGAATTCGATACGCACGGTTACATGACTCGACGCGACATTAGTGCCAACGACATTCCGATATCCGCCAATGAGCGGCGTATCGGATTCTGAACTAACCAACGACAAGGAATAGACAACGAAATAAACCCGACACTTTTTCTAACAGAAATAACATTTGGAGATAAGTCATGAACACGAAACTCATCATAGCTACATCACTTTGCGCGCTGCTGCCGCTCCTTTCCGGATACGCCTCTGCAGAGCCTACATTGTGGGGAATCTACGGCGCGCATAACAGACACGACTGTCCTGTCAACAACCGCGAAACCGCGAAAGAGGTCATTGCGATCAGCAAAACGGATCTTGCGCCGCTGATGGAGAAGTACGGAGTCACCGACATAGTCGATATGTACCACTCCGGACTTGAGCACACGCTTGTTTGGGTTGTCGAGACATCAAGGCCGCATGACCTTGAAGAATTCACAATCGAGCTCGGTGTTGCTCGTTGGAATGACCTCAAATTCGTTCCAGAGCGTACCTTTGCTGATGTTATCCGCGACGTTACGGCTATCCATGGCCTGCAAGAGTGGGAACCAGGCGACGAGTAATGACCACGCAGAAATTGTTGCCGGGCCGGCAAGCCCGGCAACAATGTCGCGCGAATACAGGAAAAAGATGATGCACGGTCGGAATCACACTAACAGCGCTCATTCGCCTGCCGGCGAGTACCGCTATAAGCACTTCACAACCGGCCTGCTTTTCCATGACCTTCGATTCCGGAAAGGCTCCGCCGCACCAGGTGATGTATTTCCAGAGTTCGAGCTGATCACCACGGATGACTTGAGTTTAGTCAATGAGGATGTTTTCAGCGACAAGCCCGTGATTTTCATTTTCGGCTCGATGACATGCCCAATGACCGCCAGCGCCGCACCAATTGTGCAGGAGCTCTTCGATGACTTTGGGGACCGCGTTAACTTCATCATGATGTATGTACGCGAAGCTCATCCCGGCCAAAACATTGCACAGTCTGAAACCATTGAACAGAAATTGGACAATGCGCGAGCACTCAAGGAACTCCATGACATTCAATGGACAGTGGCAGCTGACAATATTGATGGCGAGCTGCACCGCACATTGGATCCAAAACCCAACTCCGCATTCTTGATGGACAATAACGGAACGATTCTCTTTCGCTCTTTGTGGGCGTCGGATTACGGTGCTTTACGCCTGGCTCTGGACCATGCTTCGTCTGGGCGCGCGCCACCAATAACGCAGAGTACGAAAATGATCGGACCGGTAGTCCGGGCCATGGGGCATGTCCAGGAGGTTATGACGCGCGGTGGCCCACAGGCTGCAAGGGACCTCTGGTTGGCAGGATTCCCAATGGCCCTGGCCGGGCGAGTCGCGACATTATTCTCGCCACTTTTACCAGACAATCGCGGCATTGCCGCTGTACTTACTTTGACGGTAAGCACGTTGACGATGCTCGGCCTTCTAACAGCATGGTTTTTCGCCTAACGAGAAAAAATATGCGTCCATCATCAACCCAAACGAATAAACAAGAGGAAATTATTATGAGAATATTTGACCAACATACCCAAGACACGGCCCCCGCCGAATCTGCCAGCCAGCTGGGAGATATCAAAAAGTCCTACGGCTTTATCCCGAACCTTTATGGAGTCTTCGCTGAATCTCCCGCGGCATTGAAAGCCTATATAACCATCAGCAAGATTTTTGATGAGTCTTCATTCTCAGCGACAGAACGCCAACTCATCATTCTGGCTATCAGTCGATTAAATGGATGCAGCTACTGTGTTGCGGCGCATTCCGTAGTCGCCGGCATGCAGAAAGTACCCAACGACATTATTGACGCCATTCGAAATGATCAGCCGATCGCAGACAGCAAGTTGCAGGCACTTCGAATCTTTGCCATTACCGTCGTTGAAAAGCGTGGCTGGGTGACTGAGTCGGACGTTATTGCATTTCTTGGTGCAGGCTATACAAAGGCCCAGATACTGGAAGTTGTCCTCGGTGTTACTTTCAAGACGCTTAGCAACTACACAAACCACATGGCTGACACGCCGCTGGATGATGCGTTTGAATCCATGGCTTGGGCTCCCGCCACGACAAGACTGGCAAGCTGAAGCGCTAAGATGAACTCGGGCCGTCGCGTATCCGACCGGCGGATATCCAGGTGAATCAGGACTTAATATTCTTGCCTGTCCTGATTCAAATTACACTTGTCATTGCACTCTACTTCAACCTCGCGATTGCCAAGTCCAGAGCTTCACAAAAAGGAGAAGTAGACGAAGATCGGCGCGCACTTTTTGACGATGCATGGCCGGAGAGTGTCCTCAAAATTAATAACTGCATACGTAATCAATTCGAAGTACCCGTGCTGTTCTACGTATTGGTATTGATTTTGTGGAGCCTGGGCGCTATCAATGTCTTCGTTCAGGTCGCATCGTGGTTGTTTGTCGCGACGCGCATCGTACACGCTTACATTCATACAGGCTCAAACGATGTACCACTAAGGCGAAGTGCGTTTAGCATTGGTGTTCTGATTTCACTGGTATTGAGCCTTTTCGTTTTGTCTGCAATTGTTGCTGGCTGTGCAAAGTGATTTGACGGAATCCTATCTTACTCTCGTGGCGATCGTTCGGTAACGTTGAACGTACTCTGGATTGGCGCCACTTCGAGGAGAATGAGATGAGCACTGGAATTACAGAACACCATACGTACATTGACGGGCACAAGATTGCTTTTCGGGAACAGGGCGAGGGTAGCCCGGTGATTCTAATTCACGGCATACCAACCAACAGCCTCATGTGGCGCGATATTATTCCGCAACTTGCCACAAAACATCGTGTAATCGCTCCTGACTTGCTCAACTACGGCCAATCCGATAAGCCAGAAAGTGCCGATGTATCAATAAATGCTCAAAGCCACATGATCGTTCAGTTGATGGACTCCTTGGGTGTGCGTAGAGCTGACGTTGTGGCACATGATATTGGAGGTGGTGTCGCACAGTTGATTGCTGTCAATTATCCGGAGAAAATTCGGAAGCTCGTCCTTATGGACAGTGTATGTTTCGACTCGTGGCCCATTCCGGAATTTGAGCCGCTACAGCAGCCGGGCGCTGACACCGCGATGAGCCTTAGCGACTTCGTTAGCATGATGCGAGGCTTTATGCCGAACGGCGTATATAACGATAGCGCAATGACCAATGATGTCATCGATCTTTATCTGGCGCCCTGGTCGACCGAAGACGGCAAGCGGGCATTTTTTCGCAATCTTAGGCGGCTGAATAAAGAATACACCCAGTCTATTGCCGATGAGCTCAAGCACCTTCCGCATCAGACGCTAGTGATGTGGGGTGACAAGGATCCCTTCCAAAAACCGGAATATGCGCCGAAGCTGGCGGAAGCAATTCCACATGCAGAGCTAGTCTGGATCGAGGACGCCGGTCATTGGCTGATAGATGAAAAGCCGGATGAAATCGGGGATCGCATCAGTCAGTTCCTGGGCTAGCGAATAAGCCGATAGCGCACTTGGTGGAGAGATAAATGCATAGTTTCGATCCGTATGATGTTCGACCTATAAAATTCATAGAACTGGTTAACTCGAATGGTTGGCGCATTAAAGTTTATGAAATTTCTGCGAATTCTAACCCCCATACCGAGGAGGCTATGTCCGAGGGAATGAATACCGTGCTATCGAATTTACCGCAGCCTGCTATAACAGAACAACGTTATGGCGTTGGTTTCCTGGTTATTCATCATGGAACGATGCGAAATTGGTACCTGCTGGACTGGTGGGAAAAGGGTGACATTATTCATCAAAAATTATTTTCATCCCCTCTCGATGAACCGGGATCCATATCTGCTGAACCTGATAAATCCTTGATTGCGTGCGTGCACGAATTTAGAGTAATTGCTTTTGAAAGCGAAGCCTGGATCCAATCAGTACTTTGCCGGGACGATAAACCAAGTTTCGAGAATTATTTAAGAGTACGCCTGGATTCGAGTGAATCCGCATCCTGAGGATCGCACCCGAATTTGCCTCGGCTGAGTAGTTAACTTGTCAATACCTCCAAATATCATGAAGAGATCAGTTCTTGTCATCTCTTTGCTTCTGCTTGTGGCTTGCCGTCTTGCGACTGCTCAAGAGACACATATTCGTGCTGTGTATGACGAAGCAGATGCGGCGCTGGCAATCATGGATAGTCTGAACGCAGGAGAAACCGTAACTGGCGGGCAATGGAGTGCTTTGTGGGAATCGGAAGGATACACCCGACTTCTAGAACGTCAGGTGTCAATAGGTCGGGATGAGGGATTCAGCGACAAACTTGCCGCGTGGTTACAGGATCCGGAGAATTACAAACGTGCCACAATCTTACGGGATGCCGTTGACGGATATCGTCATTTCGAGGCTAGCTCTGCGGGTCGTCGTGCCGGTGCTTACCTGCCCGAAGGCGTTGTGTTGGAAGCGAGTTTTTACCCTGTTATCAAGCACACAACGAATACCTTCGTCTTTGATTTGCAGGGGGATCCAGCGATTTTCGTGTATGTAAAC
>JAJFKQ010000267.1 GCA_021773155.1 Woeseiaceae bacterium | reverse complement strand
CGCCCATGGTCACCGCGCGCATCATGATAGGCCTTGATCATGGCGACGCCCGCGAACTCACCTTGCGCGCCAGCCATCGGTGTCAGTGAAACGCCCTTCATGCCCGTCACGTCCTTGAGCATTTCCTGTAGCTCAAACATGCACTGCAGGAAGCCCTGTCCGTGGCTGGCAGGACCCAGCGGATGTCGGCCGGCGAATTCGGGTAACAATGCCAGCGCATTACACGCGCGCGGGTTGTATTTCATCGTGCACGAGCCCAACGGGTAGAACTGCGTATCGATCGAGAAGTTCTTTTGCGACAGGCGTGTAAAGTGACGCACGGTTTGCAATTCTGATGTTTCCGGCAGCCGTGGCTTGTCGGAGCGCAACATTGACTCAGGAATTGTTGACATCGCTGGATTTGCAGGCGCCTGCGCGAAGGCCCGACGCCCGGAACGCGACTTGTCAAAAATCAGGTTGCTACTGGTCAGATTATTCATCTATTTCAATTCCAAGCGCGCGGAATGCCGCGCGGTAATCAGGTTCTTTGGTGATATCTTCGATCTGTTCTTCGTGCACGACCGTATTGTTTTCATCAAGCACAACAACTGCGCGGGCAAACATGCCAGCGAGTGGGCCATCGACGATTTGCACGCCGTAATTTTCGCCAAAACCAGCGTGGCGAATCGCGGACAGTCCAACAACGTTGTGCAGCCCGTGCTCTTCCTGAAAGCGCCTGTGAGCGAACGGCAAGTCATAAGAGACCATCAGCATGGCGACGTCCTCGATTTCCTCAGCCAGCTTGTCGAACTTTATGACGGATTTCGCACACACTACTCTGTCGATGCTGGCGAAAATATTCAGCACCTTTCGCATTCCCATGAAGTTCGCAAATGATACGTTTTGCAAATCGGTATTCACGAGTGAAACATCCGGGGCACGGCTGCCCACGGCCGGCAGTTCACCATAGGTACGGTAACTGGCATCCTTGTATTGAATTTTAGCCACTGGTCATGACCTCGGTAAATTCAGCAATAAATGCTTCAATGTCGGCTTCTGTTTTGGTTTCTGTTGCACATACCAGCAATGCGTCTGTGCCGACGATAGACGAAAGGTCAAATCCGCCCAGAATGTCACGCTCCGCCAGCGCCGCGAGAATTGGCGCAGCGGGACGATCCAGCTTCAGAGCAACCTCGTGGAAATAAGGCGCGTCATAAAGGCGGTCGACGCCGTCAATGCCGCAAAGCCCGTCCGCCAGCAGGGTCGTGTTGGCATGTGACGTGTTCGCGACACTCACCAATCCCTCGTAGCCGAGCAACGACATGTAGATCGTCGCTGCCGTGACCATCAGGCCTTGATTGGTACAGATATTCGACGTCGCTTTCGAGCGGCGAATATGCTGTTCACGGGCCTGCAGAGTCAGTGCAAATCCAGGATTTCCATCGAGATCGGTCGTACGCCCGACAATTCGCCCCGGCATCTGGCGAACGTGTTTTTGTTTACAGGTCATGAAACCGAAATACGGCCCGCCCGATGACATCGGCACGCCCAGTGGCTGGCCTTCGCCTATCGCGATGTCCGCACCCTCTTCGCCCCATTGTCCGGGCGGCTTGAGCAGCGCCAGCGATGTTGGGTTGACGATACTGATGAGCAGCGCGCCTTGTGCGTGTGCCCAATCAGTGAGTCGATCAACATCGTCGAGTGTGCCCATGAAAGACGGTTGTTGCACGACGACGGCGACGGGTTCCTGGCCTTCTTGCAAAGATCCAAAATCAATATTGCCACTCGCCGTGTCCTGCGGTAATCGTTCGAACGTCAGTCCCTGTGCGCCCGCAATCGCCGCGGCAACCTGTTCATAAACCGGGCTCACGCCTGGCGCCAGCAGGATTCGGCCAGTCTTGACCCGGCGATTGCTGCGCACAGCCATGAGCGATGCTTCAGCCAGCGCGGATGCACCGTCGTACAAAGACGCATTGCTCACATCCAGCCCGGTGAGCTGTGTGATCATCGTCTGATACTCGTAGATCACCTGCAGCGTGCCCTGACTCGCCTCCGCCTGGTACGGGGTGTATGCGCTATAGAACTCACCACGTGTCGCGATATCCCAGACGGCGGTCGGTATATGGTGCTCGTACGCGCCGGCACCGATGAAACACATCGGTGAACCATCCATCTTCGCGCGCCGGCGCATGAGCCGCGAAATTTCCATCTCGCTCATTGCATGCGGCACATGTGGAAGATGCTCGATCATCAGCTCTTTGGGTATCTCGTCAAACAAATCGGCGATTGAATCGACGCCGATTGCTTCGAGCATTTCTCGCGTGTCTTTCTCGGTATGGGGAATAAATGGCATTGCTTGTCTCTTGGAAAAGGCCTAGTCGTCCAGCTCGTCAACAAGCTGCTGATAGTCATCCGGCGACAATAGTGCTCCTTCATCGATGCCATCAGACGGCTGCATGCGAACGATCCAGCCATCGCCGTAAGGGTCCGAGTTGATCTTCTCCGGGTCATCG
This sequence comes from Woeseiaceae bacterium, assembly GCA_021773155.1. GTDB lineage: Bacteria > Pseudomonadota > Gammaproteobacteria > Steroidobacterales > Woeseiaceae > UBA1847. The sequence goes on along the minus strand of JAJFKQ010000267.1, from coordinate 1,879 downwards.
GCCAGCTCTTCGTTGACGGCAGCGATACTGCCACTGATTGGGGCGTACACATCGGAAGCCGCTTTCACGGATTCAACGACTGCCATATCTCCGCCTTCGTCAACATCCTGCCCGACTTCCGGCAGCTCAACATAAACCAGGTCACCCAAGGCACCTTGTGCGTGGTCGGTAATGCCGATGGTTACTGACCCATCGTCCTCACGTCGCAGCCACTCGTGGTCTTTGGTGTACAAAAGATCTCCAGGTAGATCGCTCATCGTGTCTATTCCTCTATGTCGATTCGAATTTTTCCATTGCGAACGAACGGTGTCTTAACGATACGTACGTTCAATAATTTGCCTCTGACTTCAACCTGGGCGCGGTCATAGTCACCCGCCGGCACTCGGGCCAGCGCGATTGATTTGCCGATGGTCGGCGAAAAACCGCCACTCGTAATTTCACCCTCGCCGACACCATCGACGACAACCTTCTGGTGGTTTCGGAGCACACCACGGTCTTCCAGTAACAATCCGACGAAGCGCCGACTGTTTCCAGCATCCCGCAACGCCTCAAGCGCAGCCCGCCCGATAAAGTCGCGCTCGGCAGGCTCCCAGGCGATGGTCCAGTTGAGTCCGGCCTCGAGGGGCGAAACAGTCTCGTCCATATCGGTGCCGTAGAGGTTCATTGCGGCTTCCAGGCGCAGCGTGTCACGTGCGCCGAGTCCACAAGGTACGACGCCAGCCGCTAGCAAGCGATCCCAGACAGCAGGCGCATCGGCGGCGGGCATACAGATCTCCCATCCGTCTTCGCCGGTATACCCGGTACGCGCTATGAACACGTCACCAGTTTGCATGCCAAAGAAGGGTTTCATTGCCCGCGCAGCATCACGGAATTCCGCGGCAATACAGGGGGCGGCGAGCTCTCTCGCATTCGGCCCCTGTACGGCCACCATCGCCAACTCGGCACGCTCATTGACCGCGATATCGAATGCGCCGGCCTGCTCGCGTATCCATGCAAGGTCTTTGATGCGGGTCGCAGCGTTAACGACCAGACGATAGTTCGTGTCGGACAGGTAATAGATGATGAGATCATCAATGACGCCACCATCTGCGTTCAGCATAGCGGTGTAGAGCGCCTTGCCGTATTCCTTGAGCTTGGCGACATCGTTCGCGACCAGGTGTTGCAGGAACTCACGCACACGCTCACCCGCGAGATCAACGATGGTCATGTGCGACACGTCGAACACGCCGGCATTCTGGCGCACAGCATGGTGTTCTTCTTTCTGCGAACCGTAGTGCAGCGGCATATCCCAGCCGCCAAAATCGACGATGCGGGCACCGGCGTCAACGTGTTTTTCGTGCAGTGGTGTCTTGGATCCCATTAGCTCTCATCTTTTGATTTCAGCGAAAAAAAAAGGGCGGCAGACGCAACTGGTCTGCCGCCCCTCTGTCCTTTGCTACCTGAGAGATCAATAATTCTCGCGAATCACATACCCCTTCGGTGGGCCGTCTCGGCCTCTCTCCAGAGCTAATCAGCGTACCCAGTCCTTCTGCCTGAGCGTTTCCGGGCGTGTTGCGCCTTCGGCGCCTCGATTGAACGAGGTCTCTTCTGGGCACGCTATGGATTAGTGCACGCAATAATAGCCAAGTGAGTGTCCGGTTGCCAGCGACCTATAGGCAAGTAACAATGCTCCGCAATCGAATCAGGGACTTCCGGTATGAAAACTCCAGTAAAAGTGCTGGCCGCACTGCTCATTTTCGCGTCAAGCGCGTCATTTGCCGACGCGACAAGTGATTTCACCACGCTGCTGGACGAACACTGGGAGTGGCGTATGGCCACTTCCCCGGTGATGGCATCAATGCTCGGAGATCGCCGCTATAACGACCAGTGGCCCGATAAT
>JAJFKQ010000266.1 GCA_021773155.1 Woeseiaceae bacterium | reverse complement strand
CCGCTCTGCAACATGCTCGACATCTTGTACCAGGTCTCGAACATCTCGCGGCCGTAAATGCCTTTCAGTTCGAGGCCTTTGAAGATTACCTGGTTCCAGTCGATCGCAGTCTCAGCAGGTGGAATGCCAAGGATCGCGACTTTGCCACCGTGATGCATCGTTTGAAGCATGTCGCGAAAAGCCTGAGGATTGCCAGACATTTCCATACCAACGTCGAAGCCCTCTTCCATGCCGAGGTCCAGCATGGTCTTGTCCAGCAAGTCTGTGGTTACGTTTACAGCGGCCGTGGCACCCATTTTTCTCGCGAGGTCTAATCGGAAGTCGTTGACGTCGGTGATTACGACATGCCGCGCGCCAGCGTACCTGGCTATAGCCACGGCCATGATACCGATGGGACCCGCGCCGGTGATTAGAACATCTTCGCCGACAAGGTCGAATGATAGTGCGGTATGTGTTGCGTTGCCCAACGGGTCCAGTATTGATGCCATGTCGTCGCTAATGGCGTCCGGGAGCTTAAACACGTTGAACGCCGGAACCGACAAGTATTCCGCAAAGGCGCCCGGTCTATTAACCCCGACCCCAACCGTGTTCATGCATAAGTGCCTGCGCCCGGCACGGCAATTGCGGCAGACGCCACAAGTGATATGGCCTTCAGCTGAAACCCGGTCACCCACACTGAAACCACGTACTTCGATGCCCATTTCGACGATCTCTCCGTAGAACTCATGGCCAATCGCGAGTGGCACCGGAATCGTTGCCTGAGCCCAGTCGTCCCATTTGAAGATATGGATGTCTGTGCCGCAGATTGCAGTTCGATTTATCTTGATCAAGACATCGTTATGGCCAACCTCGGGCTCGTCGATATCCTGCATCCAAATACCGCGTTCGGCTTTGGCTTTTACCAGTGCTTTCATTGTTCGTCCTGGATAACGTTCAGTTCACGGCCAACGTCGGTAAACGCATCGATCGCTTTGTCGAGTTGCTCGTGAGTGAGTCCGGCTGACATTTGGGTTCGGATTCTGGCCTGGCCTTTCGGTACTACCGGGAAGGAGAAACCGATGACGTACACGCCGCGCTCAAGAAGCATGTCGGCCATGCGTGTTGCCAGCATTGCGTCGCCGAGCATCACCGGAATGATGGGATGCTCACCGGGCTTCAGGTCGAAACCACGTGCAGTCATTTTTTCGCGGAAATAGGCAGCATTGCTGTGCAATTGCTGCTGCAGTGAGTTGTCGCGCTCAAGCAGGTCTAGAACAGCAATTGATGTTGCTGCAATCATCGGTGCAACGGAATTTGAGAAAAGGTAAGGGCGGGAGCGTTGCCGCAACCAACCGACCACTTCCTTTCGACCGGACGTATATCCGCCAGACGCACCACCCAGGGCTTTGCCCAGTGTGCCGGTAATGATGTCAATGCGGCCCATCACGCCACGATACTCGTGGGTGCCACGACCGTTTTCACCGAGAAATCCTGCAGCGTGGCAGTCGTCGATCATCGTCATGGCATCGTGCTTATCCGCGAGATCACAGATCTTGTCGAGGCTGGCAATGGTGCCATCCATCGAGAACACACCGTCGCTGACGACCAGACGGTTGTCAGCCGTAACGGCCTCTTTGAGTTGTACCTCAAGATCCTGCATGTCGTCGTTCGCGTAGCGAAACCGTTGTGCTTTGCACAGTCGAATGCCGTCGATGATGCTGGCGTGATTGAGCGCATCGCTGATAACCGCATCATCGGGCCCGAGCAGTGTCTCAAACAGACCGCCATTAGCATCAAAACAGGACGGATACAGGATCGTATCTTCAGTGCCGAGAAAGGTGCTGATGCGATCTTCCAGCTGTTTATGGATGGTCTGGGTGCCGCAAATGAAACGCACCGATGCCATGCCGTAGCCGAACTCGTCGAGTGCTTTGTGCGCAGCTGCAATGACCTCCGGATGATTGGCCAGCCCGAGATAGTTGTTCGCGCAGAGATTCAGGACTTCTTTCGTCTCTCCATTGGCCCTGACGCTAATAGCCGCCTGCTGCGGTCCGGTGATCAGTCTTTCGGACTTAAACAGGCCTTCATTCTTGAGGGCTTCGGTTTGTGTTGCGAGCGAATTGAAGAAGGCTTCCGACACGGTCTTTTCCAGAAATTAGACGGGGCGCAAATTATATATCGAAATGGTTCGAATACCGATGCCCGTGGCGAGGTTAATATCCTATAATCGCCGGCCTTGTATCCATTTTTGAAGCCACCCGGAAGGTGGGTCTTCGGAGTCATTCCATGAGCTTTGTTGATCAGCCGGCTGCCCGCGTAGGCAGAATTTCATACATCAACGATCTATTTCTTGCGGATGAGGCAAATCTGGTTCGCGAACTGGCCGACGCTGCCGATCCCGGCGCGGCAGGCCGACAGAAGATCCAGACCACAGCAGCGCAACTCGTGGCGGCCGTCCGCAAGAACACGAAGGCGGATGGTGGTATTGAGGCATTTCTGCAGCAGTATGATCTTTCGTCGGCGGAAGGCGTATTGCTCATGTGTATTGCGGAAGCTCTGCTGCGCATCCCGGACGCGGATACAGCGGACAAGCTTATCGCTGACAAGATCACATCAGCGGAGTGGAAAAATCATCTGGGTGTGAGTGACTCTCTATTTGTTAATGCTTCAACCTGGGGACTGATGCTAACCGGGCAGATGCTGACACTGGATGAACTGGCCAAAAGCAATCCGGGCCAGGTGCTCGGCAAGATGGTCAGTCGAGCGGGCGAGCCACTGGTGCGGACCGCGATGCGGCAGGCCATGAAAATCATGGGCCATCAATTCGTCATGGGCCGTACGATTTCAGAGGCGATCAAGCGCTCGACAAAGAATGAGGTCTTTCCGTATCGGCACTCCTACGACATGCTGGGTGAATCCGCGCTGACCTCGGCTGATGCCCAACGCTACCTCGATAAATATCACGAAGGAATCGAAAGCATCGGCAAGTCAATGGATGGGTCTGCCGAGGATGTGTTCGCGGCCCCCGGCATCTCCGTCAAATTATCGGCACTGCATCCGCGATATGAATTCACGCATGAAGAACGGGTGATGAAGGAACTGGTTCCGGAAGTACTGGAACTCGCGATACATGCCAAGAAAATCGGCATCGGTCTGACGATCGACTCAGAAGAGGCCGACCGGCTGGAAATGTGGCTGAATATTTTTGAGGCTGTCTATCGTGATCCGGCGCTGGATGGCTGGGATGGCTTCGGACTGGCGGTGCAGACTTATTTGCGTCGAGGTCGAGACAGTGTTCGTTTCCTCGTGGATCTGGCCGGGGATGTTGGACGGCGTATTCCGGTGCGGCTGGTTAAGGGCGCATACTGGGACTCGGAAATTAAGCTGGCGCAGGAACGCGGTATCGAGAGCTATCCTGTCTTCACACGCAAGTCGCACTCCGATATTTCGTATCTGGCGGCGGCATGTCAGGCATTGGCCGCTGGTGACAAGTTGTACCCACAGTTCGCGACACACAACGCGCACACGCTCGCGAGTGTCCTGCACTACGCCGGTTCTCGCCGCGATTTCGAGTTCCAGCGCCTACATGGAATGGGCGAAGAATTGTACGCCGAAGTTGTCGATCCGGAGAAGCACAACCGGCCTTGCCGCGTGTACGCGCCGGTCGGCAGCCACGAGGATTTGCTGCCGTATCTCGTCAGGCGTCTTCTGGAGAACGGCTCCAATACCTCTTTCGTCAATCGCATTGTCGATGAGTCGATCGATGTACAGGACATCGTTGCCGACCCGATCGAACGCGCGCGCGAACACGATTGCCTGCCGCACCCGCGCATTGTTCGCCCCGCGGATATTTTTAAGCCAGAACGCTCCAATTCGAAAGGATTCAATCTCGCCGATCGAAACGTCAGCCGCAAGCTGCTTGGCGATATGGAAGCCTTTGGAAGCAAACAACTGAAAGCTCGTCCTGTTGTCGCCGGGAGAGAGCAGTCGGGTGATGAAGTAGCGTCCGTCAATCCCGCCAACACGGCCGAGATCGTTGGCACTTGCGTTTTGGCACGCGAAGAACATGTCGACAAAGCGCTGCAAGCAGCGGTGGCGGGGCAAGTAGCCTGGGACCGGATGGCCGCGGAAGACCGGGCCGCGATATTGAATAAAGCTGCGGACCTTTTTGAAGAGAATTCGGCACAGCTCCTGGAGCTGTGTGTCCGCGAAGCGGGCAAGATAATTCCCGACGCCATCTCGGAGTTGCGCGAGGCAGTCGACTTCATCCGCTACTATGCCGCGCAATCGCTGAGGCACTTCGGTGCTCCAACCGTGATGCCGGGGCCAACCGGTGAGCGCAATACTTACGGACTGCGCGGTCGCGGTGTTTTCGTTTGTATCAGTCCCTGGAATTTTCCGCTGGCGATCTTCACAGGCCAGGTTGCGGCTGCACTGGCCGCAGGTAACGCTGTCATTGCAAAACCGGCAGAGCAAACGCCGCTGGTTGCTTACCGTGCGGTGCAGTTAATGCTGGAAGCGGGCATTCCTGTCGACGTTCTGCATTTTCTACCGGGAGATGGCGCGACGATTGGTGGGCGTGCGGTCGCCGATCCGCGAGTGGCTGGCGTGGCCTTTACGGGATCCACAGAGACTGCTCGGCTCATTAACCAGACACTAGCGCATCGCGACGGGCCGATCGGGATACTCATTGCCGAGACCGGTGGTCAGAATGCCATGTTCGTCGACAGTTCGGCCCTGCCTGAGCAGGTCGTGCACGATAGCATCTATTCGGCCTTCAACAGCGCCGGACAGCGCTGCTCAGCCTTGCGATTACTGTGTGTTCAGGAGGAAATCGAACCCCGTACACTGGAATTGCTTGTCGGATATATGGACGAACTGGATATAGGCGATCCCAAACACCTTTCAACCGACGTCGGCCCGGCAATTGATGATGAGGCAAGAGACTTGCTGTCAGCGCATGTCGAACGTATGGGCAAGGAGGCGCGAATTGTGCATCGGTGCGCGTTGCCGGACGCGACCAAGGCGGGCACGTTCTTCGCACCGACACTGATCGAAATAGACAGTATCGATGCGCTGCAGCGTGAAGTATTTGGCCCGGTATTACATGTCATGAAATTCAAGGGCAAGAAGCTCGATGAGACCGTTCAAGCGGTTAACGCCACGGGCTATGGGCTGACAATGGGTCTGCACACCCGCATTGACTCTCGTGTAGAGGGATTGGCGAATGCTTCGGGTGCCGGCAACCTCTACATCAACCGCAACATGATTGGTGCCGTTGTCGGCGTGCAGCCGTTCGGTGGTCGGGGTCTCTCGGGTACAGGGCCAAAAGCCGGTGGCCCGCATTACCTGCAACGATTCGGCGCGGAATACACGATTAGCAACAACATCTCAGCGGTTGGCGGCAACGCAAGCCTGCTGTCACTCGGCACGGACTGAGGCAACAGTGGCTATGGTAAGTATCTTCGATATTTTCAAGATAGGTATTGGGCCATCAAGCTCTCATACGGTCGGGCCTATGAAGGCTGCGGGCGCGTTCATCGACAGCCTGGGCAATGTGGCGAGGGACGTCGTGAGCATCGAGGTGTCATTGCACGGTTCGCTGGCCTGGACCGGTAAGGGTCATGGTACCGATTCAGCAGTGTTACTCGGCCTTGCAGGACTGACACCTGAAACCATCGATCCGGATACCGTTGACGATCGGCTGCGGACTATAAAAAACGATAAGCGAATTGACGTTCCAGGCCTCGGCGAACTGGACTTCGATCCGGCAACTGACCTGACGTTCGATTTCGAGAATGAACTGCCACGTCATACGAACGGCATGCGGTTCATCGCGAGATCGGGAGCGGGCGAGATACTCGCGAAAGACCTGTTCTATTCACTCGGTGGCGGGTTCATAGCGAAGAACGATGACCCGGAGCCGGTCACACAGGTGGGCAAGCCACCCCTGCCATACAACAGCAGTGAGTCTTTGTTGCGGCGTGCTGAAGAGAATGGCCTGACCATAGCGGAGCTAATCTATCGCAACGAAACGTCCTGGCGTGCGGCTGAAGAGGTTGATACTCGTCTTGCATCTATTTGCCAGGCGATGCGTGATTGCGTTGCTCGCGGCTTGCGGACAGAGGGTGTGTTGCCGGGCAATATGTCGGTATTGCGACGTGCCCCGAAGCTGAGGAATACGCTGTCACAGGGTGGTGAACCGTCGCCACTGCACGCGCTTGAGTGGGTGAATGCCTACGCAATCGCAGTCAATGAAGAAAATGCCGCGGGAGGTCGAGTTGTAACATCGCCAACCAATGGTGCAGCCGGCATCATCCCCGCAGTGCTGATGTTCTATGAGAATTTCGTTCCGAATGCGGACGAAGAGGGTGTGCGGAAGTATATGCTCACGGCCGGCGCAATCGGTGTGCTTTACAAGACCAACGCGTCGATCTCAGGTGCCGAGATGGGATGTCAGGGCGAAGTGGGCGTCGCGTGTTCAATGGCGGCTGGTGGCCTGGCGGCGGCACTGGGTGGGTCGAACGATCATATTGAGGAAGCGGCCGAGATTGGCATGGAACACAACCTTGGGCTTACCTGCGACCCGATAGGCGGCCTGGTGCAAATCCCCTGCATAGAGCGTAACGCGATGGGCGCAGTGAAGGCGATCAATGCAGCACAGCTAGCGATGCACGGCGATGGCACGCACAAGGTGACGCTGGATCAGGTGATCGAGACAATGCGGCAGACGGGCATCGATATGTCGACGCATTACAAGGAAACATCTCAGGGTGGCCTCGCCGTCAACGTCCCGGAATGTTGATCCTTAATTGACTAACTTGGGATAGTCGAACGCGAGCAGCTCAGCCATCGGCTGCTGGTAGAGATTCCAGTCATCCCGGTCAATTTGCACGGATACCACGCCAGCCGTCGGCAGGTTATTGGTGAGTCCCGGTACCAGGAAATTGGCGAATTCAGTAAGGCCCGGATTGTGACCAACCACCATCAGGTTGTTAAATCCGGAGTCCTGGGCAACTACAGCACCTAACAGATCGTCAAGCGATGCCAGATACAGTGAATCTTCACGTTGCAGGAATTCAGTGGGATAACCGATTTCAGAAGCGATAATCCCGGCAGTTGTCCACGCTCGCGTCGCCGGACTGGTGATGATCAGCGACGGGCGAATGCCGTGAGCGACGATCCGCCGGCCCATGTCGGGCGCGTCTCGTTCACCGCGGGCGTTCAGGGGGCGCTGCCGGTCGCTCAGGCCAGGGTGGTTCCAGCTGGACTTTGCGTGTCTAACTAATGTAATTATTTTCATGTAGTTAAGAGATATATTAAGAAATTACATTAAACCTGTTTGTAACCGCGCCTCATCGGACATCATGCCAACATTCCAGGGCGGGTCAAAAACCAGTTCCACTGTAACGTCGGTTATCGTCGGAATGACAGCAATCTTCTCGCGGGCATCGGCAACCAGTACATCGCCCATGCCGCAGCCGGGAGCTGTCAGCGTCATGTCCACGCTGACAGAACGCCGGCCATTGCCAAGAGCTGTGATCTCGCAGCGATAAATGAGACCGAGGTTAACGATGTCCACCGGGATCTCGGGGTCATAACAGGTCTTTAGCTGGTCCCAGATTACTGCCTCGATATCCGAGTCCGTAGCGTTGTCCGGAATTTTGGGTGGCGGGACGGGCTCTTTGCCCAATGCGTCGGCATCGATGCCGGACACACGAAACAGGTTGCCTTCGACATAGACCGTGAAACTGCCGCCGAGGGCCTGAGTGATAAACCCGTTAGTGCCTTCACGCAGGGTTAGCTCTTCGCCGGCTGGAATAATAATCGCTGTCACGTCTCGTGAGAGGGAGAATGGCTCATTGGTATGACCGAACATAGTGTCCTTACTCTGTTTTTGCAGATGTTTGTGAATGGATAAGCGCCGCATGCAAGGTGTGCCACGCGAGAGTCGCGCACTTTACTCGGCTGGGATGCGCGCGCACGCCATCAAGTGCTTTTAATTTAGAGAGGTCGATCTTCGTCGCCAGTTCGCTGTCGACGGTCTGTTCTGTCAGTCGCCCGGTTACCGAAACGAAACAGGCATCGGCTTCCGCGACAGACAAATTGGGGACGGTCTCGGTCAGTAATGACGCGGACGCCATCGAAATAGCACATCCAGACCCTTCAAATCCGGCCTCGATGACCGTCTGGTCTGCGTCAACAACCAAATACAGACGCAGCTTGTCACCGCAGAGCGGATTGATGCCCTCAGCGGTATGGGTTGCCTTCGCAAGCTGCCGGAAGTTGCGAGGCTTACGGGCGTGATCGAGGATCGTTTCCCGGTACAGCTGCTGTAGCTCGTCGTTGTTGGCTATCACGTTCATGCAAAAACCTGGCGCGCCTTCTCGAGTGCTACAACAAGCTGATCGACGTCGTCTGAATTGTTATAGAGGCCGAGTGAAGCTCGGGTTGTACCGGGCAGCCCGAATCGTTGCATGACCGGCATCGCACAATGGTGCCCGGTCCGGACGGCGACGCCCTGATGGTCGAGGATGGTGCCGAGATCATGTGGATGTATGTCGTTCAAGCGGAAAGATTGCACGCTTGCCTGCTCTCTCGCGGTGCCAATCAGGTGCAGGCCATCGATCGCTTTGAGCTTGCTCACCATGTAGCTGTGCAGCGCTTTCTCGTGCTGGTAGATATTGTCCATCCCGACTGACTGCAGGTAGTCGACCGCAGCGCCAAAGCCAATCATGCCGGAAATGTTTGGTGTTCCCGCTTCGAACTTATACGGCAATTCGTTGAATACCGTGTGCTCGAAGTTCACCTCAAGAATCATGTCTCCGCCGCCTTTGTACGGCGGCATTGCCTCGAGCAGAGCCTCACGGCCCCAAAGCACGCCAGCACCCGTCGGGCCGATCATCTTGTGACTGGAAAAAGCGTAGAAATCGCAGCCCAGCGCTTGTACATCGACGTTCATATGCGGCACCGCCTGGGCACCATCGACGAGTACAGAAATACCCCGTTGCTTCGCGTCGGCGATTATTTCGAGCAGTGGGTTGATAGTGCCCAGTGCATTTGAGACGTGGCCGATGCCGAGCAGCTTCACGCGATCGGTCATCAGTGCTCGCAGCTCATCCAGCTCAACTTCGCCGCGGTCGTTGATCGGCGCCACGATTAACTCGGCACCGGTCTGCTCACAAACTAGTTGCCACGGTACAATATTTGAGTGGTGTTCGAGCCAGGTAATCAGTATTTGATCGCCGGCTTGTAACATGGGCCGACAATAGCTTTGTGCCACGAGGTTTATCGACTCGGTAGTGCCGCTGGTGTGAATGATTTCCGCGCGGCTCGACGCGTTGATGAAACTGCATAGTTTGTCGCGTGCACCTTCATACAATTCGGTCGCACGATGGCTCAACGTGTGTACGCCGCGATGTACGTTGGCATGATCTTCGCGCTGGTAACGCGCAACCGCATCAATGACGGCTGCGGGCTGTTGTGCAGACGCTGCGCTATCGAGATACACCAGCGGATGCCCATTGACCGCTTGATCCAGCACCGGAAAGTCACTTCGGCAATAAGCGATATCGTTTGCTTCAGTGGCCTGTGGCTGACTCATCACGCTTCTTCCTGAATCAGATCGGCAAGTCGCGATTCGACGAGTGATGTAATTTCATCGATTGCTGCTGCAACGGGAGCCCGTCCAACGAGATCGGCCGCGAATGCATGTGTTAGCAATTGCGTAGCCTGGCGTTTGTCCAATCCGCGAGTACGCAAATAGAAGAGGGCGGTCTCATCAAGTTGCCCGACGGTCGTGCCGTGACTGCATTTAACGTCGTCGGCATATATTTCCAGTTCCGGCTTCGCATCGATTTCGGCATGCTCCGAAAGCAGCAGATTGTGATTTGCCTGGTTCGCGTCGGTGCCATCTGCTCCCGCGTGAACGATCGCCTTGCCGTTCCAGACGCAACGGCAACGGCCATTGAGTATGCCGCGATATTCCTGCGATGAGGATGCAGGTCCGACTCGATGATCGACCCGGGTGTGATTGTCGATGTGCTGCCCATCGCCGGCGAGATACAAGCCGTTGAAAACGACATCCGCACCGGGCTCACCGAGATCGATATCGACATCGTTACGCACCAGCCCACCACCCAAGTCGTAGCTCGCCATGTTTAGCCGGGCGTCTCTGCCTGGCGTGGCGCATAGTCTTCCCGATTGCACGTGGCCGATACGTCGATTCTGAATTCTGACGTAGCTGGCAATCGCTGCCTGGCCAATCTGTAATGTAATGACAGAGTTTCCGAAGTGATCACCGGTGCCCGTGGAAGATTGATACTCGATAACTTCAGCATCACAACCCGGAGCGATCTCGATTTCGACGTTGGCCTGAGAAACAGCCGCGCCAGCGTTAGTTTCGTCAATAATGAGAATACCCAGCGGCTTTTCCGTCGCGGCGTGAATTTGTACCCGTAGCCCATCGTTTAACAGCGCTGCGTTTAGATCGGCCAGCGGCCGGTCCATCACAAAGGGTGCCGCAGACTCGCTGAATCGTTGCACCTCGATACCCGAGGACTCGTCAAAACGTGATGTGTCGATAACACCGTTTGCGATGATCAACCAGTTGGCGTCAATAGCCCCCGCGATCGCCGCAATAGCATCCGCGAGCAAGTCATTCGACGTCGTTGTGATTGTCGCGCCATTGGCCAGCCAGCGATTACTGATATCGATCGCGGGACCCAAATCAGTGTATTTCCAGTCTTCATCACGGACCGATGGCAGGCCATGTTCATCGAGATTCGCCAACGCAGCTTCACGCGTGGCCATCAGGGCATCGTCCGGCATGCGCAGGACGGCCTCTCGCAGGTCATCAATAGAGAGCGCCACCTGTTTCATGCGCTCGCGGCCTCACGTACCCATTCGTATCCTTTCTCTTCGAGCTCCAGAGCAAGGGTCTTATCGCCAGACCGAATAATCCTTCCTTCCGACAAGACGTGTACAAAGTCAGGTTCGATGTAATCCAGCAAGCGCTGATAGTGGGTAATAAGAATGATCGCCCGATCCGGCCCGCGTAACGTATTCACGCCCTGGGCAACGGCCTTCAGTGCATCGATATCGAGGCCAGAATCGGTTTCGTCAAGAATCGCGAGGCTTGGCTCCAGCATTGCCATTTGCAGGATCTCGTTGCGCTTTTTCTCGCCACCAGAGAAGCCTTCGTTCACACCGCGATTCAAGAATTTCGGGTCCATGCCCAACGCCGCCATCTTCTCGCGTGCGAGCTTGAGAAATTCAAAAGCGTCAACTTCGCCCAGGCCCTGATGCTTGCGCTTTGCGTTGACAGCCGCCTTCAAAAGGTAAGCGTTGTTAACGCCCGGGATCTCCACCGGATATTGAAAGCCGAGAAATATTCCCTCACGGGCACGTTCCTCAGGCTTGAGGTCGAGCAAGTCCTTGCCTTGGTATTGCACGTCGCCGCCGGTTACGACGTAGTCTTCGTGTCCGGCAATAACTTGAGCAAGCGTGCTTTTCCCGGAGCCATTGGGTCCCATGATGGCGTGCACTTCACCAGCGTTCACAGACAATGACAGGCCGCGCAGAATATCGGAGTCGCCGACGCGACTTTTTAGATTGTTGATTTCGAGCATTACAGTTTCCTATCCGACAGCGCCTTCAAGACTGACGTTGAGTAACGCCTGTGCCTCGACAGCAAATTCCATCGGTAATTCTTTGAAGACTTCCTTGCAGAAGCCGTTGACGATCATGTTCACAGCATCTTCTTCCGAGATGCCACGTTGACGGCAATAGAACAGTTGATCGGCGGAGATTTTCGACGTCGTCGCCTCGTGTTCAATTCTTGCCGAGGGATTCTTTATTTCCATGTAAGGGAATGTGTGCGCACCACACTCTTTGCCAATCAGTAGCGAGTCGCATTGCGTGTGATTGCGGGCACCGTGCGCTTGCGGCATCACCTTAACGAGACCGCGATAGGCGTTCTGTGCCTTACCAGCGGAAATGCCCTTGGAAACAATGGTGCTGCTGGTGTTTGCGCCGATATGGATCATTTTGGTGCCGGTGTCTGCTTGTTGCATGTTGTTAGCAACCGCGACTGAATAAAACTCGCCAACCGAATTTTCGCCGCGCAGCAGGCAGCTTGGGTATTTCCAGGTTATCGCCGATCCGGTCTCAACCTGTGTCCATGAAATTTTCGAATTGGCCCCGCGGCAATCACCACGTTTGGTAACGAAGTTGTAAATACCGCCAACGCCGTTCTCGTCGCCCGGATACCAGTTCTGGACGGTCGAATACTTGATCTCGGCGCCTTCGAGCGCAACCAGTTCCACAACCGCAGCATGCAGTTGGTTCTCGTCGCGCATCGGGGCGGTACAGCCTTCGAGATAACTTACGTGGCTGCCTTCATCCGCAATGATTAAGGTTCGTTCAAACTGACCTGTGTTCGCCGCATTAATCCGGAAGTAGGTCGATAATTCCATGGGACAACGGACGCCTTTGGGGATATAGACAAACGAGCCGTCACTGAACACAGCCGAATTGAGCGCCGCATAAAAATTGTCGCGCCGAGGGACGACGCTGCCGAGATATTTCTTCACGAGTTCGGGATGTTCGCGAACCGCTTCCGAGAAAGAGCAGAAGATGACACCCGCTTCCGACAGTTTGTCTTTAAACGTCGTCGCTACGGACACGCTGTCGAAAACCGCGTCTACGGCAACGCCGGCAAGGCGCGCACGTTCATGTAGCGGTATTCCCAGCTTGTCATACGTCTCCAGGAGTTTCGGGTCGACCTCATCCAGGCTCTTGGGGCGATCCGCATCGGACTTCGGAGCCGCGTAGTAAGAGATCTCGTTAAACTTTACAGGAGGGTAATGCAGATGAGCCCATTCCGGTTCTGCCATTTCCAGCCATTGTCGATAGGCCTGCAAACGCCATTCAAGCATGAATTCGGGTTCGTTCTTGCGTGCCGAGATCGCACGCACAACGCCTTCGTCGAGACCAGGTGGCAGGCTTTCCGTCTCAATATCGGTAACAAAACCGTGTTCATAGCGTCGATTAACAATGCTTTCTATATTTTCAGAGGTCATTTTCTCTTGTTTTCCACAGTGACCGGCAGACCGGCGAAGCGAAATTGCGGGGCAGGGCTGTTGCTGCGTATGAGGTCGCTCAGTGATACGTCATCGAGCGCCCGGCGAATGGCGACATTTACCCGTTGCCACGCACCGCCCACGCTACAAACGCCTTCGTGCTCGCACTGACTGTCATCCGCGCTGCACTCGGTTATGGACACAGGCCCCTCCAGCGCGTCAATAATGTCAGCTGCGCTGATGTCGTTCGGATCGCGCGCCAGCCTGTAGCCGCCGTTCGTGCCGCGCGTCGATGTCACCAGACCGTTCCGGCCCAATGATTTTAATAATTTGCTCACTGTCGGTACGGCAACACCTGTAGCCGTGGCAACATCCGCGGCACTGCAAACAGCCCCCTTGTTTGCCGCCAAATGGGCAAGCAAGACGGTTCCGTAATCGGTAAGTTTGCTGAGTCTGAGCACAATTCGCTCCGAGAGTGATTCAATAAGGGACTATTTTAGTCCTATTTAAGGTCGCAGGCTATACCTGTGGCGATATTCGTGCGCTGTCCGAGCAGGATTTTGCTATGCTACCCAGCCCTGTTTTGTTGGAGAAAACCCGCATGAATCTCAACGAGTTGAACTCTGTCGCCAACGCTATGGTCGGCGCTGGCAAAGGCATTTTGGCTGCCGACGAGAGTACACCGACTATAGGTAAGCGATTCGATACTATTAATACCGAATCGACAGAGGCATCCCGCCAACGCTATCGCGAAATGTTGTTTACGACACCAGGTGTCGCGGACTACATCGGTGGTGTAATCCTCTATGACGAAACGCTGCGGCAGTCGACATCAGACGGCGTACCGTTTGCCAAATATTTGAGTGATCTCGGCATGGTTCCGGGAATCAAGGTCGACACTGGCGCCAAGCCACTGGCTGGTTTTCCGGGTGAGACCATCACTGAAGGCCTGGACGGCTTGCGCGATCGCCTCGCCGAGTACTACGATCTCGGCGCCCGCTTTGCCAAATGGCGAGCAGTCATCAATATCGGCGCGGACATTCCCTCGGATTTCTGTCTGAAGGCTAACGCACGCGCACTCGCGCGCTACGCGGCCCTGTGTCAGGAAGCGAATATTGTGCCGATCGTTGAGCCCGAAGTGTTGATGGACGGCGATCACAGCATCGAGCGCTGTGAAGAGGTGACCAATGGCGCACTGGGCGCATTATTTGCCGCGCTGGCTGAACACAAGGTCGCGCTCGAAGGCATTATCCTGAAGCCGAACATGGTTATTTCGGGGTCCGATGCTGCAGACCGTGCGTCTCCTGCGGAAGTCGCAGAGGCAACATTGCGCTGCCTGAAGGCTCATGTTCCAGCCGAAGTTCCTGGTATCGCATTTCTTTCCGGTGGGCAGACGGCGGAAGAAGCTACCGAACATCTCGATCTAATGAACAAAGCAGGCGACCTGCCGTGGGAACTGTCGTTTTCCTACGGACGTGCATTGCAGGCCCCGGCTCTTGATGCCTGGCAAGGCAGTGAAGACAACTACGGTGCCGGTCAGTCAGCATTGTTCAAGCGAGCGAAACTCAATAGTCTGGCGCATGCTGGTCAGTACGAAACCAGCATGGAATCGGACGCCGCATAAAGCGCGCACTATTTGTGGAGGCTGATTCTGAGAATTTGATTGAGATTCGCGATCTAATGTATTCGCGCGGTGCACGCGTGATTTTCAAGGGTCTCAATCTAACCATCAAACGCGGTGAAGTTACCGCGTTCATGGGTCCCAGCGGCACCGGCAAGACAACGCTGTTAAGGCTCATAACTCGCCAGCTGATTCCTCAGCAGGGCGCTATTTACGTGAACGGCGTTGATATTGCGACATTGAATCAACGCAAGCTTTATGAGCTTCGGCAGCGATTCGGTATGTTGTTCCAGAATGGTGCGTTGCTGACGGATCTCAACGTGTTCGAAAACGTGGCTTTTCCATTGCGTGAGCACACCAAGCTGACCAATCGCCTGATCCGACACGTTGTTCTGACGAAACTGCATGCCGTTGGGCTGCGTGGTGCCGCGGATATGTCGCCAACCGAATTATCGGGCGGCATGGCGCGCCGGGTCGCGCTGGCACGTGCGATGGTCATGGATCCGGACATACTGATTTACGATGAGCCTTTTGTGGGCCTCGATCCGATTTCCATGGGCGTGATCGTGCGCCTGGTGCGGCGCATGAATGATGCACTTGGCATCACGAGTATTGTCGTGAGTCACGACGTCGCGGAAGTATCGACCGTGGCTGACAGAAGTTACCTGATCTCCGACGGCAAAGTCGCGGCGAGCGGTAGTCCGGACGAACTGCAAGCGGCGAATTCAGAACTGGTGCGACAGTTCATGCATGGCATGGCCGATGGTCCGGTCGCTTTTCACTTCGACGCCCCAGACTACGCGGAGCAATTGCTGGGGCGGGACTCCGAATGACATCCGTATTACGAGATATCTACAATAACGTCTTTGAGTTTGTACGCACTTTTGGTGCGTTCCAGCTATTTTTCCTGCGCCTGGTCCGACATTCGCCGCGCATGTTGCTGCGCCGACCGGGTCTGGTCATCAAGCAGGTCTACAACACCGGTGCGTTATCACTCGTCATCATCATGGTCTGCGGTTTTTTCGTCGGTGGTGTTCTGGCTTTGCAGGGTTATGCCAATCTGGCGCGTTTCAATGCCGAAGACTCGGTCGGAACCGTCGTTGCCCTGGCGCTGATCAAAGAGCTTGGTCCTGTGATCACAGCGTTGCTGTTCGCTGGCAGGGCCGGGACCGCTTTGTCCTCGGAGATAGGACTTATGAAGGCAACCGATCAGCTCTCTGCCATGGAAATGATGGCAGTTAATCCGGTCCGACGAGTTTTGGTGCCACGCTTTGTGGGAGGCGTTATCTCGATGCCGTTGCTGGTAGCTGTATTTACCTGCATTGGCCTGTTCGGCGCCGATGTTGTCGCCGTATACCTGTTGAGCGTCGATGTTGGAGCATTCTGGCAACAGATGCAGTTGTCGGTCGACATCAAAGATATTCAGGAAGGCATATTTAAAAGTATTGTATTTGGTATTGTCGCGAGCCTGCTGGCGGTCTGGGAGGGATATAATGCGATCCCGACGGCTGAAGGCGTCGGCAGGGCGACAACGAGAACGGTTGTGATTACAGCGATCGCGGTATTGATCCTCGATTTTATGATCACGGCAGTCATGCTTTAAGGAGCAGTTATGCAGCAAACACGTTCAGTTGAAGTTGGCACTGGTCTGTTCGCCCTGCTGGGGATTTCGGCGTTGTTTTTCCTGACAACGCAAACGACCGGTGGCGACAGATTTTCGGCCGACGATACTTATGAAGTCGAAGCCTGGTTTGACAACGTTGGTAGTCTAAAATCCCGGGCACCGGTCGCAATGTCCGGCGTTACTATTGGCCGCGTAACCAGCGTTACCTTTGACGCGCAGCGACTGCAAGCCAAAGTCGTTTTCGAAATTGACAGCAAATACGGTGCGATTCCGGACGATTCCGATGCGAGCATCCTGACCTCTGGACTGCTGGGTAGTCAGTACATCGGATTGCAAGCGGGTGGTTCCGAAGACAATCTCGAAAACGGCAGTGAAATATTTTTTGTGCAGGACGCTATCGTGCTTGAGAACCTGATTGGGAAATTCCTGGTCAGCTCCGGATCCGGAGACGATGAATGAAGGCGTTATTAATGTCGCTCACGCTCACCGCTGCTCTGGCGGCGATGCCAGTGAACGGCGAGGAACAATCACCGCAGGAAGTCATTGAGAGCGCGGTGCAGCAGCTAGCTGACAAGACGGACGGTCGGCAGGAGGAATTGGCTGCCGATCGCCAGTCGTTGTATGCGCTAATCGACGAAATTCTGTTGCCAAGATTTGATCGCAAGTTCGCTGCCCAGATCGTGCTTGCCAAACACTGGCGTAGCGCCGATGAAGCACAGCGTGAACGCTTTATAGAGGCCTTTTATCAGGCACTGTTGCGACGTTATGCCGATGGCTTGCTCGAATTCGAACAGGACCGTGTGACGGTGCTGCCGTTTCGGGGCGATCTAACGAAGAAACGCACTAAAGTCAGAAGTACCGTGGAGCTCAATGACGGTAGCAAGGTCGCTGTCGACTATGAACTGGTGAAACGTGATTCCGGGTGGTTGTTGTTCAATATCGTGATCGAAGGCATCTCCTACGTTAGAAATTTTCGGGCTGAAATGGATTCCGAGATTCGCGGCTCCAGCCTTGAGGCTGTAATAGAACGACTTGAAGGCGAGGCAGGCATCACCAGCGATGGGTGAATTCACGCTCAAAGATCTTGGTGACGGTCACTTCGCTTTGTCCGGAGAGATGTCATTTGATACCGCCGAACGCATATTGCAGGCCAGTGAGCGACCGTTCGAGGAACACACACGTCTTGAGATAGATCTGTCCGGCGTCACAATGAGTGATTCGGCCGGTCTCGCACTACTGCTCGAATGGGTCACATGGGCTAATCACACAGTGCGGGAAATTCGCTTTTCGGGTATGCCCGATCGTGTTCTTGCGATCGCCAAAACGACGGAAGTCGATGAGCTATTGACGCGTGGTGAGCGCTGGGCCGGCTTTATCGAGTCGCCGGATCATCAATAACGGCGGTACGTTTTAGTCTTCCTCGAGAAACTCGTCGAAAAAGTCATCATCCTCTGGCGGGTCGCCGTCGTAGACTTCGTATTCACGGTTTTGCAGGTATGACTCGCGGGTCGTTACGTACTTATCCTTGGAGTCGTCCAGGAATTTGTCGGCCGCAAGCAGCCGGTAACGAAGATCGATCAGGCGCAGGACATACAACTTGTCACGAACCGACGTGTTGTCGTACTGGTAGAGTGGGTCTGCGACGATATCGACGGGCAGGAAGACGGCATCGCGCAATGTTTGCGGGCCGAGAAAGGGCAACATCACGTACGGCCCATCCGGCACGCCCCAGACTGCCGCGGTCTGCCCGAAGTCCTCGCGGTATTCTTCAAGGCCGCTTGGTGTCGCGATATCGATGAGTCCGCCAACACCAATAGTACTGTTTATGACGAAACGTCCGATCTCGGAAACGCCGCGTCCAGGTTTGCCTTGTAAAAAATTATTGATGGCCGATCGAGGCGCCACAAGGTTGCTGAAAAAATTCGAGATGCCTTTGCGAACCGGGCCAGGAACAACCGCTCGATAGCCTTTTGCTAATGGCTTGGTGGTCACCTTGTCGATCGTCGTGTTTACGCTGAATAGCGAACGATTCATGGGCTCCCAGGGATCGGACTCTGCGCGCTCATCAACCGGAATTGACGAACAGCCAGATGCTCCTAACGCCAGTGCGAAGATCGCCAGATTAAGGAGATATCCCGAATTCACGATTAAAGAGCGTTACGCGCTGTTTTTCCGGAAGGATGACTGCTTTGCATTCGTCGCAGTTGCTCTTCGGACATAAACTCACGAATGAAGTCGATACGGGCTTCAAAACGGATGCGCTGTATCTCCTGCAATTCCGGCAGACGCAGTGCTTGCTGCAAGTGGCCGATGCCACCGATGAGGTCACCGATCATCAAGCGGTACTCTGAGAGGTAATACAGTGATTCGGCACTTTCACCGGCTTCGTTGGCTGCACGGGCGATCAGGCGAATCTGGTCAGGAGTCGGTGGCACATTATTCAACAAGTCGAGCAGAATTTTGTGGGCTTTTTCCGGTTGATCCAGTTCGAGCAAGCGTTCCGCATAAGCAATAACGACCGGGACGTTACGAGGAAACAGCTTCAGAGCGTTCTCATAAGTTTCATCGGCCTCATCGTAACGCCGCAGCAACATCTGGGTGTCGCCAAGAGCAATGTGATAGGCGATGACATCTGGATTTTCTTCTGTCAGATAGTTGATGATGTCTAACGCTTTGAAGTAACTGCCGTCACGCAGATAAGCGAGCAACCTCCCGTAGCGTTCCAGATCATTTTGACGCTGGTATGGGCGCTTCTCGAAATAGGCAACGGCTTCCTTGGGTGTTTCGAAACGGTCCACGATCAAGCGGATCTTGGCGATACCGTAACTTATAGAGTCATCGCTCCGGATCTGCGGGTAGCTTCTCGCCCTGTCTCGAGCTTCCGCGATTCGAGATGATGTTACCGGGTGAGTCCTCAGGAATTCCGGTGCGCGCTCATCCGGCGCCCGGGTGTTTTGGCGAGACATGATGTCGAAAAAAGATGCCATGCCGTATGGGTCGAAGCCGGCATCGGCCAGTGCTGCAATACCGACCCTGTCGGCTTCGTGCTCGTTGGAGCGCGTGAAATTGATTCGTTGTTGCGCTGCGGTACCTTGAGCAACGGCTATTCCTGCCTGGATGACGTCGGATCCGCCGCCAGCTACACCCGCGAGTATTGCGCCCAGCATCATTGCTGTCGACAGTATGCTCTGGCGAGAGCTGGCATGGACGGCTCGTGCAATATGGCGCTGTGTGACGTGTGCAATTTCGTGCGCCAGCACCCCGGCGAGTTCATCCTCGTTGCGAGTTGCTTCGAGTAGACCGGTGTGTATACCAATGTAACCGCCCGGCAGGGCGAACGCGTTTATTCGGTGATCTTCGATGACGAAGAATGTGAAGTGGTGATCGCCTTCATTGGTTTGCGCGGCGACTTTATTGCCGACTTGATTGATGTATTCGTTAACCAGCGGGTCCTCGACGACTAGGCCACTCTTACGAATATCACGCATGATCGCGCGACCAATCTGGGCTTCATCGTTCGTCGAAAGAATAGCGTCAGCAGGGCTGCCCATATCCGGAAGTTTGATGTCGTCGGCACCCGCGCCACTAACAAACACGACTGCGGCGGTGACAACGGACAGCAGGGCAGATTTAAGTTTGGGTTTCAGCATGCTTGATTCGACTGGGCTAATCCTCTGACGTTCCCGCTATTTCAGTGCTTTCACAGCGTCCAAAACCTCGGCGGCGTGGCCTTTGACTTTGACCTTACGCCATTCGCCGCGCAGCTTTCCGTCTGTGTCGATGAGGAATGTACTGCGTACAATTCCCATGAATTTTCTACCATACAGTGTCTTTTCGTGAATGACGTCGAAATGCCTGCACAAGGCTTCATCGGGGTCCGAAATCAGATCAAACGGGAACGTCTGTTTATCGCGGAACTTCTCATGCGAGGCCAGGCTATCTCGGGAGACTCCCAGAATAACGGTTTTCCGTCGCTTGAATTTCGCATGCAAGTCGCGAAAATCCTGCCCCTCCAGCGTACAGCCCGATGTGTTGTCTTTCGGGTAGAAATAGATAACAACATTTTGGCCACGCAGTTCCTTCAACTGGATGGTCTTGCCACGGGTTGCCTCGGCTTTGAAGTTGCCGACGACACGGTTTAGTCGGGGTGCGCTCATGGTTGCTCCGCTACGGTTTATGCTTTCACTGGTTCTAAGATGGCGTCGAGGTTCAAACGGTCGCAAATCTCCATAAATTCTTCCCGAAGCTGCGCGATATGAACCGTTGACGGGACGTTGATAGCCATCTGCACTGAGAACATGGGTGAACCAGTGTGGGCAGCGGCGTAGCTGCGCGTTGCTACATCGGCGATCTCGATGTCATGAGAAGTGAAGAAATTAGCGAGGTTGAATACGATTCCCTGTTGATCAAGACTCACTATGTCGACGGCGTAGGGCATACGATCGCCGGCTGCCGCCTTGGCATCAGTCTGGCGTATTGAAACGGCCAGGTCTTTGCCGTCGCCGAGTTTGTTCAGGCCCTGCTCAAGCTTGTTCAGTGTTGCCCAATTACCGGACACCAATAGCAACATGGCGAACTCGGAGCCCAATGTTGTCATGCGGCTTTCCTCAATGTTGCCACCGCAAGAGAGGATTACTTTGCTCAGATCCTGAACGACACCCGTCCGATCTTTACCAACTGCTGAAATAACAATAAGTTGTGACATATATCTCGAAACTCTCTAATTAGCGAAACTGAAAGGCCTCAAAGCCTTGCCAGCACCGGATATGAACAGTAACATCGCCGCCTTATTTGTGGCGAGGACAAGATGTGTTTACGGGTAGCCTGGTCGCCCTGGTGACGCCGTTTGATGGCAGTAATCGGGTCGATTACTCGAGTCTCAAGCACTTGATCGATTTCCAT